>JAEMQS010000001.1 GCA_016463765.1 Solirubrobacteraceae bacterium | reverse complement strand
GCCGCCAACGGCCGACCACCCATCACCCGCGTTCACTAAGTCCGCGGGCAGGACACCTAGCGGCGCTTGCGCTCCGCCGGCTCGGCGGGGCGTGAGACGGTCAGCACGCCGATGGTCTCCAGGCCGTCGAAGCCCAGGTCGCGCGCCGTGGCCTGCGTGAGGTCGTAGTGCACGCCCGCGCGGAACGGCCCGCGGTCGATGACGCGGGCCTGGACGGACTTCCCGCCGTAGCTGACCTCGACGACCGAGCCGCAGGGCAGCGTGCGGTGCGCGACGCCGCGCGTGCCCTTGCGCAGGCGCTGACCGCACGCGGTGCGGTTGCCGAAGAACCCGGGGCCGTACCATGTGGCCTTCACAGGCCGATAGACGACGAGTTCGGCGACGGCGGCCTCGGCGCTGGCGGTCTGGGCCTGCGCGGGAGCACTCTGACCGTCGACGACGGTGCGCAGCTCGTAGCGGCCCACGTCCACGGCCCGCCAGGGCAGGGCGAACGTTCCGGACGCGTCGGCGGCGACGATGCCGAGGGTCTGCCAGCCGGTGTCGGGCACCAGGCGCTGGACCGTGACCTGCTTGCCCGCGGCATCGGGCCGCGAGCCCTTGATCGTGGTCATGCGGCCGTGCAGCGCGGCGGGCTCGGCGGCGAGCGGCGACTCGCCGAAGGCGGCGCCACCGCCGTCGGCGGGCACGGGTGCCTGGGCCTGCGCGGCAGCCGGGCAGGCCATCGAAACGGCGCAGAGCGCCGCGATGAGGGGTCGCGAACGAGTCACAGATATGGGTGCGGCTGGCAGGTCCGCCTACGGGGTGAGCTGACGGGCTCGCGCGTGTGCGCTACCGCGCCGCGGACCCGAAGGTCGTTGGCGCCGATTCGCCCCGGCGGGCCGACGTGCGGCCCGCAGTGGTTCCCCCGCTCCCCGGGCGCGGACGCGTCGGGGACTCGGCTGACGGCGGGAACCCTAGCGCAGGGGGCCCGCCGGAGGAAGCGCGATTACGTCAACTACGGCTTGGGGAGCTTCGACGCGAGGGAGCCCGCGACCTGCTTGAGCAGCGTGACGCCGATCGACGCCAGCTCCTCGGCGGCCTGGACACTCGTCGTGAGCAGGTCATTCGTGGTCTCGGCGGGCGGCGGCGTGGCGCCGGCGGGCGTCGCGTAGCCCGCGGGCGGCACCGCGGCGCCGGCTGCTGCGGCGCGCTCGGCGGGCTTCGCGGCCGGCGTGGGCTTGGCGGCCGGCTTGGGCTTCGCGGCGGCGGTGGCCTTGGGCTTTGCGGCGGTCTTCGGCTTCGCGGCGGCGGTGGCCTTCGGCTTGGCGGCGGCCTTCGGCTTCGCGGTCGGCTTGGCCTTCGAGGCCCCGGTGGCCTTGGGCTTTGCGGCGGTCTTCGGCTTCGCGGCGGCGGCGGTCTTCGGCTTCGCGGCTGCGGTCTTGGCCTTCGCGGCGGCCGGTTTCGCGCTCGCGGCGGCCTTGGCCTTCGCAGCGGGGGCCTTCTTCGCGGCGGCGGGCTTCTTCGCGGGCTTCGGCGCCGCCTGCTCAGGCGTCGCCGCCGCCCCCGCGGACGCGCCGCGCTTGGTGCTGCGGCGGGAGGGTCGGGTCCGCGGAAGGCTGGTCAGGACATCGCGCTCGTTCGACTTGTCGGCCATGTCCGCATCATCGCAGTTTGAGGTTTTGCGGGTTTGCGCCGAAACCTGTGACACATCGCGTCGTTCTAGGTACTAGTCGTGCGGGGCGGACTCCGCGCGTTGACGAGGTCGAAACGGGCACCCTAGGATGGGTGCGCGTTCAGGGGACCAAACTCGGAAGCGGCATCGGCACCGACCAAGATCCCCAACGTCCTCCGTCGAGAGCAAGAGCGCCCGGTCAACCGTCCTACACTCGGAATCCGGGCACGAGCGAAAGACCATTCATGTCAGTAGTCGAACTTCAGGAACTCGAAGAGGTCAAGCAGCTCCTCGCCAAGGGGCAGATCACCGGCGTGCTGACGTTCGCCGAGATCGCCAAGGCGGTAGCGGAAGTTGACCTCGACGAGGCCGATGTCGAAGAGCTGCACGCGTTCCTGGAGGGCTCGGAGATCGAGCTCGTCGAGGAGATCGACCCGGCGGCCGTCGCGGCCAACGCCGTCGAGCGCGCGCCCGACAAACGCCGTCAGCGCAAGGCGAAGTCGACGATCGACCTGAAGCCGGACATGACGACGGACAGCCTCCAGCTGTTCCTCAAGGACATCGGCAAGGTCCGCCTGCTCACCGCGCAGGAGGAGGTCGACCTCGCCAAGCGCATCGAGCGCGGCGACCTCGACGCCAAGCAGAAGATGGTGGAGTCCAACCTCCGCCTCGTTGTCTCGATCGCGAAGAACTACCGCAACCAGGGCCTGCCGTTCCTGGACCTCATCCAGGAGGGCACGCTCGGCCTCGTCCGCGCGGCGGAGAAGTTCGACTACCGCAAGGGCTTCAAGTTCTCCACGTACGCGACCTGGTGGATCCGCCAGGCCATCGCGCGTGCGCTCGCCGACAAGGCGCGCACGATCCGCATCCCGGTGCACGTCGTCGAGAAGCTGAACAAGATCGGCCGTGCCGAGCGCAAGCTCGTTACCGAGCTGGGCCGCGAGCCCACGGCCGAGGAGATCGCCGAGGTCACCGGCATCGACCCCGAAGAGGTCGATTCGATCAAGCGCTCCGCGCAGGCCCCGGTCTCCCTCGAGAAGCCGGTCGGTGACGAGGAGGAGTCCGAGTTCGGCCAGTTCATTGCCGACGAGCGGGCTGAGTCGCCCTACGAGCGCGCTGCGGAGATCCTCACGAAGGAAGCCCTGCGTGAGGCGCTGGAGAACCTCTCCTACCGCGAGCGCCGCGTGCTGGAGCTCCGGTACGGCCTCGGCGGCGAGCACCCGCGCACCCTCGACGAGGTGGGCCGCACGTTCAACGTCACGCGCGAGCGCATCCGCCAGATCGAGAACCAGTCGCTGAAGAAGCTGCAGAGCCTCGCTGAGGCGCAGAAGCTCCGCGACGTCGCGTGAGAGTCTTCGCCTGCGGCCGCTGCGGTCGCAGGCTGTACTTCGAGAATTCATCGTGCCTGGCCTGCGGGGCCGAGCAGAGCTTCGACCCTGACGCGCAGGAGCTGGTCGTCAACGACGGCTCGCTCCCGCGGTGCGTCAACGCGCAGCTCATCGGCTGCAACTGGCTCGCCGACGGGCCGGGGCGGCTGTGCCGCAGCTGCGCGCTGACCGCCGAGCGCCCGCCCGCCGACGACGAGGCGGCGATCGCCGACCTCGTCGGTGCCGAGGCGGCCAAGCGCTGGCTGCTGTTCCAGCTCGCCGAGCTCGGGCTGCCGGTCGAGTCGGCCACCGAGCGTGAGGGCGGCCTGGAGTTCCGGCTGCTGTCCAGCGCGTACGAGCACGTGACCACCGGCCACGCGTCGGGCGTCATCACGCTCGATCTCGCCGAGGTCGACGACGCGCACCGCGAGGAGATGCGCGCGCAGATGGGCGAGCAGTACCGCACGGTGCTCGGCCACTTCCGCCACGAGATCGGCCATTACTACTGGCCGATCATCGTCGGGGGGACCGACCTGGAGGACGAGAGCCGCGAGCTCTTCGGCGACGAGCGCGAGGACTACCAGGCGGCGCTGCAGCGCCACTACGAGAACGGCCCGCCGGCCGACTGGATGGACGCGCACGTCAGCGCGTACGCCACGATGCACCCGGCCGAGGACTGGGCCGAGACCTTCGCGCACTACCTGCACATCCGCGACAGCGTGCAGACGGCCGAGGCGTACGACCTGCGGGCCGCCGGTGCGGCGTCGCAGCCGAACGCCGACGCGGCGCCGCGGGCCGTGCTGCTCGCCTGGTTCGCGCTCATGCCGGCGCTGAACGGGATGGCGCGAAGCCTCGGGCTCGACGACCCGTACCCGTTCGTGATCAGCCCGCCGGTGATCGAGAAGCTGGCGTTCGTCGAGCGCGCCGTGCAGCAGGCCGCCGACCGCTGACCGCGGCGCTCAGGCCGCGTGGTCGAGCATCATCGCGTCGCGCGCGATCTGCTCGGCCAGGTCCTGGAGCGCGGATCGCCCGGCGGTGGCCGGGACGACGGCGGGGTAGCGGCCGTGCAGGTGGCAGATGCCGTAGAGGGCCGACCACACGAGGATGACCAGGCGTCCCGGGTCGCCCGCCCGGATGATGCCCTGGTCCTGCGCGTCGGAGACCAGCGCCATGAGTCGCTGGAGGTGGGCGCTCACGCGACCGAGGACGCGACCGGGCCCCTCCTCCGCCGCGGCGGTGTCCACGGGTGGGTACGTCGTGCTCGTCATCAGCAGGAACTCCGCGGGGTGCTCCTCGGCGAACGCGGCGTAGGCGGTGCAGTGCGCGAGCAGGCGGTCGGGCAGAGGATCGTCACTGTCCAGCGCGGGTCCGAGGTACCCGTCGAGCAGCAGGTCCATGAGCCGGGCGGTCACCGCGAGCTGCAGCGCCTGCTTGTCGCCGAAGTGGTGGTAGACCGAGCCGACCGCGACGTGGGCGTCCTCCGCGATCTTGGCCACCGAGACGTTGACCGCGGGCTGCGCGACGAACGCCCGGGTGGCGCTGTCGAGGATGGACTCGCGGACGGTGCGGGAAGCCATCCGCGAGATGATGCCAGCGGTCAGCCGCCGACCGTGGTGGGCTCGTCGACCATCATCGCGTCCCGGGCCACCTGCGCGGCCATGTTCTGGAGGGCGGACCGTCCCGCCGTCGCCGGGACGACATCGGGGTAGCGGCCGTGGAGGTGGCAGATCCCGTACAGCGCCGACCACACGAGGATGACGAGCCGTCCGGGCTCTCCGGAGCGCACGATCCCCTGGGCCTGCGCTTCGGCGACGAGCGTGGTGAGCCGCTCGAGGTGGGCGGCGACCCGGCCGAGGACGCGGTTGGCCCACTCGCGAGCCGCGCCATCCGCGACATCCGCGTAGGAGGTGTTGGTCATCGTCCGGAACTCCGCGGGGTGCTGCTCGACGAACGCGGCGTAGGCGGTGCAGTGCGCGAGCAGGCGGTCGGCGAGCGGGTCGTCTCCGTCCAGTGCCGGTCCCAGGTACCCGTCGAGCAGCATGTCCATGAGGCGCGACGCAACGGCGAACTGCAGGGCCTGCTTGTCGCCGTAGTGGTGGTACACGGACCCGACCGCGACGTGCGCCCGGTCGGCGATGGCGGCGACGGACACGGTCACCGCGGGTTGGGCGACGAACGCCTCGGTGGCGCTCTCCAGGATGGCTTCGCGGACAGTGCGATGTTGCATGGAGCAGATGATGCCACCGAACGGCGGGGTCGCCAGAACCTTGTTCTGGCGACCGCGCCGGAACGGGACAGCGCCTACGGCGCGCTGGCGAGCGGGTACAGCGAGAGCCAGATCCGGTACGCCACGGTGCGGGGGCGATCGGCGGGAGCGTTCATGTTCGCCCACGTGCCTGCCGCGGCGGCGCCGCTGGAGGTCACACCGGCACGAGACTCACAGGAACCGGGGTCGGCGAAGAAATGGTCGCCGCCGGGGTAGACGTCGATCGGGAGGCCGAAGTAGTTGTTCCACCACACGCCGCCCACGGCCTGCGACATCGTCGGCGTCAGGGTGCAGTTCCCGACCGAGCCGTCGCTGTGCCCCGGGCCGGACTCGTTGATCGGGTAGCGGTTGTAGAGGTGGAACCGGCTGTCGCCGCACTGCGTCGGGTAGGCGCGGCAGGCGGCGCGGGCCCAGTCGTACTTCAGCGTCTGGTCGTAGTTGCCGTGCAGCATCCAGAACGGCGCGTTGCCGGTGGTGTTCGTGTCGACCGTGCACGTGCCCGCGGGCGCGCGGTAGGGCCACAGCTGGACCGAGGTCGGGGCTCCTGCGAAGCACTCGCTGCCCGCGATGCTGACGGCGCCCGAGATGTGGGAGACCAGCGAGGACGCGCCGGGCGTGACGTCGCGGCCGGGCTTGTCGGTGTCCGTGGCGCGCGTGGCGAGTCGGACGGCCGTGATGCCCCCCGAGGACATGCCCACGGCGTAGATCCTGTGCGGGTTGATGCCGTAGTCCTCGAACCGCACCCGGAGGTGGCGGACCGCGGTCTGGATGTCCCGCTGCGCCGACTGCGAGACGCTGTCGACCGTCAGGTTGGTGGCGCGCTTGTTCGGCACGGACCACGCGCCGTCGGTGTAGAAGTCGCCCAGCGGCGGGAGGTCGTACTCAGGCATGACGCTGACGAAGCCGTACCGGGCGAAGAACTTCGCGTAGTGCTGCATGTCGGTCTTCTGGCCGGCCACGAAGCCGCCGCCGTGCAGCCACAGGATGACCGGGCGCCCGGGGCCGTTGGGGGCGTCCGCCGCGGCGAACTGGTCGGTGGCGCTGGCCGCGACGGGATCCGGCTTGATGGCCAGGAGGGACAGCGGCTCCGTCATGGTGACCGGCGTGTTCGTCGCGGTCAGCGTGTAGTTGAGCTTGGAGTTGCCGTACGTGATCTCGTTGGTCTGGCAGAGCGGTGCGCCGGCGACGGCGTTGGGGAACTCCCCGCCGCATGCCGCCTGTGCGGTGGTGGTGGACAGGGTCGTCGCGACGATGGTCGCTGCGACAACCGCTAGGGCATGTCGAAGCACGATGCCTCCTGGGCGTTGGACAGGGAATGCCCCGCGGTCGGGGCATCTCACGATCAACGCTCCCAGAGCGCGTTCGAATGAGATTCGAAACGCGCCGGAGGTGCGCTACAGCGGGATGTTGCTGTGCTTGCGGTCGCTCGTCGGCTGATACTTCGGCCGCAGCATGTGCAAGGCGGCGATGAGCTTGTCGCGGGTCTCCGCCGGGTCGATCACGTCATCGACGTAGCCACGCTCGGCCGCCGGGTACGGGGTCAGCAGCTCGCGGCGGTAGCGCTCGAGCAGTTCGGCGCGCTTCGCGTCAGGGTCAGCGGCCTCCTTGAGCTCCTTGCGCCCAAGCACGCTGACCGCGCCCTCGGCGCCCATGACCGCGAGCTCCGCCTGCGGCCACGCGAGGTTGACGTCGCCCAGCAGCTGCTTGGCGCCCATCACGCCGTACGCCCCGCCGTAGGCCTTGCGGGTGTTGATCGTGAGCTTCGGCACCGTCGCCTCGGTCCACGCGAAGATGAGCTTCGCCCCGTGGCGGATGATGCCGCCCCACTCCTGCTCGACGCCCGGGAGGTAGCCGGGGACGTCGGCGAAGCACACGAGCGGCACGTTGTAGGCGTTGCAGGTGCGGATGAAGCGCGACGCCTTCTCCGACGCGTCGATGTCGATGACGCCGGCGCGCACCATCGGCTGGTTGCCGTAGATGCCGACCGCCATGCCGTCGAGACGGGCGAAGCCGCAGATCATCGTCGTCGCCCACTCGGGCTGGATCTCGAGGAAGTCCTCGTCGTCGACGAGCGCCCGGATGACCTTGCGCATGTCGTAGCTGCGCGACGGGTCGTCCGGGATGATCCGGCCGACCTCGCGGTGGTTGGCCGGGGCCTCTCCCGGCGGGACATCCGGCGGCAGCTCGCGGTAGTTCGACGGCAGGAAGCTCAGCAGCGCCTGCGCGTCCTCGATGCACTCGTCCTCGCTGTCGACCGCCAGATGCGCGACGCCCGAGCGGGTCGCGTGGGTGTCCGCGCCGCCGAGCGTCTCCGCGTCGACCCGCTCGCCGGTGACGGCGCGGATGACCTCGGGACCGGTGACGAACATGTACGAGCTCTGGCGCACCATGAGCACGAAGTCGGTCATCGCGGGGGAGTAGGCCGCGCCGCCCGCGCACGGGCCCATCATGAGGCTCAGCTGCGGGACCATCCCGGAGAACTGGACGTTGCGACGGAAGATCTCGCCGTAGCCCGTGAGCGCCACGAGGCCGCCCTGGATCCGGGCGCCGCCGCTGTCGTTGATGCCGACGATCGGCATACCGCTCTTCGCGGCGAGGTCCATGACCTTCGCGACCTTCTGGCCGACGGTGAGGCTGACGGACCCGCCGAGGACCGTGAAGTCCTGGGCGTACACGGCGACGGGGCGCCCGTCGACGGTCCCGTGGCCGGTGACGACCGCGTCGCCCTCGGGTCGCGGGGTCCCCGGCGGGCCGAGCGCCTCGCGGCGATACCGGTCGACCTCGGTGAACGATCCGTCGTCCAGGAGGCGGTCGATCCGCTCTCGCGCGGTCTGCCCGCCGCGTTCGTGCTGCTTGGCCTTGGCCTGCTCCTCGCGCTCCTGCGCAAGGGCCCGGCGGGCCAGCAACTGCTCGGTCCCCTCAGCCGTTCCACTCATCCCGGGCGGCATCCTCGCACGGACACCGGCCTGACGGGTAGTGCTAGGCCTCGCGGGACTTGTCGGCGACGATGTCGGCGGTCGAGTCGACCGGCGCGTCCTCGTCGGGGTACGGCCCGAGGAGCTCCTCCAGCGGGCGCGGCTTGCCGAGGTGGTACCCCTGGCCGAGGTCGACGCCCTCGCGCAGGAGCAGCCGGACGATCTCGTCGTCGCCGACGAACTCCGCGACCGTGACCTTGCCCATGCCGCGGGCGATGTCGACGAGCGCCTTGATGACCAGCCGGTCCGTCGGGTTCGTCGCGCAGCCGCGGACGAACTCGCCGTCGATCTTCAGGACGTCGAAGGGGAGGTGCTTGAGGTAGTAGAACGACCCGAAGCCCGCGCCGAAGTCGTCGAGTGCCAGCCGGCAGCCCAGTTCGGACAGCCGCTCGCTGAAGATCCGGGCGGCCGGGATATCGGAGACCGCGGCCGTCTCCGTGACCTCGAGGACGAGGTCGTGCGGATGGACGTGCTTGGCCCGCGCCAGGTCCTCCTCGATGATCTCGAGCAGCTCGGGGTCGCCGAGCGACCGGCCCGAGACGTTGACGCTGACCGGGAGCCGGCGGCCCGCGCGGCCCTCGCGCTCCATGTACTCGATGGCCTTGCGCACGACCATGCGGTCGATGGTCTGGATGAGGTCGAACCGCTCGGCGACGTAGAGGAACGCGCCCGGCGGGACGAGCTCGCCCTGCTCGTCGACCATGCGGATGAGTAGCTCGTGCCAGGCGACCTCCATCTTCTGGAGGTCGACGATCGGCTGGGCGTGCAGCACGAAGCGGTCCTCGTCCAGCGCCTGGACGATCTTCTCGACCCACTCCATGCGGGCCTTGATCTTGGACTCCGCCTCCTCGTCGTCGGAGAAGAAGCAGACGCGGTTGCGGCCGGCTTCCTTCGCGTCGTACATCGCGAGGTCGGCGTTGACGAACATCTCCTCGGAGGAGGTCTTGTCGTCGGTGAAGAGCGCGACGCCGACCGACGCGGTGATCCGGCCGGCGAGCTCGCCGCGCAGGCGGTCGGCGCGGTTGCGGATCGCCTCGACCAGCGCCTGGGCGACGGTCCACGCCTCGTCGCGGCGGCCCTGGGGCAGCAGGACGGCGAATTCGTCACCGCCGAGGCGGGCGAGGACGTCCGTGGTGCGCAGCCGCTCGCGCAGGACGGCGGCGACGCTGACGAGCAGCTCGTCGCCGGCGGAGTGGCCGAGCGTGTCGTTGACGTACTTGAAGCCGTCGAGGTCGAGGACGAGCAGCGCGCCGGCGGGGCCGTAGCGCTTGACGTGCTCGACCTGGCCCTCGAGCGCGGCCTCGAAGGCGCGGCGGTTCGGCAGCCCGGTGAGCGGGTCGTGGTCGGCCATGTGCCGCAGGCGGTCCTCGAACCGGCGGCGTTCGGTGACGTCCTGGACCTGCATGATGAGGAAGTCCGGCTGGTCGTCGGGGTCGCGGACGAGCGTCGCCTGCATGGACACCCACACCGGGTGGCCGGTCGCGTGCAGGTACCGCAGCTCGACCTCCTGGGCCTCGGTGTGGCCGTCGGCGAGCGCGCTGAGCGCCTCGCCGCTGGCGTCGAGATCGTCCGGGTGGGTGATCGTGTGCAGCGCGGTGCGCTCGAGCTCGGATCGCCGGTAGCCCGTGATGTCGGTGAGCGCCCGGTTGACCTGGCGCAGTCGCCCGTCGAGGCCGACGACGGCGATGCCGATCGGCGCCTCTTCGAAGACGGCACGGAAGCGGCGCTCGGCGTGGCGCAGGGCGGCGTCGGCGAGACGCTGCGTCGTGACGTCCGTGCCGACGAGCAGCACACCGAGGATCTCGCCCAGCTCGTCGCGGTACGGACCGAGGTGGATCTCCAGGGTGCGGCCGAGGCGGTCGCTGTCGAGCTCCACCGTCGCGTCGATGCCGCGCAGCGCGCCCTCGGCGGCCGCGGCGAGCGCGGCGGCGTCCTCGGGGCCGGCGAGCATCGTGACGGGCTCGAAGATCAGGGCGTCGGGGTCGAACGCCGACTCGGCGATCTCGCCCTCCAGCAGGGTGATGCGCAGGTCGTGGTCGAGGATCGCCACGACGGCCCCGGGGAGGTTCGCGCTGATGAGGCGGTGGCGCCGCTCGGAGTCGCGCAGCAGCTCTTCGGCGCGGCGGCGCTCGGTGACGTCGACGACCGTGCCCATGATGCCGGGCTCGCCGCCGCCCGCGTCCTCGATGTGCTCGGTCTCGACGAGGACGTGGCGGATCGGGTCGCCCGACGCGGGATCGCCGATGCGCAGCTCGCCGCGGAACTCCCGCTCGTCGGGGGTCGTGACGTACCAGGACGACGAGATGCGCTCGCGGTCGTCGGGGTGCACGGCCTGCAGCCAGCCGCGGCCCAGAGCGCGGCCCGGGGTCAGGCCGGTCAGGTCGCACCAGGTGTCGTTGACGTACTGCAGCTCTCCTGCGCCGTCGGCGAGGAAGACGCCGACGGGGACGTTGGTCATGAGCCCGCGGTACCGGGACTCGCTCGCCCGCAGCCGGCTCTCCGCGGCACGGGCGTGCCGCACCGCGCGCAGCTGGTCGCGGCTGGTCGCCCGGACGAGCAGGGCGCCGGCGACCGCGACGATCGTGATGCCCGCGGCGGCGACGACGCGGGCCATCGTCGTGCCGCCGACGGCGAGCACGGCCAGCGACACGACCATCGCGGCGACGAGCGCGGACGCGACAGCACGGCGGCGAGGACTCCAAGCGGGCAGGGTCAGGTCGTCCATTCCTACGCGTACATCGGAACATTTAGGAGGGTGCTTGAGCGAAGCACCTGGAACCTGAGCGAATCGGGTACGCGCGTGTCCCCTCTACCGGCCGCCCGTCCACGCCGTTTGCCCCCGGGTCAAGCATGGTCCTCCGGGTGCCGACGCCACCAACGTGTTCGACGTCGAGACTGCGCTCCGGGAGCTCGTGGCAACGGGCGGCTCGGACCTCCACCTGCGGGCCTACACCGAGCCCCGCCTCCGCCTGAACGGCGAGCTCGTCCCGCTGCCGGGCGCCGAGGCGCTGACCCCGGCCGACACCGAGGGGGCCGTGCGGCACATGCTGCGCGACGCCACCAAGCTCGAGGAGTTCGCGACCGAGCACGAAGTCGACTTCTCGTTCGCCATGACCGGCGTGGGCCGGTTCCGCGTCAACGCCTTCCAGCAGCGCGGCACGTGCAGCATCGTCGCTCGCGCCATCCCGTTCGAGATCCGCACGCTCGACGAGCTCCAGCTGCCCGCCGTCATGCGCGACATCGCCGACGAGGAGCGCGGCATCGTGCTCGTCACGGGCACGACCGGCTCCGGCAAGTCGACGACGCTCGCGTCGATGATCGACCACATCAACCGCAGCTACTCCAAGCACGTCGTGACGATCGAGGACCCGATCGAGTTCCTGCACAAGGACCACCGGGCGCTGATCAACCAGCGCGAGGTCGGGATGGACACGCAGTCGTTCAAGCGCGCGCTGCGCCGCGTGCTGCGCCAGGACCCGGACGTCATCCTCATCGGCGAGATGCGCGACGAGGAGACGGTGCAGACGGCGCTGTCGGCCGCGGAGACCGGCCACCTCGTCTTCAGCACGCTGCACACCGTCGACGCGACGGAGACGATCAACCGGATCATCGACTTCTTCCCGCCGCACCAGCACCAGCAGGCGCGGGCGATGATCGCCGGCACGCTGAAGGCGATCATCTCGCAGCGCCTCGTCAAGACCGTGGACGGCGGCCGGGCCGCGACCTGTGAGGTCCTGCGGATGACCGGCCGCGTGCGCGACATGGTGCTCGACCCCGAGCAGACCGGCAAGCTCGGCGAGGTCATCACCGAGGGCGGCTACTACGGGATGCAGACCTTCGACCAGGCGCTGTTCGCCCACGTGAAGGCGGGTCGCGTCAGCGTCGACGAGGCCATGAAGGCGGCGACGAGCCCGCACGACTTCAAGTTGCTCCTGGCCGCCGACGGCCGCCGGGGCACGACGATGGACGACCTGGGGGAGGCCGAGCTCGAGCGCGGCCCCTCCGAGGGCGACCCGCGCCGTCCCGGTGGGGGCATGAGCGGCCCGGCGGCACAGCCCGCTCCGGCCGTGTCGGCCCCGCCGGTGTCGGCGGCGCCGCCACCGGCTCCCGCTCCGGCGCCCGCGCCCGCACCCGCACCCGCACCCATGCAGGCGGCGCCCCCGCCCGTTCCGGCGCACTCCGTGCCCGTGGGGAACGCCGCGACGGTCCCGCTGCCGGGCACGTCGACGGCCCCTCCCGGCATGTCGCAGGCGCCTCCCGGGTCGCGCGCGGCCTGACCTGCCGGCGCGGGTCGTCCGCGCCTCGCGTCACTTTTCCCGCGTCGCACCGTTGAGCGGTTGCGCTCCGCGCCGCCGATGCGGCAAGGTGGCGACAGACCCCCCACAAGCTCCTTCGAAAGGACGACACGACGGCCATGCAGACCACGCTGGCGCAGTTCAACGAGACGACCGCGACCGAGGCGTTCACGTTGCAGAACTCCAAGCTGCTCAAGGTCCGGCTCGACGCCGTGACCGTGCAGGCCAAGGCCGGATCGATGGTGGCCTACCAGGGCGACGTCACCTTCGAGCACGCCGGATCGGGCGGTCTCGGCAAGATGCTGAAGAAGGCCGCCACCGGCGAGGGCACGACCCTCATGAAGGTCACCGGCACCGGTGAGGTGTTCCTGGCGGACACCGCCCAGGACATCCACCTCATCTACCTCGAGAACGACAAGGTCACGGTCAACGGCCCGAACGTCCTGGCCTTCGACGCGGGCATCGACTGGGACATCGAGCGGGTCCAGGGGGCGAGCTCGATGATGGGCGGCGGCCTCTACAACATGGCGCTCGCCGGGACGGGCTGGGTGGCGATCCTCACCGACGGCCCGCCGGTCCTGCTCAACGTCGCGCAGGCGCCGACCTTCGCCGACGCGCAGGCCGCGGTCACGTGGTCCTCGGGCGTGTCGACGTCGATCAAGACGGACTTCAAGATGAAGAACCTCATGGGCAAGAGCTCGGGGGAGACGGTGCAGATGGCGTTCTCCGGGCAGGGTTGGGTGCTCGTGCAGCCGTCGGAGGGCCGGATCACCGGCGTGCCGACCTCGGGTGGCAGTGGTGGGCTCCTGGGCAACCTGGGCGGCTGACGGCACTTCATCTTGTAAAGTCTTGGGGCATGGACCCCGATTGCCCGGTCTGTCTGACCGCCGAGATCGTCTGCGGCAAGTGGACGCTTCTGCTGGTGCGTGACCTGGCCGAGGGGCGCTCGCGCTTCTGTGAGCTCGAGCGCTCCCTCGCCGGCATCAGCCCGCGCACCCTCTCGCTGCGCCTGCGCGCGCTCGAGGAGGAGGGCATCGTCGAGCGCCACACGTACCCCGAGGTCCCGCCGCGCGTCGAGTACGCGCTGACGGAGAAGGGCCTCGCGCTGCTGCCGATCGTCGACGGCATGCGCGAGTACGGCGAGCGGTGGCTCGGCGGCGTGTGCGCCGACGCCGCGGCGCCCGTCGCCGCCTGACCACCCGCCCGTCGCCCCGCCGCGCGGCCTGGCACCATGCCCGGCCGTGAACCGCGAGTTGCTGCAGTCCCGCTCCGGCCGCGTGGTGCTGGGCGCCGTCGCGGCGCTGGTCATCGCCGTCATCGCGGGGATGGTCGCCCTGTGGCCCAGTGGGGACGTCACCGTCGCGTCCGCGGTGGCCGGCAGTGCTGAGCGCGCCGAGGTCCTCGAGGTCCGGCGAGAGTCGTGCGCGCTGACGCAGAGCGACGTGCCGTGCCAGGTGCTGACCATCCGCGTGCTGAGCGGCATCGACGACGGGCGGACGGTGCCGCTGACGCTGCCCGGCGTGGACGCCGCCCCGGAGGTCGAGGCGGGCGACCGCATCCGGGTGTTCCCCAACTCGCCCGATGTGCCGAGTGCCGACCCCGAGGCGGGCGGGATCGAGGCCTACGCGTTCAGCGACTTCGAGCGGGGCGGGTCGGTCGGGATCCTGGCGCTCGTCTTCGCCGGCCTCGTCATCGCGCTCGGCCGGCTGAAGGGGATGCTGTCGCTCATCGGCCTCGGGCTCAGCCTGCTCGTCGTGCTGAACTTCATCGTCCCGGCGATCCTCGAGGGTTCGCCGCCGCTCCTCGTCGCGATCGTTGGCGGCATGGCGGTGATCCTGGCCACGTTGGGGCTGACCCACGGGATCGCCCCGACGAGTCTCGCGGCGGCGCTGGGAGCCGCGGGCGCCCTGCTCGTCATCGCGCTGCTCGCGGTCTTCATGGTCGAGAGCGCACACCTCACGGGCTTCTCGTCGGAGGAGTCGACCCTTCTGCTGTCCGGGCAGGAGACGGCGCGGCTGTCGCTGTCGGGCCTCGTCCTCGCGGGCATCGTGATCGCCGCACTCGGGGTGCTCGACGACGTGTGCGTCAGCCAGGCGTCAACGGTGGTGGCGCTCCGGCGGGCAAACCCCGTGCAGTCCTTCGCGACGCTCTTCAGCGAGGCGATGCGGGTCGGCCGGGACCACCTGTCGGCGACGGTCAACACGCTCGTCTTCGCGTACGTCGGCGCCGCGCTGCCGATCCTCCTGATCTTCGAGACCCAGCGCACCACCCTCGGGCAGGCCGTCGAGCGCGAGTCCGTCGCCGAGGAGCTGACCGGGATGCTCGTGGGGTCGATCGGGCTGATCCTCGCGGTCCCGGTGACGACCGCGCTCGCCGTGATGCTGACCCGCGTGCTCCCGTCGGAGGCCATCGCCTCGGACGAGGGGCACCACCATCACCACTGAGCCGACCCTGCCACCATCTGACCGATGAACGCGACCGCCCGCCGCCGCTGGCTCGAGCACACCGACGAGGTGCTGCGCGGCGCCGGCCTGCGCGCGAGCGCCGGACGGACCGCGGTCGTGGCGCTGCTGGCCGAGCAGGACTGCGTCGTGAGCGCGCAGGAGATCGTCGACGGGCTGCGCGCATCCGACGGGCCCTCGGCGAGCACAGCGACGGTCTACCGCGCGCTGGAGACGCTGCACGAGTTCGGGCTGGTCCGCCGGTTCGACTCGGGGGAGGGGACGGCGCGGTACGAGCCCGTCGACCCGTCCGGTGAGCACCACCACCACGTGGTGTTCGACGACGGCGAGGTCGAGCCGTTCAGCGACGACGAACTCGAGCGGGCGATCCACGGGCTGTCGGAGCGCCTGGGGCTGGACATCACCGGGCATGACGTGATCCTGCGGGCCAAGCGCGGCTCGTGAGGCGCACAGCGGTGGCGTTCGCGGCCGTCGTGCTCGCGGTCTGCGGCTGCGGAGGGGACGGCATCGACGGCGCGCAATTCGTGGAGGCGGTCACGCTGGAGCGCGCGTATACCGACGCACGCGGGACTGCGCGCGAGGTCAACGCGGACGTGTCCCTGAACGCGGTCTACACGTCCGAGCGTGAGGTCCCGGTGACGCTGCCGCCCGGCACGTCCGCGGTCCTCGCCGATGTCGACATCAGAAACCGCGGCCGCGACCCCTTCCCGCTCGAGTGGGCCGTGTTCACGGCCCGCACCCGCGAGGGGCGCACGCTCGACGAGAAGCTGCGGCAGGGGCCGCGGCGCGTCACCGACGACGAGCAGGTCGTGTCGGTGGGCTTCGCGGTGCCCGAGGGCGACGAGGTCACGCAGGTGCAGATGCGGTCCATCGTCGACCTGTGGCCGTTCCGCGCGACGCTGAAGCCGCCGCGCGACGAGTGACCACCCCCGTCCCCGCCGAGCGTCACATACTGGTCGCCAGGGCGACCAGTATGTGACGCTCAGCGCGCGCCGGGGTGCCTAGGCGGCGCGCGCGACGACCCGCGCGCCCCGCGCCGGGATCATCGTGACGTTGCGGTGCTGGGCGTGCTCGGGCTCGGGGCGGTCGGCCTCGAGGTCCAGGCGCTCGGCCATCGCGCGCAGGACGACCCGCATCTCGGCCAGCGCGAGCGACGCGCCGACGCATCGGCGGATGCCGCCGCCGAACGGGATCCACGTGTACGTCCCGGGCTTGGCGCCAAGCCACCGCTCGGGGCGGAAGCTGTACGGGTCGGGGTAGACGTCCTCGCGGTGGTGGACGAGCAGGATGCTCATCGTGATCGGCGTGCCCGCCGGGACGCCGTACTCGCCGAGCTGCCACGGCTTGGTCACGCGGCGGCCGATGATCGGGATGACCGGCCGGGCGCGCATGCCCTCGTTGATGGTCGCCTCGATCCACGTGTCGGCGTCGTCGTCGGCGCGCACGGCGTGGATCAGCCGCTCGTGCGCGTCGGGGAACCGCACGAGGCGCTCCCACGTCCACGACAGCGAGTTCGCCGTCGTCTCGTGCCCGGCGAGCACGAGGGTGAGCAGCTCGTCGCGCAGCTCGTGGTCGTCCATGCGCTCGCCGTCCTCGGTCTCGGCGCGCATGAGCATCGACATGATGTCCGTCCGCGAGTCCAGGTCCGGGGCCTTCCTGCGCTTGGCGATGACCGCGTAGGTGGGGCGGTCGAGGATCTCCATGCCGATGCGCGTGAGGCCGACCGGCTCGTCGCGGCCGACGTTCATGAACTCGGCGATCTTCGCGCCCGGTGCGGTGGAGGCCTCGACGAGGCCGCGGACCGCGGTGCGCAGGCCCCACTCGGCGGTGCCGGGCTTCGGTGTGCCGTCGATGCCGAAGATGCCGGACATGATCACGTCGAGCGTGATGGCCTGCATGCGCGGCGCGAGGGAGAACGGCTTGCCCGTCGGCCAGCGGTCGATCTCGCGGTGCGCCGCGTCCTCGATCATCTGCATGTAGCGCGCGATCGCCTCGCCGTGGAAGGACGGCAGCAGCAGCTTGCGCTGGCGCATGTGGCGCTCGCCGATGGCGGTGAGCGTGGAGTTCGGGCCGACGATCGGCCGCAGCGGCGACTCGCCGGTGAGCGACGGCGCGTCCTCCGGCTTCGCCGTGAAGAGCGCCTTCACGTGATCGGGGTGCGACGTGATGACGGGATGACCCGGCACGATCCCGTTGAAGCGGAAGGTGTCGCCGAGCCGGCGCTGCCAGCCGAAGACGAACTCGATCTGGCGCTGGCTGAATCGCAGGACCTGCGCGGTGCGCGGGAGCGGGATCTCGGGCGGTGTGGGCAGCGCCGCGAGCTCCTGCTCGGTGATCGGTCCGGCGGGTGACGGGGCGGCCTCGCCGAGGAGGGACTCGGGCGGGGCGACGGTCAGCGGGGTCATCTGCACCTCTCCATGTACAGCTCTGTACATCGACTGTTCAGAACTGTACATGGATCGGTGTCAGATGCAAGCGGCTACCGCTTGCGCAGGGTGAAGCGGAACGAGCCCCGCTGGGTGTGGCCGTCGGCCGCGGTGGCGCGCCACCGCGCGGTGTACCGCCCGGCCTTCAGCCCCCGCTTGAGCGGCACCGTCAGCCGGGTGACGTTGCGCGGGTCGCGCCCGCCCCTGCCGGACGAGACGACGGCGCCGCCCGCGCCGGTCACGCGGATCGTCCCGGTGCGCATCGGACCGGAGAACGTGACGGTGACCTTGGTGATCGCGGTCGACGCGATCCCGCCCGAGCGCGGGCTCGTCGCTTCGACCTCGCTGTGCGCGAACGCGGCTGCCGCTCCGGTGAGGGCGGTGGCACACGCCAGCGCGCCGATGATCCTGATCATCGCGCGAGCCTGGCCGTGGTGAGCACGCTGCGCCCGCCGGCGGCGACGTCGACCGTGACGTTCGTCGGCCCGCTGAGCTTCGCCATCGCGGTGCGCGCCGCGCTGCCGGACTTCAGCGTCACGGTCGTCCCGCCCGCGGCGATCGTGGTCGTGGTGCTGGCGAGCACGCGCGAGCGCAGCTTGTGCGCCTTGGCCTTGCTCGCGGGCAGCAGGATCCGGACGTGCGCCTTCTCACCTGCGGGGCCGGTGAGCCTCACGGCGACGCCCGAGCTCAGCGCGGCGACCTTCAGCGACGTCGAGTCCAGCGCGATGCCCAGCGGCGTCGTCGCGGCCTTCAGCTGCGCGTTCGCGGCAGCCGTGGCCTGCTCCGCTGCGGCCGCCTTGTCGGCGAGCACCTGCAGCGCGGTCTGCGCCTGCGCCGTCGCCCGCTCGGCGGCGGCCTTCGCCGTCTCCAGCGATACGACCTTCGCCTTGAGGTCGGTGATCTCGGCAACGAGCGGCTTGGTGGCGTCGGCGATGGTCGACGCGCTCAGCGTCGTCCACGGGGCGAGCGGGTTCGCCGCGGTCGGAGGGTTGTTGTACGCGTCCGCCGGCGTGTAGGTGCCACCGAGCCCGGTGCACGCCGCGGCGGGGTCGGCCACGGTCGCCAGGTCGACCCCCGTCAGCGTCTTCACCACCGGGATCCAGTCGGCCGGGTCGTCCTCGAAGCCCGCGGCGGCCTTCTGGAACGGGATGTAGCCGTAGAACGGGTCGGTGCCCTGCCAGGAGCCGATGTTCTCGTAGGACGACAGCGCGGCGACGCCCTGGCAGGTCGCGTGGACCTGCACGCCCGTCCCGCCCTCGAGGTACCACGCCTCCTTGGAGTTGGCGGTCGTGCTCGCCTGGTTGCGGTAGACGCCCGGCAGCGCCGCGTAGTTCAGCCCGCCCATGGTCGTGACGCCGTTCGTCTCACGGAGGACGGCCGTGTAGCCGTGGTTGGAGAAGACGTAGCGCCTCTGGTCGATCAGGTCGCCGGCGGTGATCGGGGACGGCGCGGGCGACGGCACGGTGCGTGCCGTCGTCTCGTAGACGCTGGGGTGCGCCGTCGCGGCGACGGGTGCGGCGAGGGTGACGGTCGCGGCGGCGGCCGCGACGAGGAGGGAACGGTTCATCGGATGACTCCGGTGTTCGACGTGGACCGCTCGGCGCGCGTGCCGGACGGGATGAAGACGGCCTGGTAGCGGCCGGCGCGGGGACGCTTGAGGCGCAGGCGGAACGTGCCGCGCTTCGTAGTGGTGGTCGCCGACGGCGAGAACGCGCCGTCGCGCAGCCAGAGCGCGCGCCCCGGGAGCTTGGGCCGGACGGTGCCGGTGACGATCACGCCACCGGATGTCGCCCGGCGGACCTGTACGCGGACCGTCGAGCGGACCGTGACGGTGAGGGTCTGCGAGTCCAGCCCGCCCGCGGTGGCGCGGAGCTTCGTGGTCTCGCCGATCGGGATCCGCACGGCGAACGTGCCGTCGCCGGCGGTCGTCGCGGTGCGTGTGGTGGTACGTCGGGTCTGCACCCGCAGCGTGACGGGTATCCCGCCGGCCCCCGGCCGGACCGCGCCCGTGACCCGCACCGTTGTCGCACCGGTGACGCGTCGTGGTGCGGTCAGCGCGACGCTGCCGGGTGTGCCGGTGGTGCCGGCCCCCGTCTCGCCGCCGCCACGGTCCGGGGTCGGGACGGTCGTGCCGCCTCCGGCTCCGAGGCCACAGGTGCCGACGACGAGGTCAGCGCCGAACTCCGTGCCCGCCGGTGACGTGCCGCCGGGCGCGCGGTCGACCCAGTGCACGACGCCGGGCGCGTCCTCGCCGTCGTAGGTGAGGGCGAACGGCCGGCTGAGCCTGGTGCCCGCCGCGACGCCTGGCACGTCGATGATCACCGCGCCGCCGGAGCCGGACTCGACCCTCCCGGTCGTGGGACCGGAGCTGACGAAGCCGCTGCCGTCCCACGTCCCGTGGTCGTACCGCATGGCGCCGGTACGCGGCGCCTCTGCGCGGACGTACCGGCGGACGCCGTCGACCTCGAAGAGCAGCGCGAAGCCCGCGGCCTCGGAGTCCTCGTGGGCCGGCCCGAACGCCGCCGTCCGCGGACGGATGACCGCCTGCAGCCCGGCCTGTTCGGAGAACCAGGCGGCGGTGACATCGGTGGTGTTGTGATGCCCGTCGCCGATGGCGTCGGTGATCTCGGGGACCCCGCCGCACGCGGGCGGCGCCGCGACGGCGGGGGTGGTCATGGATCCGGCCAGCGCCGCGCCGAGCACGGCGGCGACCGGGTAGGTGGATGCGCGCATGCGCCCCTTTCAGGTCGGTGGACGCGCACGCCCACGTCCCCTCGCAGGGTCGCCGAGCGCGCGCTAGTGCGAGAGGACGACCGGGGCCGGCGGCGGGCGCACGGCCAGGGCGAACGCGATCCGGCGTCCGGTCCGGCGGATGTAGGCCGGGGCGACCGGCTGCAGGGCGGCGCGGGGCCGTGGGTGGCGCGTGGCGGCGCGGCGGGCGCGCAGCCGTTCGATGAGCTCCTCGCCGACGAAGACGCCGTGGGCCAGCAGCAACATGAGGGCCGCGGCGGGTGCCAGCAGCAGCGCCACGGACGGGGCCAGCACGAGGCCCGCCGCGAGGGCGAGCAGGGTGATCGCGAGCGCGGTGGCGCGCAGCAGCACGGGGTGGCGACCTGGGGACATCGGCGAGCCACGGTAGCCGGGGTCGTCCGGCGATGCCAACTCCGCGACGGCTACCATCGGCGCACGGTGTCGTCCCACGATCTGCGCCATCTGCTGCTCGCCCTGACCGCTGTCGGGGTGCTCTGCGTGCTGCCGATCGTGCTCGGTGCGCCGATCGATCTGCTGCTCGCCGCGCCGCTGCTGCTCATGGCGCTGCCCCTGCTGGCGGGCCGGTACCTCGGGGAGGAGGCGCTCGACCGGCTGGTCCGGATCGCCGCCTCCCGCCGTCGTCCGCGCGCCCGTCTGTCGCTGCCGTCGGCGGCCCGCGGACCGCGGGTGCTGTTCGCCCGCGGCGGCGCGCTGCTCGCCCGCTCGCTCGCGGTGCGCCCGCCGCCGGCCGCGCTCGCCATCCGCTAGCCGCTCCGCCGCGAGATCGCCTCGGGTCGGAGCACGACTCGATCGGAGGACGGACCCCATGGTCCGCGTCATCGTCTTCGCCGTCGCTGCCCTGTGCGTCGCGGCACTCACCGCTGCACCGGCGCTCGCCCACGAGGGCGACCCGGACTACGAATCGCTCGTCACGAACCCCGGCCCCGAGGGCCTGGAGGTGCGTGTGCTGTCCGGCGACGACCGGCTCGAGGTCCGCAACCGGACGGGCGAGCTGGTCGTCATCGAGGGCTACGACGAGGAGCCGTACGCCCGGCTGTTCCCGGACGGGCGCGTCCAGGTCAACGAGCGCTCGCCCGCGACGTACCTCAACGAGGAGCCGCGTGGCGACGTCGACGTGCCCGCGGTGGCGGACGCCGAGGCTGAGCCGCGCTGGCGCACCGTGGAGGGCAACGGCCGGTTCGAGTTCCACGACCACCGCATCCACTGGATGAACGACGCGGACCCGCCGAAGGTCCAGGAGGACCCCGCGCCGCGGCAGAAGGTCTACGACTGGAGCGTGCCCGTCACGGTCGCCGGGACGCCGGCATCGATCGACGGCACCCTGTGGTGGCGCGGCACCGGCGGGGGGCCGCCGGCGGCTGCGTTCGTCCTCTTCGGCGTCGTGATCGTCGGGGGTCTCGCGCTGATCGTGGTCGTCCGGCGCCGCCGGGCCCGGGGCGAGGGGGAGGAGGCGTGGTGAGGCGGGTCCTGCTCCTGGCGCTTGCCGTCCTGCTGGCGCTGCCCGCGGCCGCGCAGGCCCACGCCGTCCTGGTCGGGAGCGAACCGGCCCGCGGTGTCACCGTCGAGCGCGCGCCGACCGAGGTCGTGCTGCGGTTCAGCGAGTCCGTCGAGGCCGCGTTCGGCGCGCTGCGCGTGATCGGCGCCGATGGCGAGCGTGTCGATGACGGCCGCTCCGAGCATCCAGGCGGGCGGCAGGACGAGTTGCGCGTCGGACTGCGCAGCGGGCTCGCTGACGGGACGTACGTCGCGACCTACCGCGTGATCTCCGCCGACAGCCACCCGGTCAGCGGCGGGGTGGTGTTCTCCGTGGGCAAGGCGGGCGCGGCGCCTGCGAACGTCGAGTCGCTGCTGGGTGGCGAATCGGGCCCGGTCACCCGCACCGCGATGAAGGTCGCCCGCGGCGTCGCGTACCTGGCGACGGCGGTGCTCGTCGGCGGCCTGGTCTTCCTGCTGCTCGTCTGGGGGCCTGCCGCCCGGGCGACGGGGACCTCCCGCGCGGCGGCGGCCGCGCTGGCGCCGCGGCTGCGGCTGATCCTGGGCGTTGCCGCGGTCGCGGGCGTTGCGGCCACTGCGGCGGGGCTGGGCCTCCAGGCCGCGCTCGCCTCGGCAACGACCTTCTGGGCGGCGCTCGACGGCCCGACCCTGCGTGAGCTGCTCGACACGAACTTCGGCCAGGCGTGGGGGCTGCGCCTGCTCGCGTTCACGACGCTGGCCGGCGTCATCGGCCTGCTGCGCCCCGCGGCCGCCGACGCGCCCGCGCCCGGCGTGCCCGCCGCCGCCATGCACGCCGGTGCTCCGCCGCCCCCGGCCGGCGCGGCGCAGACCGCGGTCCAGGCCGTGGCCGCGCTCGCGGCGGCGGCGCTGGTCGTGACGCCCGCACTGTCCGGTCACGCCCGGGCGACAGATCCGGTGGCGCTGAACGTCGCCGTCGACGCCCTGCATGTCGCCGCGATGTCGGCGTGGCTGGGCGGCCTGGTCCTGCTGCTCTTCGCCGTGCCGCTCGCGACGCGCGCGCTGGCCGAGCGCGACCGCACGCGCCTCCTCGCGGCCGTCCTGCAGCGCTTCTCGCCCGTCGCGCTCGTCAGCGTGGCGCTGCTCGTCGCGACCGGCGTCTATGGGTCGGTGGTCTATCTCTCCTCCGTCGCGGAGCTCGCCGACACCGCGTGGGGCCGGCTCGTGCTGGCGAAGATCGTCCTGTTCGTCGTGCTGATCGGGCTCGGCGCGCTGAACCAGCGGCGCACGATGCCCCGGCTGCGGCGCCTGGCCGCAGAGGGCGCGGCGCCGGGCAGTGACGGGCGCTTCCTGCGCACCACCCTGCGCGCCGAGGTGGCGCTCGGGGTCGCGGTGCTCGCGGTGACCGGCGTCCTGGTGGGCATCAGCCCGCCCGCCGCTGGGGCCGGGGGACCGGTGTCCATCGAGGAATCCGTCGGTCCGCTGACGCTGCAGGCGACCGTGGATCCCGGCAGCGCCGGGGTCAACGAGCTGCACCTCTACCTGCTGCAGCCTGACGGCCAGCCGTTCAACGGCACGAAGGAGCTGCGGATGTCCGCCGCACTGCCGGAGGAGGACCTCGGCCCGATCGGGGTGACCCCGCGGCGTGCGGGCCCCGGCCACTACGTCGTCGAGGCCCTGCCGCTGACCCCCGGCGGCGACTGGGAGCTGGCCGTCGCGGTCCGCGTCTCGGAGTTCGACCAGTACGACACGCGCCTGGAGGTTCCGGTGCGATGAACGAAGGAGCACGACGGATGCGACCACGTCTTGCCGCCGTCCTGGCGGTCACTGCGCTCGCGGGGACGGGTGCCGCCGTCGCGGGGGCAGACACCCAGGCGGCGCGCACCTATCCCGCCGACGGGGCGACCGTCAGCGAGCGCACCTCGAAGGCCACCATCACGTTCGGGCAGATCGTGCGCAGCGGGACGATGACCGTGCGCGGGCCCCGCGGCGTCGTCTCACGGAAGGCGCGGGTCAGCAGCAGGGACCGGCGCAAGCTCTACGCGACGCTGAAGCGGCCACTCGCCGAGGGGCGGTACCGCGTGACGTGGCGCATCAAGGCCGTCGACGGCCACACCCAGAGGGGATCATGGTCCTTCCGCGTTCGTTGATTCTTGCGGCGGTCGCCGCAGCCGCCGGCCTCGCGCTGGTCGTGGCGCCCGCCGGCGCCCACGTGCAGGTCCGCCCGGCCCAAGCCGCGCCCGGCGATCCCGTCCTGTGGACGGTGCTGGTCCCCAACGAGCGCGACGTCGCGACGACGCGCGTCGAGCTCGCGATCCCCACGGGCGTCCTGCCGTTCGCCTACGAGCCGCTGCCGGGATGGACGCGGCGCGTGACGAAGAACGACGATCAGTCCACGCGGTCGGTGGTCTGGAGCGGGCGCTTGGAGCCCGAGGAGGTGCTGGCGACGCAGTTCCTCGCCACGACGCCGGACGCGGAAGGGCCGATCAGCTGGAAGGCGATCCAGACCTATGCCGATGGGCAGAAGGTGCGCTGGATCGGCGGCCCGGACACCGAGGAGCCGGCCGCGGTCACGCAGATCTCGGCGACCGCGCCGCGCGAGAACGCCGGAGGCGAGGGCGGCGGTGCGACGGCCGAGGCGTCTCCCGCCGCCGCGTCCGGGGGGTCTGGAGACGACGACGGCGGGGACGGCCTGGCCATAGCGGCGCTCATCGTCGGGGGGACTGCGCTGCTGATGAGTGCCGCGGCGCTGCTGTCGGCACGCCGGAACACGGCATGACCACGAAATATGCCTGCGCCGCCGCTGCCTCGGCGACGCAGGCACACCAGCGGGTACCCACTCTCGGCGGGAGCTGAAACCCCCGGGGCGCTACTGCCCGGCGCTCTCGGCGACATACGCCGCCACGGCGGCGATCTCCGCGTCGTCGAGCTGCCCGTCGAACGCGGGCATGCCGCCGCCGCCGTTCTTGACCTTGGCCTCGACGGTTGCGGCGTCCGGCTGAACCTCGTCGAGGTTCGGGCCGAAGCTCCCGTTGGCGTCGGCGTCGGCCAGCGTGTGGCAGCTCGCGCAGTTCGCCGCGAAGACCTCCTTGCCCTCGGCCGACGCGGTGGCGCCGCCGCCCGATGTGGCCGTGGTCTCGGCAGGCGCGCTCGTGGTGGATGCGCCCCCGCTGTCCGGCTCGTCGTCCCCGCCGCAGCCTGCGGCGACGAGGGCCAGCGCGCAGGCGCCGGCGGCAAGGGCGTGGGCGAGGCGGAGACGAAGCATGGCGGCATCGTACTCCCGCCGGGAGCGGTGATGTGCGGGTGGCCGCGGTGTCAGTTCAGCGTCGCGCGCAGTGCGCCGAGGCGCAGGCGCGCGGCCTGTGCGTCGTGCGGGGCGAGCGGCATGGTGAACGTCGCCTCGGCGGCGCGCAGCGCGAGACCGATGTCTCCGCCGCGCACCCCGCGCTCGACGAGTTCGGCCACGATGGCGGACCCGAGCTGGTGCGGGCAGCGCCAGGCGAGCGGGCCGATGGGCACCGCGCGGATGCGGTCGTCGCCGTCGCGGCTGAAGTCCAGGCCCATCGGCTCGGCGACGCGGCGGTGCGCCACGACGTGGCCGCCGTCGTGGGCCGCGACGCCGAGGTCCAGGCCGGCACGCCGGGCGATGTCGAGTGCGATCGCCGTCAGTGCCAGCGGGTGACCGGCGCCGTGTTCGAGCACGCGGTCGACCCGGAGCTCATCGTGGCCGAGGCCTGTCCGGACGGTTCGCAGCGGCTCCATGGTCATGAAGACCTCGGCGATCTGCTCCCGGGCGGGGAGGGCGTCGGCGCCGTGGAGCTCGGCGGCGAGCTCGTCGAGCGCCGCGTTGGCGGCACCCTCCTGGGCGGGGCACAGGCGTGACGCCAGCCTCAGGGCGAGCTGGGCGTGGGAGGGGGCGAGCGTGCTCGCGCCCGTGGGCGCGCCGGAGAAGATGGGCTCCATGATTAGGGAAGCCTAACACCAACCGGCGGAGTCGGGATGCTCGGTCGTGAACCGTACGGCATTGGTAAGGTTGCCGCATGATGCAAGGCAGACTTGACACGTTGAAGCAGGCAGCCTCTCGGACAGTCGCCGCGCTCGTCGCGGTGGTCGCCCTGGCCGGACTCGCCGCGCCCGCCGCGCAGGCCGCGCCGTCTCGCGTCGTGGCCCTCGAATGGGAGTACGTCGAGGACCTCCTGGCCCTCGGCATCACGCCGGTGGGCGCCGCCGACCTCAAGGGGTTCCGCACGTGGATGCCGGTGCGCCTGCCCGGCGGGGTCCGTGACGTCGGCACGCGCCAGGAGCCGAACCTCGAGCGGATCGCCGCGCTCCGGCCCGACCTCATCATCACCCCGACGTTCCGCAGCGCGAAGACCATCGACACGCTGCGGAAGATCGCGCCGACCATGGCGCTCGAGCCCTACCCCGCCGGCCGTCGGACCGACGAGCAGTACCACGCGATGGTCAACAACTTCCGGCGGATCGCCAAGCGGGTCGGCCGCGCCTCCCGCGGCGAGAGGGTCATCACGCAGCTGGCCCGGACCCAGCGATCGCTGAAGGCCAAGCTCAGGCGCGGCGGTCGCGCGGGCTTGCGCATCACGGTCGTGCAGCCCGGCGGCTCGGTCGGCTCGCCCCAGCTGCGGCTCTTCACCCGCAACTCGCTGACGAACGGCGTCCTGCGGCGCCTGGGCCTGCGCAACAACTGGACCGTGAAGAACGAGAAGTACGGCTTCTCGACGGTCGGCATGGAGGCATTGCGGCGCGTGCAGAACGGCTGGGCCGCGTTCATCTACCCGGCGCAGTACGAGTCGACGGTCAAGCGGCTGACGTCGCAGTCGTCGTTCCGCGGCCTGACCATGGTCAAGCGCGGCCGGGTGCGCACGATGCCGGGGAACACGTGGCCGTTCGGCGGTCCGATCTCCACCCGGGTGTACGCCGAGCGCCTGACGGCGGCGCTCCTGCGCCGATGACGCGATGACGCGGCGGTCGGCCGTCTGGGCGGCGGGCGGGGTCCTCGCGCTCCTGCTCGCCGCGCTCGCCGACGTGCTGCAGGGCTCGGGCGGCATCCCGACGCAGACCGTGCTGGACGCGCTCTTCTCGCCGTCGGGCCATCCCGACGAGACCCTGGTGTACGACCTGCGGCTGCCGCGGGTCGCCGCAGGCGTCGTGGCCGGTGGCGCACTCGCGGCGGCGGCGGTGCTGCTCCAGCGCATCACGGCGAACCCGCTGGCGGAGTCCTCGACGCTCGGCCTGACCGCGGGCGGCTCGCTGGCGGTCACGGTCGCGGCCGCGTACTTCGCCACGGAGCCGGGCGTCACCACGCTGGGCGCGGCGTTCGCCGGCGTGCTGCTCGGGGTGCTGCTCATCGCGGCGCTGGCCGCGACGTCGGGCGGCGGCAGCGTGCGGCTGATCCTGGCGGGGCTGGCGGTGAATCTCGCGCTGGCGGCGGTCACCGCGACGGTGCTGCTCGTGCGCGAGGCCGAGACGTCCGGCTTGTTCTTGTGGGGGGCGGGCTCGCTGCTGCAGCAGGGCTGGAGCGACGTGCGGGTGGCGGCGCCGGTCGCGGCGGTGGCGGTGGTCGCGGCGCTGCTGCTGGGGCGCGCACTGGACGTCGCGGCGCTGGGCACGAGCACCGCGCGGGCGCTGGGCCAGCGCACCGGCGTGGTGCTCGGTGTCGCGGGGTTCGTCGCGGCGCTGCTGACGGCCGCGGCGGTCGCCGTCGCGGGGCCGCTGGCCTTCGTCGGCATCCTCGCCGTGCAACTTGCGCGGGTCGCCCGGCCGCGGTCCACTGCCGAGCAGCTCGTGGTCGCGGTCCCGTGGGGCGGCGCCGTCGTCCTGCTCGCCGATGTGCTCGCGCGGCTGCTGCTGGGAACGGACGCCGAGTGGCCCGCGGGCGTGATGTGCGCGCTGCTCGGCGCGCCGGTGGTCGTGCTCCTCGCGCGGGGTCTTCGCGAGGACCCGGGCGGCGCGCGATCGGTCGACCGCGCTTCCGCGTCGGCGCGCTGGCGTCCTCACGCGGTGCTCGCCGCGGCGGCCGGCGTGCCGCTCGTCGTGCTGGCGACGCTGTGCTTCGGCGAGCTGCGCGTCGGGCCCGGGCCGATGGTGGGCGCCATCTTCGGCGCGGGCGACCCGCTGGCGGAGATCGCCTGGGAGCTCCGGGGCCCGCGGCTCTGCGTCGCCCTGCTGGCCGGCGGGTGTCTGGCCGCCGCGGGCACCGTGCTCCAGGGCGCGGTGCGCAACCCGCTGGCCGGCCCGGAGCTGGTGGGCGTGACGGGTGGTGCGTCGCTCGGCGCGCTGCTGGTGCTGATCGTCCTGCCGGCCGCACCGTCCGGGCTGCTGCCGTTCGCGGCGTTCGCCGGGGGCGTGGGCGCGCTCCTGCTCGTGCTGGCGCTGGCCGGCGCGCAGCGGGCGTCGCCGCCGCGGCTGGCGCTCGTGGGCATGGCGGTGACGGCGGCGTGCGCGGCGCTGACCGCGCTGGCGCTGCTGCGCTCGGCGCCCGAGTTCGCGGCCGCGGTGACGTGGTTGGCCGGGTCGACCTACGCGTCGAACTGGAGCGACCTCGTGCTCCTGGCGGTTCCCGCCGCGGTGCTCCTCCCGCTGGCGTTCGCGGCCATCCCGTCGCTCGACGTCCTCGCGCTGGGCGACGACGCGGCCGCTGGCCTGGGCCTGCCCGTCGGGGCGCGCCGGACGCTGCTGCTGGTGCTCGGTGCCGCGCTGGCCGCTTCGGCGGTGGCGGTGTGCGGCGCGATCGCGTTCGTCGGGCTGCTGGCGCCCCACGCCGCGCGGCTCATCGCCGGCGGGCGACACGCGCGGGTGCTGCCCGTGGCCGTCGCGCTGGGCGCGGTGCTCCTGGTGATCGCCGACGCGGTGGGGCGCACGATCGTCGCGCCGACGGAGATCCCGTCAGGGCTGGTGGTGTCGATGATCGGGACGCCGTACCTCGTGTGGTTGCTGTGGCGCAGCCGGGCGATGGCTTGACGTCAGGCTGAAGCCCGCGCGGCGCGGGTGAGCGGCACGCACATCGGCGTCCCCGCCACGGGGTCGGCGACCACCTCGCACCGCACGCCGAACACCGCGTCGACCAGCGCCGCGTCCACGACCTCCGCGGGCGGGCCCGCCGCGTGGATCCGCCCTTCGCGCAGCGCGACGAGGTGGTGCGCGTACCGGGCCGCCTGGTTGAGGTCGTGGAGCACCATGACGATCGTCCGCGCCTCGCGCTCGTGCAGGTCGGCGAGCAGGTCGAGCACCTCGAGCTGATGGGCGAGATCGAGGTAGGTCGTCGGCTCGTCGAGCAGCAGCAGCGGCGTGTCCTGCGCGAGCACCATCGCGATCCATGCGCGCTGGCGCTGGCCTCCGGAGAGGGCGTCGAGCGGGCGGTCGCGCAGCTGCGCGGTGTCGGTGGCCTCCAGCGCCCAGTCGATCCGCGCGCGGTCGTGGTCGCTGAGCGACCGCAGCATGCGGCCGTGCGGATAGCGCCCGCGGGCGACGAGGTCCCCGACGGTCACGCCGTCGGGGGAGACCGGGGACTGGGGCAGCAGGCCGAGCCGCCGCGCGACCTCGCGCGTGGGCAGCCGCCGCAGGTCGTCGCCGTCGAGCAGGACCGCGCCCTCCCTCGGGGCGAGGAGGCGACCCAGCGCGCGCAGCAGCGTCGACTTGCCGCTGGCGTTCGCGCCCACGATGGCCGTGATCTCGCCGGGCGGGATCTCGAGGTCCAGCCCGTGGATGACCTCGCGCTGCTCGTAGGCGACGGTGAGCGCTTCAGCCCGCAGGGTCATGCCACGGCCTCCACCGCGGCAAGGCGGTGCACGGTGGCCGGGCTCTCGGCGGCCTCCGAGCATGCCGCCAATCGTGCTGCGCCCTCCTCGGCGCGGACGGTCACGCGCCACCCGCGGCCTCCGTGCTGGATGACGGCGGTGTGCTCGGCGATCGGCGTCGTCGTGACCCCGGTGGCGACCGTCAGGCCGAGCTCCCGGCGCAGCAGGACCTCGGCGGCCTGCGCGGCGGGCGGCAGGCCGGCTCGGCCGCGGAGGTGGTCGAGCAGGAGCTCGCCGTTGTCACGGGCCCTGACCGCGGCCACCGCGGTGTCCGCGTCGAGGTGGCCGAAGACATAGCCGTCGGGGAGGGAGACGAGGTTGCCGGCGAAGCGGCAGCCGCCCACGTGCGAGCTCTGCCACGCGCGGTCACCCGCCACCTCGGCGGCAGCCGCGGCGACGGGGTTGCCGTAGCGCGCGCAGCACGGGTCGAACTGGCCGTGGGTGCAGGCGAGGTAGATGGGGCCGGGCTCGGCGTCGCCGGGAGGCGTGTCGGCGGTCAGCGCGTCGAGGTCGAGGTCGAGCACCTCCTCGAGGCGGTCGACCTCGTGGCGCACGAGCCACGGCACGGGCGCGGTGCTCGACGCGAGGTACACGGTGAACCGCTCGGGCGCATACCGGCCGCGGCGCCGGCGGATCATCTGCGGCTGCACGCCGTGCTCGACCGACAGCGCACCGAGCGTGGCCAGCAGGGCGGGCGGGACGCCGTCCACGAGCCGGTCCAGCGCCCACGATCCGGGGCGCTCGACGAGCAGCCAGCGCCCGTAGGGCGTCGCGGTGCCCGCGAGGGGCTCGCCGAGCTGGCGCGTGGCGTCGGCGCAGGCGAGCGGAAGGGCCGTGGACACCGGGCTTAGGGTAGCCTAAGCGGCTCGTGGCCAGCGTACCCGTCACAGAAACGCAAGCTCGCTTGACATCCATGTCACCGGCGGCGCTGCAGACCCTCATCGCCACCGGCGAGACCCGCGCCGCGCTCACCTTCGCGGGACAGGGCGCCGACCCGCTCACGGAACTGGCTGCGCTCGTGCGCGACCGGCCCGCGCTGCGCCCGGCGCTCATCCTCGCGGCCGACGTCCTGGAGGACTGGGCGTTCCGAGCGGACGTCGCCGACGCCGGGGTGCTGCGCCACGGCCTCGACGTCGCGAGGTGGGTCGACGACCCCGAGCGCGCGCCCGGGGCCGACTACCTGCGCTCGGCCGCGGTCTCCCACCCGCTCATCCTGCTCGGCCAGGCGTTGCTGTGGCGCACCCTGCGTGCCGACGGCTTCGTGCCCGGTGGTGGCCTGGTCGCGCTCGCCGGCCACTCGCAGGGCGTGCTCGCGGCCCTCATGGTCGCCGAGGCGCCCGACCTCGATCCCGGCGACGACGCGCTGGAACGATGGCTGCGCGTCGCGGCCGCCCAGGGGCTGTTCAGCGCTCGCGCGCGGGCGTACGTGGCGCCGTCGGGGGACGAGGAGCCGCGCACGCCGATGGCCGCGATCGCGGGCATCCGGGCCGACCGGCTGGCGCCGTTGCTCGACGACGACGTCGCGATCGCCCTGGTCAACGCGCCCGACCGCCTCGTCGTCAGCGGCGACCCCGCTGCGCTGTCGCGCCTGCGCGAGCGCCTCGACCGGACCGCTGCCGCCGAGGAGGCCGACCGCCGCGCGGGCCGGCGTGGTGGCGCGCCGCTGCGCTTCACCTGGAACGCCCTGCGCGTCGACGTGCCCTTCCACCTTCCGGGCCGGGACGACCTCGCCGCCGCGTACGCCGACTGGCTGCGCCGCGAGGGGGACCTGCCCACCCCCGACGCGCTCGCCGTTCCCGTCCTCGACCCGTCGACCGGCGACGACCTGCGTGCCACCCCGGATCTCGCCGCCGCGCTGGCCGACGGCCACGTCTCGCGGCCGGTGCGCTGGGACCGTGTGACCCGCGCGCTGGCCGACCGCGGCGCGGCGTGGATTCTCGACGCCGGCCCGGGCACGGACGTCGCGCAGCTGACCGCCCGCAACGTGCGCGGGCGCGGCATCGGTGTGCTCGCGCTGGCCTCGCCCGAGGGACGTCGCCGCCTGGCGACGCCCGGGGCCGCGCCTGTCGACCCGGACGTGCGGTACGCCGACTTCGCCCCCACCGTCGTGGAACTGCCCGACGGGACCCGGCGGCTGGACAACCGCTACGTCCGCGCCACCGGCCAGCCACCCGTGATCCTGCCCGGGATGACGCCGACGACGTCCGACGCGGGCATCGTCGCCGCCGCCGCGAACGCCGGGTTCACCGCCGAGCTGGCGGGCGCCGGCCAGGCCGACGCCACGACGTTCGCCCGGCGGATGGAAGAGCTTCGCGAGCTGCTGGAGCCCGGCGCGGAGGTCGCGTTCAACACCCTGCTGCTCGACCGCCACCTGTGGGACCTGCACGTCTCGCGCGACGACCTCGTGCTCGCCGCGCGGGCGGCCGGCGCGCCGCTCTCCGGCCTGACAATCTCGGCGGGCATCCCGGACGTCGACGAGGCCATCCGGCTGCTCGACCGCCTCGCCGCGCACGGCATGGTCCGCAACGCGTTCAAGCCCGGGACCGCCGATCAGGTCCGTCAGCTCCTCGACCTCGCCGACGCTGCGCCGTACCACACGATCACCGTGCACCTCGAGGGCGGGAAGGCCGGCGGCCACCACTCGTGGGAGGACCTCGACGAGCTGCTGCTCGACACCTACCACGACCTGCGCCGCCGCCTGAACGTGCTCCTGTGCGTCGGCGGCGGCATCGCCACGCCCGAGCGCGCGACCGCGCTGCTCACCGGCGCGTGGGCCCGCGCGCACGGCGAGCCGGACATGCCCGTCGACGGCGTGCTGCTGGGCTCGGTGACGATGGCGTGCGCGGAGGCGACGGCGTCGCCGCAGGTCAAGGCCGCGCTCGTGGCGGCCGGCGGCAGCGACGACTGGGTCGCGCGGCGCGGCAGCGCGGGCGGCGTGACGTCGGCGCGGTCGAACCTCAACGCCGACATCCACCTGCTCGACAACCACGCCGCGCGCGTGGGGATCATGCTCGAGGAGGTGGCCGGCGACGATGAAGCCGTCGCCTCGCGCCGCGACGAGATCATCGACGCGCTGACCGGCACGGCCAAGCCGTACTTCGGGGACCTGCTCGGCATGACGTACGCGGCGGTGCTGGAGCGCTTCGCCGAGCTTGCCGCGACGGGGCGTCACGGCCGGTACGACGACGGTGCGTGGGGGCACGTCGACTGGCGTGCTCGCGCGCTCGCGCTCCACCGCCGGTTCGCGGCGCGGCTCGACCAGATCGACGAGGGCGAGGTCGTGCCGCCCATGACCGACCTCGACGACCCCGCCGCCGCCCTCACGGCGTTCGTCGCGCGGTACCCGTCGGCGACCACCACCCTGTTGCACCCCGCCGACGCACAGTTCCTCCTCGAGGTGTGCGACCGGCCGGGCAAGCCGGTGCCATTCGTGCCCGTCGTCGACCGCGAGGTCCGCAGGTGGTACATGGCCGACGCGCTCTGGCAGGCCCAGGACGACCGCCAGCCCGCCGACGCCGTCATCGTGATTCCGGGCCCGGAGGGCGTGCGCGGGATCGAGCGTGCCGACGAGCCCGTGGCCGACCTGCTCGGCCGGTTCGAGACGGCGGCGCTCGACGCGCTGCTCGCCGGCGGCGTGCCGGTGACCCGCCGCGACCGCCTGACCGACGGCGGCGTAGCGCCCGAACCGCTGCGGGGGATCGCGGCCGGGGAGCACGGGCCGCTCGCCGCGCTGCTCGTGGCGCCCTCCGTGGTGACCGACGACGGCGACGCGCGGCCCAACCCGCTGTGGCGGCTCGTGCGGCCGGGTGACCAGCTCTCGCGCGAGCGCGACGACGACGGCGTGCTGTGCGGCTTGGAGGTCGAGCCGCGCGGCGGTGATGGCGAGGCCGTGGTGGTCCGCGCAGACGGCGACGACGTCGTGGTGCGCGTCGAGACCCCGCGGGTCGACCGCCACGACCCCGACGTGCTGGAGCTTCGGTACACGCCGCTCGGGCGGCCGGGCACGTTCCTCGAGCGCGATGGTGACGGCGCGCGCGCCGCGTACGTGCGCGCGGCGATCGGCGCGTCCACGAACAGCGCCTGGACCGTTGACGCCACGTGGGTCGACGCCTACCGCGCCGCGACCGGTGCCCGCCACCGCGGCGTGCCGCACGACCTCGCGTTCAGCCTGGCGTGGCCTGCGCTGGCCTCCCTGCTGGGCGGCGGCGAGTTCGCGGCCGCGTTCGGCGAGCTCGTGCATTCCGGCCACGAGATCACGCCCGGCCCGGCGTGGCCGCCGCGGGCCGGGGAGGAGGGGACGACCGCGGTGCGCGTGGTCCGGGTCGAGGACCCCGACGACGCTCCGACGGTCGTCACCTGCGAGGCCGTGCTGACCTGCGCGCGCGGCGAGCTCGCACGGGTGCGCGCGGAGCTGGCGATCCGGCGGACGGCGCCGCTCGGGGTGCACGCCCTGCGCACCGCCGCCGAGCACGACGTCGAGCTGACGATCGACGCAGCCACCGCCCGCGTCCTGGGCGAGCAGGACTGGGTGACGCCGCCGGCCGCAGGGACGACCGTGCGCCTGCGCGCGACGACGACCCGCGAGATCGACCGCGATGGGATCGCCGTGCTGCGGGCCACTGGATCATTGGGCGCTGACGGCACGATCGCGCTGGACCGCACCGCCGGACCGGACGACCCCCACCCGGTCGACGCGCTCGTCGCGGCCCTGGCCCCCACGGGGCCCGCGCGCCACGCCGTCCCGTCCCAGGTGCTGGCGTCGGTCGACGACGCGACTCCCCCCACGGCCGACGCGTTCGCCCGCATCGGCGGCGACCACAACCCGCTGCACCGCTGCGTCCTCACCGCCCGCGCGGCGGGCCTCGACGCCCCGATCACCCACGGCGCGTGGACCGCCGCCCGCGCCGGTGCGTTCGTCGTCGACGAGCTGTGCGACGGCGACGCCACGCGGCTGCGGTCCTGGCGCGTGCGGTTCACCGCGCCGCTGGCCCTCGGCGCACCGATCACGCTGCGCGCCCGCCGCACGGCGCGCCAGGACGGTGGGCTGGTGGTCGACGTCGAGGTGGTCTGCGGGGAGGAGACCGTGGCGCTCGGCGACGCCGTCGTCGCCGCGCCCCCGACGGCGCTGGTGTTCCCGGGGCAGGGCGTGCAGGCGGTCGGGCTCGGGGCGGTGGGCAACAGGAAGGTCTGGGAGCGCGCCGACGCCCACACCCGCGCACGGCTCGGCTTCTCGCTGCTCGACGTCGTCGACGAGAACCCCCGCGAGCTGCGCCTGGCCGATGGGACCGTCGCGCGTCACCCCGCCGGGGTGCTGTTCCGCACCGAGTTCACGCAGCCCGCCCTCGTAGCGCTGGCCGCCGCGCAGGTCGCCGAGCTGGAGCGCGATGGCGCGCTGCCCGCCGACGCGTGGGTCGGCGGGCACAGCGTGGGGGAGTTCAGCGCGCTCGTCGCGCTCGGGGTGCTGGAACTCGAGGACGCGCTCGACCTCGTCCACGCCCGCGGACTGGCGATGCAGCGCCACGTGCCGCGCGACGCCGACGGGCGTTCGCCGTATCGGCTGTGCGTCGTCGACCCCTCGCGCGCGGAGGGTGCGCTGGAGGCCGTCGCCGAGGCCGGGCTCGAGGTCGTCAACCACAACGCGCGCGGGCGCCAGTACGCGTGCGCCGGCACCGAGGACGCGGTCACGGCGCTGACCGCACGGCTCGGCGAGCGCGCGGTGCGGCTGGTGCCCGGGATCGACGTGCCGTTCCACTCGTCGGTCCTCGCGCCTGCGGTCGAGGACCTGCGCGGGGAGCTGGAGGCGCGGGTGGGAGAGGTCGATCCTGCGCTGCTCGCGCGGTGGGTGCCGAACCTCGTCGGCCGCCCGTTCGCGCTCGGCGACGACTTCCGGCGCGCGGTCACCGACGTCACCGGCCGCGCCGCGCCCGACGACCCGCGCGGGCTCGTCATCGAGCTGCTCGCCGCGCAGCTCGCCGCGCCCGTGCGCTGGGTCGAGACCCAGGCCGCGCTGGCGGACGTGGCGCGGTTCGTCGAGGTCGGGCCGGCGCGCGCGGCGGTGCTGACCGGGCTCGCGGCGATGACGTTCTCCGACGGTGGTCCGGCGCTGCTGCACGCCGAGCGCGACCGGGACGCCGTGCTGTGGGCCGACGAGCCGGTCACGGCCGCGGAGGAAGAAGACGAGGAAGCCGCGACCCCCGTGGCCGCGCCCGTCGTGTCGGCGGCCGCCGTTCCGGTCGCCGACCACACGCTCGACGCCGGCACCGCGCTACGGCTCGTCCTCGCCGTCCAGGCCCGCGTGCGGGTCGATCAGCTGCGCGAGGACGAGACCATCGACGAGCTCTTCCAGGGCGTGTCATCACGCCGCAACCAGGTGCTCATCGACCTCGGGCGGGAGTTCGGCCTGTCGGGCACCGAGGGCGCGATCGACCAGCCGCTCGGCACCCTCGTCGAGCAGCTGCGCGAGCAGGGCGCGCGGTACCGGTTCCCGGGAGACTACCTGCGGGTGACGGTCGACACCGGGGTTGCACGGGCGCTGGGCGCGGCACGGGTCTCGCGGGCCGAGGCGGTCGCGCACCTGACCGCGTCGTGGGGGCTGGGTGACGGCCTGCGCGACCACGTCCTCGCGACGATGGCCCTGGAGAGCCGCGAGGGGCCGTCGGCGCGCGGCGGCGCGCTCGGGCGGTTGGCTGGCGAGGGGCTGGAGGTCGTCGATCGCGCGGTGGAGCTGGCCGCGGCGGCGCACGGGTTCGCGGCGCAGCGGGCGGTGGCGCCCGAGGCGGCCACGGCCGTGGACCCTGCGGTGACCGGCCGCATCGAGGACGCGCTGCTCGACGGGATGCGCACCGTGGCCGACGGCCTGGGCCGCCCGTTCCCGGAGGAGGGGGCCGCACCGGCGGAGGTCGACCCCGAGCGCGAGCGACTCGCCGTCCTCGACGCCGAGCTGGGTGTTGCGCGAGCCACCGAGGTCGCCCCGCGCTTCGACGTACGCCGGCATGTCGTCTTCGACGGGGCCGCCGCGTTCGCGCGGTGGGACCTCGTGGCGTGGGCGCACCGCGCCCTGGACGGCGACGTCGACGAGGCCGAACTGGCGCGGCTTGCGCCGTTCGCCGCCGACCAGCGCGTGGCTGACACAGCACGCTGGCTCGCCGCCCGGACCGGCCGCGACGACCTCGCCGCGATCGCTGTGGCGCAAACGTCAGCCATAGGCGGACAAAAGCGCCACACCGCCCTCGTCACCGGCGTCAGCCCCGGCTCCATCGGCGCCGCCCTCACCGCCGAGCTGCTGCGCGACGGCGCCACCGTCGTCGTCACCACCTCCACCGAGACCCCCGAGCGCCGCGCGTTCCATCGCACCCTCTACCGCGACCACGCCGCCCCCGGCGCCGCGCTGCACGTCCTGCCGGCCAACCTCGCGTCGTTCGCCGACATCGACGTCCTCGTCGCGTGGGTCGCCGAGCACGCGCCACCGACCCTCGTCGCCCCGTTCGCTGCGACCACCACCGTCGGTGACGCCACCGACGCGGGCGCGACGGGCGAGTCTGCGCTGCGCCTTCAGCTCCTCGGCGTCGAGCGCCTCGTCGCCGCACTCGGCCGCGACGCCGCGCGCCTGGGCCGCGACCCGGTCACCGCGCTGCTGCCGCTCAGCCCGAACCACGGCGCCTTCGGCGGCGACGGCCCGTACGGCGAGACCAAGGCCGCGCTCGAGGTCCTGCTTCGCCGTTGCGTGAGCGAGCACGACACCTGGGGCCGCGGCATCGCGCCGGTCGCCGCGCGGATCGGATGGGTGCGGGGCACCGGGCTGATGGGGATGAACGACGCCGTCGCCGGTCCGGTGCAGGAGCGCCTGGGCATCACGACGTTCAGCGCGCAGGAGATGGCGCGCCACCTGCTCGACGCCGTCGCGCACGCGCCAACGGAGGTCGACCTCACCGGTGGGTTCGGCGACGTCGACGACCTCCGCGGCGCCATCCAGCCGCTGGCCGACGAGCTGCGCGCCGAGGCCGAGACCGCCGCCGCGGCCGACGCGCTGCGCGAGCAGATCACGGGACCCGCGGCCACGCCTGACACCGTCCCCGCCCTCCCGGCACCGGACACCGACACCACCGCCTACGCGCGCACCGTCGGCGAAGGCACGACGGCTCCGCTGAACCCCGCCGACATGGTCGTCCTCGTCGGCCTCGGCGAACTCGGCCCCGCCGGCACCACCCGCACCCGCTTCGAGCTGGAGACCGCCACCCCGAGCGCCGCGTCGATCGGCGAGCTGGCGTGGCTCTGCGGTCTCGTGACCCACGAGCGCGACGGCTACCGCGGCACCTACGTCGACACCGCCAGCGGCGACGAGGTCCCCGAGCACGAGCTCGCCGCCCGCTACCGCGACGAGGTCGCCCGCCGCACCGGCCTGCGCCCGCTGCACGACGACGGCGTGATCGACGCCGACGGCCGCCCGGTCCTCACCGCCGTGACCCCGACCGGCGAGCTGCGCTTCGAGGTTCCCGACGAGGACGCTGCCCGCGCGTTCGCCGCTGCCGACCCCGACGGCACCACCATCACGCACGACCGCGAGACCGGCACCTGGCACGTCGTCCGCCGTGGCGGCGAGATCCGCGTCCCGCGCAGCGCGCCGCCCGCCCGGCGGGTCGCCGGCCAGCTCCCGGAGGGGCTCGACCTCGAGCGCCTGGGCGTCCCCGGCGACCTGCTCGCCACCGCCGATCGCCTCGCGCTCATCAACCTCGCCTGCACGGACGCCGCGTTCGCCCACGCCGGCCTCACGCCCGAGGAGCTGCTCGGCCACGTCCACCCGGCGCTCGTGGCGAACACCCAGGGCGCGGGTATGGGCGGGATGCTGAGCCTGCGGCGCATGCTCTTCGACACCCTGCTCGACGGCGAGCGCCAGCCCGACCGCCTGCAGGAGGCGCTCGGCAACGTCTTCGCCGCACACGTGGTGCAGGGCTACGTCGGCTCGTACGGCCCGATGGTGCACCCCGTTGCTGCGTGCGCGACGGCCGCGGTCTCCCTGGAGGAGGCGTGCGACAAGATCCGCGCGGGCAAGGCGCTCGCCGTCCTCGCCGGCGGGTTCGACGACCTCACGCCCGAGGGCATGCGCGGCTTCGCCGACATGCATGCGACCGCCGACAGCGACGAGCTCGACGCCGCCGGCATCGCGCCGCACGAGGCCTCGCGCCCGGGCGACCGGCGCCGCGCCGGGTTCGTCGAGAGCCAGGGCGGCGGGTCGATGCTCGCGGTCCGGGGCGACGTCGCGCTGGAGCTCGGCCTGCCGGTCCACGCCGTCGTCGCCTACGCGGGCAGCTTCGCCGACGGCATCCACAGCTCGATCCCCGCGTCCGGGCTCGGCGCGCTGGCCGCCGGCATGGGGGGCGACGAGTCGCCGCTCGCTCGCGCGCTGCACGCCCACGGCCTGACCGCCGACGACATCGGCGTCGTCTCCAAGCACGACACCTCGACGGCGATGAATGACCCGAACGAGGCCGACCTCCACGAGCGCCTCGCCGATGCGCTCGGACGCACGCCGGGCAACCCGCTGCTCGTCGTCAGCCAGAAATCGGTGACCGGCCACAGCAAGGGCGGGGCCGCGGCGTGGCAGGTCGCGGGGCTCACGCAGATCCTCGCCACGGGCGTCATCCCGGGGAACCGCCACCTCGAGTCGCCCAACCCGCTCGTGACCGCCGGCCGCCACCTCGCCGTCGGCGATTGGCCGATCCGCCTGGCCCGCGGGCAGCGCCTGCGCGCGGGGCTCATCACGAGCCTCGGGTTCGGGCACGTCTCCGCGCTCATCGCACTTGCGCACCCCGACGTCTTCGTCTCCGCCGTCCCGCCCGACGCGCGCGAGGACTACCTGGCCCGCGCCGGCCGCCGCGCCGCCGAGGGCGAACAGCGCCGGCTGCGCCGCATGCTCGGCGACGCCGACCCGCTGCGCCGCGCCGACCGCCGCCTGGGGGAGACCGACCCGTTGCGGGCTCGCGAGGCCGAGGCCGCCGCGCTGCTCGACCCCGCGACGCGCCTGCGCGACGGCGTGCTCACACCGGGGTCGTGACGGTCCGCGGCCTGGGTCTCGACCTCGTGGACGTCGAGGGCTTCGCGCAGCAGCTGGCCGACCCGGCGTCGGGCTTCGTCGACGGCACGTTCACCGTCGCCGAACAGCGAGACGCCACACCGGACCGGGTTCGCGGCCTGGCCGCGCGCTTTGCGGCCAAGGAGGCGTTCATCAAGGCGTGGTCGAGCTCCCGCGCGGGCCGCCCGCCCGCGCTGAGGCGCGTCGACCTGCGCGAGATCGAGGTGCGCCGCGACGCCTACGGTCGCCCGTCACTGTCGTTGCACGGCGAGGTCGCCGCCGCGGTGGGCGACGACCTGGCCGTGCACGTGTCGCTCAGCCACGACGGCGGCGTCGCCACCGCCGTCGTGACGCTCAGCGCTTGAGCGTGACGTTCTTGGTGATCGCCTGGCCGCCCGTGTTCGGGCGCAGCGAGATCTGCACACCGAGCTGCTTCTTGCGCTTGCGCACCGACGTCCCGTCCTTGCTGAGCTTCAGCGTGACGGTGCGCTTGGCACCGGCGGGGACGGTGTAGGCGCCCGACGCGACCGTCAGGACCTTGCTGCGCTTGCCGAGCTTGACCTTCCCGCGCGTGCGCACCGAGGCACTGCCGCGGCACGGCGGTCCGCCCGTCGGGCAGGTCACGGCGACCTTGACGCTCTTGCTGCCGAAGGCGAGCTTCGTGGTGCGGATCGCGATGGGCTTGACGGTCGGCGTCAGGGTGCCGGCACCGGGCGTCGGGGTGGTGCCGCCGCCCGGCAGCGGGGTGCCGACCGGGAGGGTGAAGGACGCGAACGGCTGCGCGAGCCCGGGGGTGAAGCTCGGGCTGTTCGACGTCGTGCCGTTCGGCGTGGTGCCGGGCTGGCAGTCGATGGTGAAGCGGACCTCGCTGCCGCCCGGGGCAGGCTTGCGGGCCAGGATGTAGACGCTGCCCTTCGTCGCGCGCGGTGCGCCGTTCGGGCCCGCGGGCACGGTGTCCGGGAGACCCTTGGGCCCGGCCTGCTGGAACGTCAGCGCGGCGGCCGCGGGGGTCCAGGAAGTGTCCTCGAGCAAGGGTGCGGTGAAGACGAACGGGGTCCCGGTGGTACCGGTGACGGTCGTCGTCGCGGTGCCCTCCAGGCGCTTGACCTGCACGCCCTCGCCGCTGCCGAGCCCGGCGAGCGCGACCCACGCGGTGACCTGCAGCGTCTGCGGCCCGTCACCGAAGATCGACATGTAGTTCGCCGCCCACTGAGGCAGCTCGGCGTTGACCCGGGTCTGCGTGAGGACGACCTTGTCGGCGCTCTGCACGGGGGTGCTCTCGATCGTGATCGGGATGTCACCCCACGTGCTGTTGAGGTCGTAGAAACACGCGTTGACCGTGCGCGACGCGTGGGCGGAGGTGGAGGGCAGCAGCACGGCGAGCAGGACGAGCGCGCCGGCGAGAAGGGTGGATGACGTCTTGATGTAAGGCATACCTGACATCAAGAGTACGGCAAAGCGACGAGGGGCGCGGACGCGCATGACCAGGTTGCGGTGGGACGCCGCGGAGGCGCTTCTGCGCGAGGGCTGAAGCTCTGATTGGTCCCGTATCGTCTCGCACCATGAGCACGGAGCCTGATCAGTATCCGTCCGCCCTCGCGCAGGCGATCTCCGATGATCTGGTGCAGCACCCGGTGTCAGGTGACGTGGTGCGCGTCGTGATTCGCTGGTTCGACGGTCCGCTGTACTTGACCATCCACGCGCTCGGTACCGAAGACGAGACGGAGGTCAGTCCGGAGGATGCCTGGTACCCGCTGGAGTGGCCGAACCTCGATGCGGAGATAGCTCGGGCGGATCGGATCGTTGCTCAGCCGACGGTTGCCGCGACGGGTGCGAGCGTTGAGGCGACCCTGGATGAGGGGTCGTGGGACTGGGAACTGGATGCTCCGCCGGGGGACTTGGTCGCCGTGGCGTCTCAGATCCCGGACGCGCTCCGTCGCGCCGGCGTCCCACTCGCGCAGCATTTCGCCGTCGGGGTCACCCACTTCGAGGGCTGGGGTGCCGAGGCCAGTGTGCCCCTCGCCAACAAACCCAGCGTCGTCCAGGCGCTGGAGCAGCGCGGCCTGCTGCCTGACGAGTAGCGCGTTGGTCGCGGCATGACGTCAAGCTCGATCCGTCCCGAGGCGCCGAGCGAATGAGCGCGAATCGGCGCGTCCATACGCTCCCGGACAGCCGCCAGATCGTCGCGACCTACACCGGCGAACTCGATGGCTGGACCGTGCACCTGGCGGGGAGCGAAGACCTCAGCGTTTCCGCACGTGACATCCACGATGCGCTGATGGAACTGCTGCGGCCGGGGTCCGGGAGATGGCCCGACTGGTTCGTCGAGGCGGCACACGACCTCGCGGCGCGCGAGACCCCGTACGGGCGCCGATACCCGTGCCCCTGCTGCGGCCATTGGACACTTGGCGAGCCTCCGACCGGGACCTACGACATCTGCTCGGTCTGCTTCTGGGAGGACGACCCGGTCCAGTTCCACGATCTCGACTTCGAGGGTGGTGCGAATGACCAGAGTCTCAACCAGGCGCGTCGAAACTTCCGCGAGTACGGCGCGAGTGACGAGCGCGCCCGGTCCTTCATTCGCCCCCCGCTGACCGACGAGCCGCCCTAACGACGGTCAGCCCCACGTCCGCTTCGGCGCATCCCCCCGCAACCCCCGCAGGGCGACCACCCCGAACACCAGCGCAAACCCGACCAGCACCCCGACCGGCCCGAGCACATCTCCGACGCCACCCCCGTCGAGCACGACATCGTTGTACGCCTCCATCGCCCAGTACACCGGCGAGATGGGAGCGATCGGCTGCACCCACTCCGGCAGGGCGTCGACCGGGACGAACCCGCCACCCAGCCCGCCGGCGACCATCGCGCCGAGGTTCGTCACCGCGTTGACCTGCTGCACGGTCGACAGCACCGCGACCGCCGCCAAGCCGGCCAGGAGCACCATCGCCCCGTAGACCGCCGCGGTCAGCGCGATCGCCGCCCACGAGCCCTCCACGACCAGGTCGAGGAACAGCACCCCGATGCCGAACAGCACGACGTGCTGGCCGACGAGCAACAGTGCCGGGACCGCGAGCTTGCCAGCCACCAGGCCGCCGCCCTCGGCACCCGCCGCGCGCAGCCGCGGCCAGGTCCGCCAGCCGTGCTCGCGGAACACCGCGAACCCCACGATGCCGACCCCGAAGAACGCGAAGACGCACGCCATGCCCGGCACGGTCTGCGCCGAGCCCGGGGCACCTGGGTGGCCCTCGGCGGCGAGCGTCGCGCCCAGCGCCGTGCTGAGCAGCGCCATCAGCACGACGGGCATCGCGATGAGGACGACGGCGGGCACCGGGTCGCCCCGAAGCAGCCGACCCTCGGTGCGCAGCACCGCCAGCCACGGACTCATGCCGGCACCGCCTCGGGCGCGACGGTCGCGGACCCATCGCCGGTCAGCGCCAGGTACGCAGTCTCCAGCGAGGGGCGTCGCAGCTCGACGGCGGCGAGCCGCTCGGTCGCATCGCCCAACGCGGCAAGGACCGCGGGCAGCTCCGGAGCCGGGTCGTCGACCCCGATGTGGCGGATCTCCCCGTCGGAGAAACGCAGCTCGATGGCCGACCTCGCATGGGCGGCGACCAGCTCACGCACCGTGCCCGCCGCGAGCACCGCGCCGCCGGCGAGCAGCACGACCCGCGCGTCGAGCTGCTCGACCTCGGGCAGGTAGTGCGTCGCGTAGAGCACCGCCGCGCCGTCGGCGGCGACCGTGCGCACGACCTCGAGGATCGCGTGGCGGGTCTGCACGTCGGCGCCGGCGGTCGGCTCGTCGAGGAGGACGACCGGCGGGCGCGCCACGAGCGCGATCGCGGTGTGCAGCCGCCGCTGCTGGCCACCCGACAGCTCTCCGGCGCGGCGGTCGAGCAGGTCGTCGAGCAGCAGCAGCGCCGCGAGCTCGAGTGCCCGTGCGCGGGCGGCACGCGGCCGCAGCCCCGCCAGCTCACCGAACCCGCGCAGGTTCTGTGCAACGGTCAGCGTCGGGTAGATGCCGATCTCCTGCGGGGCGACGCCCACCTGGCGCGGCGGTGTCCGCGGATCATCGCCGACGACGCGCACCGTCCCGCGATCGGGCGACGCCAGCCCCGCGGCCAGCCCGACGAGGGTGCTTTTGCCCGCCCCGTTCGGGCCCAGCAGCGCACACACCTCACCGTGCGCGACCGCGAGCGTCACCCCCCGCAGGGCGACGCGGTCGCCGTAGCTGCGGTGGACGTCGTCGAGCGCGAGCGCCGGAGCGCTCACCCCACGACCCTCCGCCGCCGGCGGCCCCCAGAGAGCCGCTCCACATCGCCCCGCTCGGCGACCATGAACGCCGCGCGCTTGTCGGGCAGGTCGAGCTCGCCCTGCTTCTTGTAGCCCAGGAAGGCCAGGAGCGAGAGGAAGTTCTCGTTGCGCACGTCGGGCTCGCCGACGAGTCGCTGCACCTCCGGGCGCTTGAAGAGGAACCGCATCGTCGCCCGCCCGAGCGACACGCTGTAGCGCCCGAGGTACTCCTCCTCGCCGATGAGGACGTGACAGCCGAGGTCGCCGTCGCGCAGCGGGGCGTACGCGCCGAGGACGTCGGCGAACGGGTCGTAGACCTCGACGTAGCCGACAGGGGTCTCGTCGACGAAGCCGATGTACGGCGCGCGGCCGGGGTCGTCGAGCTGGCGCTGGAGGTAGTCGCGGATCCAGTCGCGCGGCCAGTCCATCTCCCAGAACTCCGAGACGTGCGGCCGGTTCATCCAGCTGTGGAGGATGTCGGTGTCGTGCTCGGGGTCCATCTGGCGGCACCAGATCCGGCGGCCGAGGACGGGATCGTGCTCCTCGTAGGCGGCGCGCTCGGTGAGCAGCGGGGTTGTCACGCGGTCAGTCATGAGTCGGCACCAGCCCGCGAGAAGGAGCCTCTGGCGAGTTCTCGCAATGGAACGGCGAGCCTCCGGGCGAGTCGTTCCACGCCAGCGGGTTCTCCAGCCAGCCAGACGCCGACGCGATCGGCCGCTCGGCATCGTCGGCGTAGCCGCGGCCGAGCACCCGCACGCGGTTCAGGCAGAGCTTGACGAACGCGGGCGCGTCGATCGGGAACAGCTCGTAGCGGTCGCCGAGCTCGTCCTCGAAGCGGTCCTGGTACGACCGGACCGCGTGCTCGGCCAGCGCCCAGAACTCCTCCTCGGCCAGCCCCAGATCCTCGAGCAGCAACTCGGAGAGGAACCGGTGCACGCAGACGAGCAGCCCGCTCTGGATCCACTGCACGATGACGTCGGCCTCGACGCCGTCTCCCAGCGCCGCACGGACGTCGGCGGGCATGTCCTCATGCTCGGGCAGCCGCTCGGCGCTCACGATCGCGTCGTCGACGAAGTCCTTGACGATCAGCCCGCACGGCACGTCGTCGCGCAGCACGAGCAGGCAGTTCTGCGCGTGGGGCGAGAACGTCGCCCCGTAGCGGTAGAGGACGTGCAGCAGCGGCGGCAGCGTGACCTCGTGCAGGCGGGCCACCCAGTCGGCGGCGCTCAGCCCGGAGCGCGTGATGAGCGCGGCGGCGAACCCGTCGCCCGCCGGGTCGCGGTGCAGCAGCGCGGCGAGGCTGATCGCCCGCTCGCCGTCGGCCAGCAGCGGGGCGACCGGGTCGCGCCAGATCGCGCCGAGCATCTCGGTGTGCTGGTAGGGCACGCCGTCGATCGAGGCGAACCCAGGGTGGGCGACCGACACGCTGGCGACCTCGCCGAGCAGCCGCAGCCCGGCTTCGCGCAGAAACGGATCGCTCTCACAGCACCTGCGAAACCAGGACGTGAGCGCGGGAGCGGCGAGCGCGCGCTCACGCGGCAGGCCGCGGTAGACGCTCGTGTTCAGGATCGAGATCGGCAGCTTGAGGAAGCGCCGCGACGGATCCGTGACGTCGGCGAAGGTGCGGATCGACTGCTGCGGCAGGTACCGCGGCGGGGCTTCGCCGAGCGGCACGATCGTCCCGCGCGCGAGGTCGCCGGCGTGCAGCGCCACGATCTTCTCCCGCCACTGCCACGGGTGGACGGGGAGGTAGACGGCGGTCCCGGGATCGAGGCCTCCGGCGGCGGCCCGTTCGCGCAGCGCGTCGAACCCGAGGTCGCCGACCTGCTCGCGCACGACGTCGTGGTGCGTGAGGCCACCGACCTGCCGGGTGTCGGCCCGCGCGGGGTCGACCGCCAGCCACGGCAGCCGCATCGGCCGCTGCGCCTCGGGGGCGAACGTCGCGAGGTCGTCGGCGTCGAAGCCGATCCGCCCCTTGTTCGCGCAGATCCACGGGTGGCCGCGCAGCTCGCCTTCGAGCTGTGCGGCGTCGGCGTCGAGCAGGTGGGCGACCGGCCGGCCGTCGCGCAGCTGCACGACGTCCGCCAGTAGCGTCTGGGCGACCTCGCCGACGAGCCCCGCGGTCGTCGTCGCGTCCGCGCCGATCACGGGCGCGAGCAGGGCCGTGAGCGCGTCCGCGTCGAGGAGCGGAAGGTCCGCGCCGTCGGTGTCGGTCAGCCGCACGCTCGCCGGGTCCGCCCGCCAGTGGCCGAGGATGCGGCGCGCCGCGGTCCACCGCAGCACCCGACCGTCGGGTAGCACCAGGGTGCAGTCGTCGCCGTCGCGTTCGGGCGCGAGCATGTCCTCGTAGACGAACTCCGTCAGGACCTTCGCGATGAGCTCGCGGTTCGCGCGCGCCCATCGCTCCGTGGTGAGCGCGTCCACGAGCGTCACGCCGCGCGCTCCCCGGCCGCTCGCGTGCCGTCCGGACTGCCGAATCGCTGGAAGACGTTGCGGTCACGCACCGCATAGCGCTCGCGCCCCAGGATGCCGTTGATGATCACCGCGTTGCGGTGTGCGGCCAGGCCCAGGTCGGGCGTGCCGACGCCGTGCGTGTGCAGCTCGGCGTTCTGCACGAACAGGGTGGACGGCCGGCCGTCGCGCAGGCGCACGCGGTAGTCCAGGTCGATCTCGGGCCGGCCCTGCGCGTCGAGCGCGAAGAGCGACTCGGGATGCGGCACCGGCAGCGGCGCGTCGCGGTAGCCGGTGGCGAAGACGACGGCGTCGGTGTGGTGGTCGAACTCCGTGTCCTCGTCGCGGTGGCGCAGGCGCAGGCACCAGCACGCGTCGCCCCGGTCGCTGGGCGCGACCTCCACGACCTCGCACGTCGAGCGGTACTGCACCGGCAGCTCGTCGCGCTCGACCGTCCGGGCGTAGAGCGCGTCGTAGATCCGCGCGCTCGTCTCCATCGAGATGCCCTTGTAGAGCAGGTCCTGGCCCGCGCGCAGCTCGTCGCGGCGCTCGGGCGACAGGCCGTGGAACCACGACGTGTACTCGGGCGTGAAGTGCTCGAGCCCGAGCTTGGAGTACTCCATCGGCAGGAACCCGCGCGACCGCGTGAACCAGTCCAGGCGCTGCGTGCCGCCGGGGTCCATGGCCTCCAGCAGGTCGCAGAAGACCTCGGCCGCGCTCTGGCCCGACCCGATCACGGTGACCGACCGCGCCGCCCGCAGCTGGTCGCGGTGCGTGAGGTAGTCGCCGGAGTGCAGGACGCTCGTGCCCAGGTGCGGCACCCCGCAGGCCGGGACGAACGGCACCCCGCCGACGCCGAGGACCACGTGGCGCGCGGTCTTCGTCGCCAGGCCGTTCGGGGACTGGACGGTGACCGACCAGCCGCCGTCGCGCAGCGGCTCGACCGCCGTCACCCGGTGGCGGAAGCGGATGCTCGGCAGGCGCTCGGCGACCCACCGGCAGTACGCGTCGAACTCGCTGCGCAGCAGGTGCAGGCGCTCGTGGAAGTAGAAGCGGTAGAGGCGCCCGCGCTCGTGCAGGTAGTTCAGGAACGAGTGGGGGCTCGTGGGGTCGGCGAGGGTGACGAGGTCGGCGAGGAAGGGGACCTGCACCTCGCTGTCGGGCAGCATCAGGCCGGGGTGCCAGGCGAACCCCTCGCGCTGCTCGAAGACCGCGGCGTTCAGTTCGGGCACCCCCTCGAGCAGGGCGGCGAGGCCGAGGTTGAACGGGCCGAGCCCGACGGCGATGACGTCGTGGTCGTAGGTCGTCATGCGATCGCGTCCTCGGTCAGTTCGACGGTGTCGCCCGCGATGACGTCCGCACGGGTCCACACCAGAAGCGCCGCGTCCTTGTCGGGCAGCCGCACGACCCCGGTGTCGACCGCGCCGAGCGCCGCGCAGCAGCGCAGCATCCGGGTGTTGCGCACGTCGGGCTCACACACCACGCGGGTCGCGGCCGGGTCGGCCAGCAGGTGGGCGAGCAACGCGCGGATCAGCAGCTGCGCCGCGCCGGTTCCCAGGCGGTCGGGCGGGCCGACAAGCAGGTGGAACCCGCGGTCGCCGGGGTCGGCGTCGTAATGCTCGGCGAGGGGGTCGTCGGCTGCCCGGTAGGTCTCGGCGTAGGCGAACGGCTCGCCGTCGGCGCAGACGATCCACGGGTGGAGGTGCGGGCGGGCGAGCTGCTCGCGCAGGTAGCGCTCGGTCACATCGATCGGCCCGGCGAGCCCCCACCACGGTGCGACGTGCGGCGCGTTCATCCATCCGCGCACGAGGGGGAGGTCGCGGTCGAGTTCCAGCCGGTGGGCGGCAATCGTCGCGGCGGTCCCCGCGAGGGTCGCGCGCCAGCTCACGCCGCGCTCCGCAGCGGGTTGGGGATCGACACGTAGACGGACTGCACGCTGATGTCGCCGACCAGCTCGTCCATGTCGTGCAGGCGTGTGCGCAGGTTGCCCTTCGACGGCCAGCGCTCCTCGTCGAGCAGCCGGTCGAGCAGCGTGTGCGGGTAGCGGCCGCCGCGCGCGCGTTCGTCGGCGAGCACGTCGCGCAGGTCGCCCAGCAGGACCCGCTCGTCGATGGCACCCGTCATCCCCAGCGCGTTGATCACGCCGAGCGTGAGGTTGACGAACGGGTAGTAGACGAGCCGCTCGTCGGCCAGCGCCTCGGGGAAGATCGACTCCGTGACCTCGCCGTGGCCCGGCAGGACGGCGGTGACATCGGCGTGGGCGAGCTCGCGGTGGAAGTAGCCCTGGCTGTCGCGCACGACGCACCGCGCCGGCCAGCCGCCGTCGAGTTCGAGCAGCGTGTTCTGCTGGTGGGGCTCGAAGCACAGGCCGACGTCGAGGTAGAGCCGCACGAGCGAGCGCACGGCGACGTCGCAGAACCGGGCGAACCACGCGCGGGCGATGTCGGCGGGCGGGCGGCCCGACTCGTGGGCCAGCCCGTCGATGATCGCGCCCAGCCGGCTGCGCCCGCCATACGGGTGGTCCTGGCAGAGGGTCGTCAGCGCGGTGACGTCCTCGCCGGGTGCGCCGGGCCAGGGGTTCTCGCGGAAGAGGACCGAGAAGCCGGAGAGCACCTCGCCGTCGCGCTGCACCGTGAGGTATGCGGGGTCGTGGAGGATCCGCAGGTGCGGGGCGGCCGCGTCGGCGGCGGCGCCCAGCGAGGTCTGCTGCAGCCGGGCGGCCTCGACGGCGCGGTCGAGTTCCTTGGGCAGCGTGACGCGCATCGAGTTCGTCACCCGCACGTGCAGGCTGAACTTCAGCTGCCACGGCCAGGCCGCGTGGTGGACGGTGCGCACCGAGGTCGTCGGGCGGACCGGCGGTCCGAGCGGGCCGAGGTCCTCGACGGCGCCTGAGGCGAACAGGTCGTGCAGCGCCGGGTCGGACTGGAGATGGCGGGCCTCCCAGGGGTGCGCGGGGAGGAGGACCCAGTCGCCGGTGTCCGGCGCGTGCTCGCCGAGGAGCCCGCGCGCCAGGTCGGGTGCCGGAGTCCCCGTCGCGCTGGCGTGCCGGACGAACGCCGGGTCGACGGCCAGCCAGTGCAGCGGGAACGCCGCCCCGGCCTCGGGCGCGTAGGCGCGGCGCTGGGCGGGGCTCATCTCACCGCGGCTCTTCGGCGTGGGGTGGAGCTGGTGGCCGAGCAGCAGCGCCTGCTCGGAGCGGCCGAAGGACAGGGGCGCGGCGCTCCACAGGTCGTCGATCTCGCCGGCGCGGTCGCGGAGATTCGCGGCGACGGCGGCACGGCTGTCGAGGATGCGTTCGAGCAGCGTGGCGGGGTCGCCGCCTCCGAGCTCGTCGGCGAGCATCGCGGCGAGGGTGTGCAGCGCGACGGGCTGCGGGTCGAGCCCGGCGACCGACAGCCCGATCGGCAGCGCGAAGCGGTGGCGCCCGGTCAGCGACGCGTACGTCACCGCCGCCAGCGCCTGCGCCTGGCGCGAGGGCAGCGGGACGACGAGGACGTGCGTGGCGTCGGCGGTCAGCGCGGCCGCGACGGGGCCGCGGGCGTCGGCGGCGGGGACCAGGCGGCAGCGATCGTCCTCGCGGGCGTGGCAGTTCAGCAGGGCGTGGGTCGCGGCGCTCGTGGCGGCCTCGACGGGCACCCGTACCCGACGCTCCGCAGGTTCGGGGCGCTCAGCGACCGCAACCTGACGCGCGTTGCTCATGCCGGCACCACCGCCGCGCTGGCGACCAGGTCGAGCAGCGCCGCGAGGTCGCGCTCGGTCGCGTGCGGGTTCAACAGGGTCAGCTTCAGCGTCTCGCGCCCGTCGATCCGGGTGCGGCCGATCACGGCCGAGCCTGACGCCAGCAGGACACGCTGCACCGCCACCTGGGTCGCGTCGTCCCCGTCGACGCGGAACAGCACGGTCACCGTGGAGACCGGCGCGACGAGCTCCAGCCGCGGGTGGGCGGCCACCGCCGCGCCCGTGGCCGACGCCAGCGCCACACAGCGCTCGACCATGGCCGCCAGCTCGCGCCGGCCCGTGGCGCGCAGCGACACGAGCACCTTCAGCGCGTCGAAGCGCCGCGACGTGTCGAGCGACCGCGTCGCGAGGTTCAGCACGCCGTCGGCCTCGTCGCCGGAGCGGTTGAGGTAGTCGCTGTGGTGCGCGATCGCGCCCAGCGCGGCCCCGTCGCGCACGACCAGCGCGCTCGTGCCGATCGGCTGCCACCAGAGCTTGTGGAAGTCGACGGTCACAGAGTCGGCGGCAGCGATCCCGTCCAGCCGCGGGGCGAGCGCGTCGCTGAGCGCGAAGGCACCGCCCACCGCGGCATCGACGTGCAGCCACGCCCCGGCCTCCCGAGCCGCTGAGGCGACCGCGGCCAACGGATCGATCGCGCCGTGGTCGGTCGTTCCGGCGGTCGCCACGACCGCGATGACGCGCTCCGCGCGGAGCGCCGATTGCAGCGCCGAGACATCCATCGCCCCCCGCGCATCGGTCCCCACGGCGATCACCGCGCGCTCACCAAGGCCGAGCAGCATCGCCGCCCGGCGCACGCTGAAGTGCGCAGCCTCCGACGTGACGATCCGCCAGTCCCGCGCCTCGGCAGGCAGACCGTCGGCAACGCACGGCGCAGCGTGCTCCCGGGCGAGCAGCAGGCCGAGCAGGTTCGACGCCGTCCCCCCCGAGGTCAGCACGCCGGACGACGACGCCGGCAGGCCGAGCAGGCCGCCGAGCCAGCGGACCAGCGCGTCCTCCGCGAACGTCGCCGCGGGCGCCTGATCGAAGGAGTCCATGGACTGGTTCGTCGCGCCCACGGCCAGCTCGGCCGCCGCGGCGGAGACCAGCGGCGCGCAGTGCAGATGCGCGGCGCAGCGGGGATCGGCGGGCCAGACGCCGTGGTCGAGCACCTCGCGCTCCAGGTCGGCGATCGCGGTGGTCAGGCCCAGCCCGGCATCAGGGCACGGGTCGAGCGCGTCGATCCGCGCTCGCAGCACCTCAGGATCGACGCCGGACAGCGGACCCGAGCTGCGCGCCGCCGCGCGGTCCACGGCCCCCGCCACCAGCGCCGCCGCGTGGCCGAGCGACCCCTCCGGGCCGCCGACGAGCGCCGCGGTCATCCCGCCCTCCGCGCGGCGCGCAACGCCGTGCCGAACACCGAGGCGATGGTGTCGACCTGTGCCTCGCTGACGACCAGCGGCGGCAGGAACCGCACGACCGCATCGCCGCGCCCGCCACGCTCGGCCAGCACGCCACCCTCGAGCATCGAGCGCTGGACCCGGCCCGCCAGGTCGCCGTCGGGCACCGGCACCCCGTCGCCGTCGGTCACCGACGGGTCCACCAGCTCGACCCCGACCATCAGGCCGGCACCCCGCACGTCGGCCACCGCCACGTCGTCCCCGGCGGACGCCCGCAGCGCCGCCATGAGGCGCGTGCCCAGCGTGGCGGCCCGCGCCGGAAGATCCTCGGAGACGACGTACCGCAGCGTCGCCTCACCCGCGGCCATCGCCAGCTGGTTGCCGCGGAACGTCCCCGCGTGGGCGCCCGGCTTCCACAGGTCGAGCTCGCGCCGGTAGACGACCACCGCCAGCGGCAGTCCCCCGCCGATCGCCTTGCTCAGCACGAGCACGTCGGGTTCCAGCCCGAGCGCATCGCTCGCCCACAGCGCGCCCGCCCGGCCGACACCGGTCTGCACCTCGTCGGCGATGAGCGGGACCCCGGCGCGGCGCGTCGCCGCGCGCAGCTCGGCGGCGAACGCCGGCGGCATCGGGTGCACGCCGCCCTCACCCTGCACCGGCTCGACGATGACCCCCGCGGGCGGCAGGACGCCGCTGTGGTCGTCCTCCAGCAGCGCGCGCACCGACCGCGCGCACAGCTGCGCGCCGACATCGCCACCGACACCGAACGGGCAGCGCACTGCCGTGGGGAACGGCAGGTGCTGCACGTCCATGCCCAGCGATCCGAGCGCCCGCTTGGCGCCCAGGTCGCCGGTCAGCGCCAGCGCTCCGTGGGTCATGCCGTGGTAGCCACCGGCGAACGCGACCATGCCGTCCCGGCCGGTCGCGGTGCGCACGAGCTTCACCGCCGCCTCCACGGCGTCGGCGCCCGACGGGCCGCAGAACTGGATGCACCCGTCGCGCAGGTGCGCGGGCAGCACGCCGAACAGCTGCTCGACGAACGCGTCGCGGACCGGCGTCGTCAGGTCGAGCGTGGAAAGGGGGACGGCGTCGCGCAGCGTCCGCTCGAGCGCCTCGACGACGATCGGGTGGTGGTGGCCCAGCGCGAGTGCCCCCGCGCCCGACAGGCAGTCGAGGTACTCGCGGCCCGCCGTGTCGGTGACCACCGCGCCGCGACCGGACGCCAGGGCGACGGGCAGACGGCGCGGGTAGGTCCGGGCCGACGACTCCCGCCGGCGCTGGCGGGCGAGCAGGTCGTCCACCGGCGCCGGTGTACGGGTGCTTTGCGCACTGATGTCAAGCACGCTTGCGAACGATAGTCGGTTCCCTTGCCAAAGCAAGGGCCGGGGTCGGTCAGGCGTCGTCGATGCGGACGAACAGGCCGCCCGCCGCCTTCTGCGCGATCGCGTGCTCGCGCTTGCCCACGCGCACGGTCATCTGGCCGGCCGCGGCCTGGTGGCCCTCGACGCGCACCTGCGTCCCGGGGGTCAGGCCCTCGGCGTAGAACCACTGCAGGAGGTCGCCGTCGTGCTCGGCCAGCGCTACGATCTCGCCCGACTGCCCGGCCGCGACGTCGGCCAGCGGCACGAGGTCGTCATTCTCCTTGCGCTCGGACTCGGGCTCGACGAGCCACCCGTGCGGGCAGCGGTCGGGGAAGCCGAGCTTCTCGTTCATGCGGTCGACCATGTCGTCGCTGAACGTCCCGCCGATCTTGTCGGCCTCGACGTGGCTCTCGTGCGGCTCGAGTCCGACGTAGTCGGTGAGGAACCGCTCGACGATCCGGTGGCGGCGCACCACACGCTTGGCGCGCTTCAGGCCCGCCTTCGTGAGGACGGCCTCCTTCGACGGCCCGCGCGTGACGAGGCCCTCGGCCTCCATGCGCTTGAGCATCTCGCCCGAGGCCGCGCGGGACACCCCGAGGAGCTCCGCGATCCGCGCCGCGATTGCCGGCGAGCCGTCCGCCGGCCGGTACTCGCCCACGGGGTACGCGAGGAAGTAGATCGTCTCGAGGTAGTCGTCGACCGAGTGGCCCGCCGGGTTCGCCATGGACCAAGCATAGAGAGGTCGGCGGGCTAACAACACACAGAGAGTTAAGCTAGCTTTACATCAGCCGCAAAGGTTCGTGTTCTGAACCGGGTCGGCGCATCCCACATCCCCGGGTCCCCGCGTCGCGGTCGGGCCACGAATCGGAGCAGTTGATGAGAGCCAGCGACACCCTCTCCCCGCACCGGGCGCGCACGCGCCGGCTGCTGGGCATCCTGGCGGCGAGCACCCTCGCCGCAGGCGCCGCCGCGGCACCCGCGTCGGCCGCCACGGAGTTCCAGTGCATCGGGCCGGTCGGCGCGAACGCCGCCGCCGACAACGTCATCCCCGAGAGCGATCTGACCTTCCGCGTCGCCGGCGTGGCGGACTTCGGCGACGTCGTCGTCGGCCAGAAGTTCAGCTACGCGCCCCAGATCCAGTACGACCTGAAGAACGCGTACTTCGAGCGGCTCGGCAAGGCGGGCCTGCTGGCCGACGGCGAGAACAAGCTCGGCGGCATCACGTTCTGGGTCGCCATCCGCGCGACGAACACGCTCGAACAGCGCCAGACGCTGCGCGCCGTCATCAACCCGAGCGCGAACACGCGCGTCATCTGGGATGCGGCGAGCCAGACCGCGTCGGTCCAGCGCTACACGAACGCCGGCGCGCTGAACGGCCCGGCCACGCCGAACCTCGCGGGCACGGTCAACCTCAACACCGCCGTGACGAGCTGGACGCCCACGTCCACCGCGCCGGTCGCCATCTCGGTGGCGCCGCCCGGTCAGCTCGGCGAGTTCAACGTCCAGTCGCAGTGGCGCAAGGCCAACGCGACCTCGAGCGACCCGCAGGACAGCGTGTTCAACAACCCGGCCGTGCCGGACGTCGACCCGCTCACCACCGCCCGCCCGTACGGCAGCTTCTACGCCCGCGTGCGCATCGGCAACCACGGCGCCAGCCAGGGCCGGACGTCGCTGGACTGCGTCTCCGGCGGAGCGTCGCTGCTGAACGACACCATCGCCTACGCCGAGCGCGGCAACGTCCCGCCCGCTGACGGTGGCGACCGCGGCCGCTACGCGATCCAGAGCGCGCCGCTGCCCGCGCTGGCCACGGTGACACCGCTGGCGCAGGCCCGCGAGCTGACCTGCGTCGACGGCCTCGGCCGGTTCATCGGCCGCGAGATCAACAGCTACGAGATGAAGCTCAGCACCGGCGCGCTGGCCGCGTTCACGCCGGGCCAGCCGTACACGCTGAGCGGCGCGAAGCTCGACGTGACGCTGCACGAGGCGATGATGAAGGGCCTCTACAACAACCTCAGCGTCTACCAGTCGCTGCCGGCGGACGGCGAGCTCGACCAGCCGTTCACGATGTGGGTGCAGCTCAAGGCGGACAACACCGCCGAGGGCGAGCAGCTCGTGAAGATCGAGGGCCGTTGGCAGGCAACCTTCGTCGACCCCGACGGCGTCGCGGGCTCGGGCGACGAGTCCTACCCGGCGGCGAGGCTGCAGTTCACCGTGCCGAGCACGACGTGGACGCCGACGGGCGGCGGTCCGATCGCGTTCTCGCTCGGCGCTCCCGGCCAGATCCCCGAGCTCACGCTCGTCGGCCGCGGCCACAGCGGCGCTGAGGGTGCGATCTTCCCGATGCACCCCTACGGCTCGCTGTTCATCCGCGCGGAGACCGGGCGCTACGGCGCGAGCATCGACTGCCTCGAGGGCAAGGTCGACATCGTGAACGCGTCGATCGGATTCTCGAACCTCGGTCGTCGCGACGCGTCGCTGCGCATCCCGACGCCGGTCGCCGCCGGCGCGCCGCCGTCGACGACCACCGTCGCCGCCGGCTCGGGCGGTCGCTACGCGATCACCCATCAGCCGAAGGCGCCGTTCGCGATCGCCCCGGCGCCGCCGGTCGGCCCCGTGATCACGGCCACGCCGGTCGCCGCCCCGGTGGTCGCCGCCGCTCCGGCCCCGACCGCGAAGTCCCCGACCCTGAAGCTCGCCGGTCTCACGAACGGCTCGCTGTCGGCGAAGAGCCGCAAGGTCAAGGTCACCGTCGGGTGCCCGGCCGGCGCGACCCAGTGCACCGGCACGATCACCCTGAAGAGCCGTGGCAAGCTGCGGGTCGGCAAGGGCCAGCCGAAGGTCCAGACCCTGGCCGGGACGCGCACGTTCACCGTGGCGCCGGGCAGGACGAAGACCTACACCCTGCGGGTGTCGAAGGCCGCCGTGGCCGTGCTGCGTGCCCGGACGTCGGTCGCCGCCACCGTGCGCATCGCGCCGAAGGGCGCCAACGCCGTGACGCAGCGGGTCACCCTCCGCCGCTAGGCGGGTGCAGGAAAGGAAGGGCAGTGACCCCCGGGCCGCGGCACGACGCCGCGGCCCGGGGTCGTTCATCGATCGGGAGCAACCAGTGACATCACGCAACCTCTTCAGGGCCGCCGCACTCGCGGTCACCGCCGGACTGCTGCTCGCGGCGCCGGGCGCAGGCACGGCGGCGGCAGGCAGCCAGACGGTGAACAACGCCTGCCAGTACAGCTACGACAGCTACTGGCGCGATATGGACGTGACCATGACGGGCACGCCGAGTGCGGCGACCGCGCAGCCCGGCGACACGATCCGCCTCTCGGGCCAGGTCTTCGACGTCACGCTCCCCGACTGGCTGGCCGAGTACGGCTACAACTTCGGCCTCCTGCAGGCCGGTGAGAACCAGCTGCCCACCGACGTGTGGGTCGCGGTGCGCGGCACGAACACCGTCGAGGGCGTGCAGTGGCAGAAGGTCGAGACGGTGGCGACCACGACCATCACCGTCACGAGCACCGGCTCCTTCGATGACGCGACCGAGTTCACGTACAACGCGCCCCAGCTCTCCGACACGGACTGGACCGCGAAGGGCGGACCGATCGCGTTCTCTCAGGCGCGGGCGGACAGCCTGCCTCCGCTGCCCGTCGCGTCCGGCGGAGCGAACCGGGCCGTGCGCGGCAGCGTGTTCCTGCACGTCGACCTGGGCGGCATCTTCCTCGGGCTCGACTGCTCGGCGGGCGGCTTCATCGCGGACGGCTCGAACTTCACCGAGCGCATCGCGCCGCCATTTGCGACCGTCGACGTGCCGGCGTTCTCCTGCATCAACCCGCTGACGCCCCAGGGCACGTCGTCGGTCCCGGTGCGGCTCGAGCTCCTGCCCGACCCTGCGGATCCCGCGACGGTGCGGCCCGGCGGGTCGCTGACCACGAGCCCGCGGGTGCGCTACCGGATCCCGACGGGGTACCTCCAGGCGCTCGCGGCCGCCGGGCGCCTGCAACCTGGTGAGACGACGCTGACCGGCACGCTGCGCGTCGGGCTGCGCGCGCTCGGCGCCACGCCCGCCGGGCAGATCGCGACCGCGCCGCTCGAAGGCGACGTGCGCATCGTCGTCGACAGCGGCGGCCAGGTCACCGTGTTCACGACGACGGCCGCCGGCACGGTGGAGTCCGACGACGTCTCCGGCACAGCGGTGCTCTCGCCCACCACGTGGACCGCCAGCGGGACCTCGGGACTGCAGCTCGCAGCCGGCGCCGTGGGCGCGCTGGGCGCCGTACCGCTGGGCGGTGGGACCGATGCCACCGCGTACGGCAGCGCCTACGCGCGGCTGGAACTGACGCCTGAGACCGGCCCCGCCACGCGCCTGTCGCTGGACTGCGCGAGCGGCGAAGTCGACGTGGCGCAGCCGGGCATCGCCTACGGCGAACGGGGGAACGTCGCCCCGGCCGCGGGCGGCGACCAGGGCCGGTACGCCATCGAGGCGAACGACCTCGACCCGTTCACGACGATCCCCGTCGAGGGCGTGGTCGTCACGCCGCCGCCGGTCGATCCCGGCCCCACGCCCGATCCGGGGCCCGCACCGCTGCCGGCGCCGCCGGTCGTCCTCCCCGGCTCGCCGCCGCCGCCGAGCGGCCAGGGCGGTCCCGCTCCGCCGGCCCGGCCGTTGCTCGCCATCGAGTCGACGGCGCTGCGGGCCACCTCGAACCGGGTCAGGGTCACGGTCCGCTGCACCGGCGGCGGCACCTGCACGGGGCAGCTGAAGCTGCGCACGGCAGGCAAGGTCCGCCTGACCAAGCGTGCGAAGGCGCGGCAGCTGACCCTGTCGCAGACCCTGCGCTATCGCGTGGCGTCGGGCCGGACCACAACCGTCACCGTGCGGCTCAGCCGGACCGGGACGACGCTGCTGCGGCGCAGCTCGCGGGTGCGGGCCCAGGTCGTCGCGACGCCCTCCGGCAAGAAGGGCGTGACGCGGACGCTCACGCTGCGCCGGACACGCTGAGCACGGTCCAGGCGCCCGGGTCGGTCTCCTCGTCCGCGCGACAGGAGACCGGCCGCAGGGTGCCGGTCGGCGCGTGGTGCAGGCGTACCGTGACCAGGCCGTTCGGCGCCCGCAGCGTGACCACGTGATCACCGTCGTCGGCGGTGACGTCGACCGGCGTCACCGCGTCGGCGTCCCGGAGGTCTTCCGCACGCCGGACGGCGAGCTCGGCGACCTGCGCGGCCTTCGGCCACCCGCCTCGGCCGCGCAGCAGCTCCAGCGGCAGCCGCCCGGCGTCGACCTCCTCGACGAGCTCCTCGACGGCGTCCGCCGGCACCCGGGCGAAGACCAGACCGAGCGGCAGCACCGCGACGTTCGCCGCGAACCGGTCCCCGCCGAGATGCGCGGAGTGCCACGACCGGTCGCCGACGACGCTGCGCAGCCGGCCGAGCACCGGCAGGCCGCGCTTGCTGCAGCACGGGTCCTTCGTCCCGTGGGTGCACACGAGCCAGCGGGGACGGTCGAGCAGCCGCCCGGCGCCGGTCGGGGTGCCCGCGGCGAAGGCGTCGAGGTCGAGGTCGAGCAGGTCACGCGGGTCGCCGATCTCGACCTCTTCGAGATAACGATTGCCCGGTTCGACGCAGGCGAGCATGGCGACGCGACGGGCATCGGGGTCGGTTCGGCCGAGGCGGCGGCGGACAAGCTGGAGGCGCATGCCGCGGGCCTCCGCGCGCGCGGCGAGTTCCTCCGCAATGTCGAGCGGCAGGTCGCTCTCGCGCAGCGCGCCATGACCCCATGCGCCCGGCTGCTCGATGACGAGCCAGCGCCGTTCGGGCGGCGCCGTGCCGGCCGCGCTCTCCCCGAGCGCCTCCGAGCGTGCGGTGCACGGCGGGTTCCAGAGAGGGCGGCCGGGCGTCACGGTCGCTCAGCGTACGGCAGCGCGAACGACGCTCAACGGCGGGGACGTCGCGACGACCACGGGGCGGTTGCCGTCATCTGACGTTCACCGCTGCTCGCGGAACACGACATGGCGGCGGACCACGGGGTCGAACTTCCTCAGCTCGAGGCGCTCGGGCGTGTTGCGCTTGCTCTTGCGCGTCCAGTACGTGTATCCGGTCCCCTCCGTGGAGACGAGCCGGATGATGGGGCGGTTGTCGTTCTTCGCCACGGTCAGACCTTCTCTCCGCGCGCACGCATCTCACGGACGACCGTTTCGATCCCGCGCGCGTCGATGACCTTCATGCCCTTGGTGCTGACCGTCAGGCGGACGAAGCGGTTCTCGCTGGGCAGCCAGTAGCGCTTGTTCTGGATGTTCGGCTTGAACCAGCGCTTCGTCCTCTGCTGGGAATGCGGGACGTTGTTGCCCGAGCGCGGCACGCGGCCGGTGACCTGGCAGTGGTTGGGCATCAGTCGCGCTCCTCTCGCCGCCCGCGCCGCGGCTTCTCGGGGGCGTCGACGACGAACGGCAGCAGCGCCAGCTCGCGCGCGTGCTTGACCTCACGGGCCATCCGCGCTTGCCACACGCGGGGCAGACCGGTCTGGCGCCGCGAGCGGATCTTGCCCTTGGCGGAGAGGAACCGGGCGAGGAACGCGGGGTCGCGGTAGGTGATCCGGGCGAGGTCCTCGTCCGTCCAGCGGCGCATCTTGCGCGGCTCGCCCGGGCGCGGCGCACGGGGACGGCGGGGCTTGGGCCGGGCCATGGTCAGCGGACCTCCTCGGGCTCGGGAAGCTGCATCCCGGGCCACGCGGGAAACGGGTCGGGCAGCGTCGTCCAGCCGCGTTCGCCGAGCGCGAGTTCGTCGTCGGTGAGCAGGCACGCGTCGAGGTCGGCGCGGATGGCGTCCTCGTCGAGGTCGGACCCGATGAAGACGATCTCCTGCCGGCAGTCGCCGTACGGCTCGACCCACGCGCGGTCGATGATGTCGCGGCCCGGGCCCTCCGGCGGCCACACCGACCGCGGCACGGCCGCCCACCACGCGCCGGCGGGGTTGAGCGTCAGCATGCGGCCGGCCTGCGCCCACTCGCCTGCGAACGCCGGGCGTGACGCCAGCCAGAAGAACCCCTTCGCGCGCAGCAGCCCGTCGAACGAGGCGTTGACGCGGGTCCACAGCCGGTCGGGATGGAACGGGCGCCGGGCGCGGTAGACGAACGACCCGATCCCGTACTCCTCGGTCTCGGTCGACTCCTCGCCGCGGAGCACCGCCAGCCAGCCGGTGGACGCCTCGGCCCGTTCGAGGCTGAACCGCCCGGTCCCCACGATCTCCTGGGTCGGCACCCGGCCGTGCTCGGCGCGCACGATCTTCGCGCCCGCGTTCAGGCTGCGGACGACGGCCTCGAGGCGGTCGAGCTCGTCAGGGTCCTCGACGAGGTCGCACTTGTTGAGCACGAGGACGTCGGCGAACTCGACCTGCTCGACGAGGAGGTCGACGATGGAGCGTTCGTCCTCGTCGGAGAGGCCCAGGCCGCGCTGGGCGAGGTTCTCGACGCCGTCGCACTCGTCGAGGAACGTCGAGGCGTCGACGACGGTGACCATGGTGTCCAGCCGCGCGACGTCGCCGAGCGAGACGCCGTCCTCGTCGGGGAACGTGAAGGTCTCGGCCACCGGGAGCGGCTCGCTGATGCCCGTCGACTCGATGAGCAGGTAGTCGAAGCGGTCCTCGCGGGCCAGGCGGCCGACCTCGATGAGCAGGTCCTCGCGCAGTGTGCAGCAGATGCAGCCGTTGCTCATCTCGACGAGCTGCTCCTCGACGTGGTCGATGAGTCGTTCTCATCTATAGCACGGTACGATGCGACCATGTGCGTGCAATGCATGGCGGGCGCGATGGCCGCGGGCGCTTCGGCGACCGGCATGCGGGCCTGGCTCGTGGCCAGGTCTCCGGCGTGGCTCACGCCCGAGCGGCGGCGAGCCATGACGATCGGGCTGATCGTCTGCGGCGTCCTGGCCGGCAGCATGATCGGGCCGACCGCCGTCTGATCGCCCTCCCGGGAACGCGAATCATTCTCTGTTAGCCTGGCGGGCATGTTCTCCCGCCGCCTGCTGCTTGCCGTTGCCGCCACCGTCCCGCTCGTCCTGACCGCGTGCGGGGACGACGACAGCGGCACCGCGACCGCGACCGGCGACGGCCCGAAGATCGTGGCGACCACGACCATTGCCGGCGACCTGGCGCGCAACGTCGCCGGTGATCGAGCTGAGGTCGTGACGATGCTGCCGGTCAACGCCGACCCGCACGACTACGAGCCGCGGCCGAGCGACGCAAAGTCCATCGCGGAGGCCGGGTTGGTCGTGCGCTCGGGCGGAGACCTGGACGCGTGGCTCGACGACGTCGTCAAGAACGCCGGCGGGGACGCCGAGCAGGTCGACCTGATCGACAGCGTCAAGACGCGCGAGGGCGGTCATGACCACGCCGAGGACGAGGAGCACGCCGAGGAGAAGGGCGAGCACGCCGAGGACGAGGAGCACGCCGAAGAGGAGGGCGAGCACGCCGAGGAGGGCATCGACGCCCACTGGTGGCAGGACCCGGCGAACGCCGTCCTTGCCGTCGAGGCGATCCGCGCCGCCCTGGTCCAGGCCGACCCTGACGGTGCCGAGACCTACGACGCCAACGCGAAGGCCTACACCGCAGAACTCAAGGCGCTCGACGAATCCATCACCGCGTGCATGCGCGACATCCCGGAGAACGATCGCAAGCTCGTCACGAACCACGACGCCTTCGGCTACTACGCCGACGCCTACGACATCGAGGTCGTCGGCACCGTCATCCCCGGTCTGTCGACGCAGTCCCAGGCGTCAGCCGGCGAGGTGACCGACCTCGTCCGCACGATCGAGGACGAGAAGGTCAAGACGATCTTCGCCGAGAACACCGTCAACCAGCGCTTGGAGCAGGCGATCGCCGATCGCGCGGGCGCGCAGGTCGGTCCGCCGCTGTGGAGCGACTCGCTGGGCGAGAAGGGGACGACCGGCGCGTCGTACCTCGACATGCTGCGCTTCAACACCGGCGCGCTCGCCGAGGGCTTCACCGGCGAGCCGGACACCTGCGACCTGGCGGCCTGACCGCGGCAGGAGTTCCCGCGCGGGCGGCGAACGCCGCTCCATGCGCCACCGCCAGCTGCACGATGCGCTGCGCGCCTTCGCCGACCAGGCCGGCGGGCAGCTCGCCGCCGACGCGGCCGCCGGCGCCGACATCCCGTTCGAGGTGGTGGAGAACGCCCACCGCCGCCACGAGCCCGCGCTGTACTGCTACCGCCCGCTGACCGGCGAGTTCGTCCGCAGCCGGATCGCGGCACTCGGCCGCCTGCCGGCGTACCCGCTCGCGGCCCGGATGCTCGAGCAGCTCGACGTCTCCGGCTACCTGCGCACCCAGGGCGAGAACCGGGTGCCCGACCGCACGCGCGACCGCGCCGACGCCGCGCTGCGCGTCTTCATCAGCCACGTCTTCGCCGACACCACCGAGTTCGAGCTGACCGACGCGCGCTTCGAGCCCGCGTACACCGCCCTGGAGGACGCGATCCTCGCGGGCCGCAGCCAGACGCTCACGGTCGTCTCGGTTCTGGGACTGGACATCGCGAGCGAGCGGATCGCGCTGGGCCAGGGTCTCGAGCTCTGCCTCGATGCGGTCGTCCCCGACGCACCGCTGGAGGCCCTCGCGGCGGTCGGCCCGGGCGACGCGGTGCTCGCGGTCCTCTCCACGATCGACGAGCCCGGCGGCCCGACACCCGCGACCACCGCCCGCGCCCGGCTGCGCACGCTGCAGACCGCGCTGCGCCTGTTCGATTCGGAGTCCCCGGCGCTGGCGCCCGTCGCGTACGTGCGGACGGCCGGCGGGCCGTGGGGCGCGCTGGCGCTCGGCACCGGCGCGCACGCGCCGCGCGGCCGGCTGGAACTGCGCGCCGACGAGGAGGACGAGCTGCGCGGGTTCTGCAACCTCGTTGCCCGCCGGGCGCCGCGCCACGGCGAGATCGCGTGGGCGCTGCGCCGCTACGAGCTGGGCTGCGACCGGCTCGACCCGCTCGACGGCCTCACCGACCACCTCTTCGCCCTGCGCGCCCTGCTCGAGCCCGAGGGGCCGCAGAGCGGACGCCTGGCCGAGCGGGTCGCCGCGCTGTGCGCGCCGCCGGAGGATCGTCCGGAGCTCATGGCGCTCACCGGCCACGCGATCGCCGCCGAGCGCGCGGCGGTGGCGGGCCTGACGCCCTCCGACGGATCGTCGGCGAAGGTCGCCGCCGAGCTCGCCGACCACCTGCGCGCGCTGCTGCGCGACGTCGTCTGCGGCCATCTCGACAGCGACCTGCGCGCTGTGGCCGACCGCGTCATCGCGGAGGGTCCGGCGACGCCGATGCCGGCGTAAGCGACCAGCACCGCACGGGCGCCGAGCGACCGCGCAGCGCGAACTCCCCGGCGTCGACGAGGTCGGCGGGGTCGCCGCCGCGCAGCGCCGCGCGCGTGCTCTCGCTGAGCAGGAGCTGGTGCGGCGTGCCCTTCGTCTCTCCCTGCAGGCGCGCCGCGGTGTTCGTCACGTCGCCGACCGCCGCGTACTCCATCCGCCGCTGCGACCCGACGTTGCCGGACATCACCGCGCCGGAGTGCAGGCCGATGCCGATACGGAAGTCCTGACCGGTCGCGGCGTTGAAGCGGGGCAGCCGGTGGTCGAGGATCTCCCGCGCGGCGGCGAGCGCGCGGTCGGCGTGGTCGTCCTGCGCGAGCGGCGCGCCGAACACGGCCATGATCCCGTCGCCGAGGTAGGTGACGATCGTGCCGCCGTGGTCGAGGATCGCGTCGCTGACCTCGGTGAGGTAGGTGTTGAGGACCTCGAAGACGCGGTCGGCGGGCAGGGACTCGGCGAACGTCGTGAAGCCACGCAGGTCGCAGAACATCACGGTGCCGTCGCGCTGGATGCCCGCCAGGCGCGCCTCGCCGCCCATGCGGTCGAGGACCTCCTCGACCACGGTGGCCGGGACGAAGCGCTCGAAGGCGTGGCGCTGCTGGGCGCGGCGGCGGATCTCGGTGGCGTAGGTCGCGCCGAGGGCGCCGAGGGTGCCGACCAGGCCGGCGGTCAGGGCGGGCAGCAGCTCGACGACGGTCCCCGCGTTGAACGCGAGCTGGCCGAAGACCAGGACGCCGGCCAGAGCGCCGAGGCCGACGAGCAGCCCCGCGAGGAGCGCGCGGCGGACGGGGGTGACGGCGGCGGCGAGGGGTGCGGCGATGCCCGCGAGGACCAGCAGCGCGATCGTCCACCACTCGGGAGCGTCGCGGAGCGGGACGCCTCGCAGGAGAGTGTTGATGGCGTTCGCGTGGATCTCGGCGCCGTCCATGACCGGACCCGTGGGGACGGGATGCTCGTCGCGCAGCGAGGTGGCGGCGGGGCCGACGACGACCACCTTGCCCTCGAGGTCCTCGCGCGGCACCTTGCCGTCTAGGACGTCGATGTACGGGATGGTCCGAATTCGTCCTGCGTCGCCGACGTAGTCGATCCACTGACCGGGATCGTCCTTCGCGTCGTCCGGGACCGGCTTGCCGGCCAGCCGCACGGTCTCGGTGACGAAGTGCGGCGCGCCTTCGATCACCCCGACGCGACGGTAGTACCCGCCCGGGTCGGCGCGATACGCCACGTCGCCCTTCGCCACACCGGGCGCCTCGAACTCCTCGCGCCCGATGGCCACGAAGGGGCGCCGCGAATCCTTGAGGATGCTGGCGCTGGCGAGCACGAGTTGATCGCCGGCGCGCCGTGCCGCCTCACGCAGGGCGCGATCGTCCGCTGGAGAGTCCGACGGCTGGCTGAACTCGACGTCGAGCGCGACGACCTTCGCGCCATCGGCGACCAGGGTGTCGATGAGCTCGGCGTGATCGCCGCGCGGGAACGGCCACCCGCCGAGCTCGGCGATCGACCGCTCATCGATCGCCACGAACACCACGTCATCCGGCACCGGCTGCTCCCCCCGCACGCTGAACCGCGCGTCCACGGTCTGGAGCTCCGCGCGCCGCAGCACGTCCGTCACCGCCACGACGACGCCGCAGCCGACCGCCAGGAGCGCGACGATGGCGGCGGTGAGCAGTCGCCGCGATCTCATGTCCAGGCCCGCTCCGTCAGGCATCCGACGGTGTTTCTGTCACGAAGGCGACAGTCCGCCCACGCGCGCGGGCGTATCGTCGGCCGACGCACCATGATCCGACCGACCCTCATCCTGGCCGCAGTCTTCGCCGCGACCGCGGCGCTGCCCACGTCGGCGTCTGCCGCCATCCCGGGCACGACGCTCCTGCCGTTCGCCGGGTCGGGCTCCGCGTGCACCCCGCCCACGGCGCCCTGCGGCGACGGTGGGCCCGCGACCGCGGCGCTGCTCGACAACCCGAAGGGCGTGGCCGTCCTCCCGGGCGGGGCGGTGATCTTTGCCGACACGAACCTGAACCGTATCCGCCGCGTCGCCCCCGATGGCTCGATCACGACGGCGGCCGGCAGCGGCGCGACATGCGGCGTGCCGACCGGCTCGTGCGGTGATGGCTCGGTGGCGATCGCCGCGCAGCTCACCGCGCCGCAGGGCGTCGCGGCGATCGACGAGGACTCCTTCCTCATCGCCGACACCGGCAACCACAAGATCCGGCGGGTCGACGGCACCACGATCACGACAGTCGCGGGCACCGGCGTGTCCGGTGGAGCGGGCGACGGCGGCGCGCCGACCGCCGCCGAACTCAACACGCCGCGCGACGTGGCGACGCGCGGCGACGGCAGCTTCCTCATCGCCGACTACGCCAACGCGAAGGTGCGGCGCGTGGCCGGCGGCGTGATGTCGACGGTCGCGGGCGTCGGCCAGTTCTGCACGGCGACGACCGACCCGTGCGGTGACGGTGGGGCCAGCGGCCCGGCCTCGCTGGGCGGTCCCTCCGGCATCTCCGTCATCCCCGGGGACGGCTTCCTCATCGCCGAGCCCACGATCTCGCGCATCCGCCGTGTCACCCGCGACGACGGGAGCGGCACCATCGAGCGCGTGGCGGGCCAGCTCGCGACGGGCGCCGCGGGCTACAGCGGTGACGGCGGCGTCGCCACCGACGCGCAGATCCACGCGGCCGACGACGTCGCGGCGCTGCCGACGGGCGGCTTCGCGATCACCGACACCACGAACCACCGTGTGCGCCTCGTCGACGCCGGCGGGCGGATCGACACGGTCGCCGGGACCGGGACGCCCTGCGCGGCGCCCACCACCGCGTGCGGGGACGGCGGCCCGGCCGCGGACGGTCAGCTCAACGAGCCACGCGGGGTGGCCGTCGACGCGCTGGGCGATCTCATCGTCGCCGACAGCACCGACGATCGCGTCCGCCGGGTGGACCTCCCCGCCGGAGTCGCCGCGCCGACGCCGCCCGGCACCCCGCCGGGCATGACGAGCACCACCGTCCCCGAGGTCAACGAGACCGTGCTCGTGCAGACCCTTCGGGGCACGGTCTTCATCCGCATCCCGGGCAGCAAGCGGGCCGTCCCGCTGTCGCAGCTGCGCCTCATCCCGGACGGATCGAAGCTCGACACCCGGCGCGGCACCGCCCGCATCACGGTCGCCCGGCCGAACGGGACCACCGACGACGCCGACCTCTCCGAGGGCATCCTGAAGATCGACCAGCGCAGTGACGGCAGCCTCGTCGACCTTCGCCTGGCCGAGGAGATCGTCGGCTGCCCGGTCGCGGTCCGGGACTCCGGCAGCCAGGGCGCGCAGGCGGGGACCAAGACCCTTCCGCGCAAGCACGCTCGGACCTTCGGCACCGCCGCGTCGCCGCTGACCTTCGCGCCCCGCGCGCAGACGAGCGCGCGCAAGAAGCGCCGCAGCCGCAAGGGGCGCGTGCGCGCGGACGGCCGCTTCCGCACCGATGGCAAGTACGGGTCGGCGGTCGTCCGCGGCACGCAGTGGCTGACCATCGACGACTGCCGCAAGACCAGTGGGCGCCGTCCTCAGACGCGGGTCGTCGTGCGGGAGGGCAAGGTCGCCGTCCGGGACTTCCGGCTGAAGAAGACGAAGCTCGTCCGCGCGGGCCAGCGCTACACGGCGTACGCCCGCGGCTCGTAGTCGCCCGCCGTCGCTCCGGTGGCTACAGGCGGCGCCGCCATCGCGTGGTACCCGCCGTCGGCGTGCAGGATCTCGCCGGTCACCGCCCGTGAGAAGTCCGACAGCAGGAAGCACGCCGCGTCGGCCGAGGGGCCGGCGTCCCGGGGGTCCCAGCCCAGCGGCGCCTGCCGCTCCCACGCGCTGAGGAGGTGGTCGAACCCCGGGATGCCGCCCGCCGCGCGCGTGTGCAGCGGTCCCGCGGCGACGAGGTTCACCCGGATGCCCCGCGGCCCGAGGTCCCGTGCGAGGTACCGCGCCGTGGACTGCAGGGCGGCCTTGCAGACGCCCATCCAGTTGTAGACCGGCCACGCGCCGCCGTCGGCGTCGAAGTCCAGGCCGACGAGCGCGCCGCCCTCCGCGGGCGCGAGGTCGCGCAGGATCGTTCCGAGGCCGGCGAGCGACCACGCGCTCGTCCGGAACGCCAGCTCGATGCCCTCGGGCCGGGCGTCGAGGAAGTCGCCCGCCAGCGCGTCGCGCGGTGCGAAGGCGACGGCGTGCAGCGCGCCGTCGAGCCCCCCGAGACGATCGGCGATGGCGTCGCGCGCGGTCTCGAGCTGGTCGCGGGCGGTCACGTCGAGCTCGATGAGCGGCGCGGGATGCGGCAGCTGCGCCGCGGCGGCCTCGGCCAGCTCGAGGTCGCGGCCCAGCGCGCTGAGGACGATGTCCGCTCCGGCGAGCTGGGCGCGCTCGGCGACGGCGAACGCGATGCTGTCCGTGGTCACGAGGCCCGTGATGAGCAGGCGCTTGGACGAGAGCATGGGTCAGGTCCCTTCGGGGTCGGAGGTGCGAAGTGCGCGGTCGTCGTCCAGCGACGCCTGCGCGATCTCGGTCTGGAAGGCCGCCACCCGGGCCCGCAGCTCGGGGTCGGTGGCGGCGAGGATCCGGACGGCCAGCAGGCCGGCGTTGCGGGCGTTGCCGATCGCGACGGTCGCGACCGGGACGCCGCGCGGCATCTGGGCGATCGACAGCAAGCTGTCGACGCCGTCGAGGTGCCGCAGCGGCACGGGGACCCCGATGACGGGCAGCGGGGTCACGGACGCGAGCATCCCCGGGAGGTGCGCCGCGCCGCCGGCGCCCGCGACGATGACCTGCAGCCCGCGGCCCTCGGCCTCCTCGCCGTAGGCGAGCATCTCCCGTGGCGTGCGGTGGGCGGAGACGATCCGCAGCTCGTGGGCGATCCCGAACTCCTGGAGCGCCTCGGCCGCGGCCTCCATGACGGGCAGGTCTGAGCGGCTGCCCATCGCGATCCCGACGCGTGGCGCGCTCATCGCCGGCCCTCCAGGGTGTGCGCCGCGGCTCGGGCGGCGTGGAGCGCGGCGTCCGCGTCATGCCCGAGGGCGGTGACGTGCCCGAGCTTGCGCCCGGGGCGCGGCGCCTTGCCGTACAGGTGGACGTGGGCGCCCTGGACGGCGAGCGCCTGCGCCACCCGCGTGCCCGGGTCGCTGCCGTCGGCGGGACCGAGGACGTTGACCATGGCGGCTGCCGGGGCGATCGCGCGGGTCGCGCCGAGCGGCCAGCCCAGCACCGCCCGCAGGTGCTGCTCGAACTGCGAGGTCACGCAGCCGTCGAGCGTGACGTGCCCCGAGTTGTGCGGCCGCAGGGCGAGCTCGTTGACGAGCAGGCCGCCACCGCTGACGAACAGCTCGACGGCGAGCAGGCCCTCGAGCTCGATCGCCTCCGCGAGGGCGAGGCCCAGGGCCCGCGCGCACGCCGCGACGTCGGGTTCGACGCGCGCGGGGAGGACCGTCTCGTGGCAGATCCCGTCGCGCTGGAGCGTCTCGACCACGGGATAGGCGCGCGTCTCCCCGGTGCCCGCCGCGCGTGCGACGAGGACCGAGAGCTCGGTGTCGATGGCGACGTGCGCCTCCGCCAGCGCCGGCCGGCCGAGCGCCGCCAGGGCGCCCTCGGCCTCGTGCGGCGTGGCGGCGATCCGCACGCCGCGGCCGTCGTACCCGCCGGTGATCGCCTTCAGCACGACGGGCCAGCCGTGGGCGGCGGCGAAGGCCGCCACGTCCCCGGCGTCATCGACGCGCGCGAACGCCGGGACCGGCATCCCGAGCTCCGTGCCGAGGACCGAGCGGGCGTGCAGCTTGTCCTGCGCCAGGCGCTTGATCGCGGGTCCCGGCCGGACGGCCACGCCGCGATCGACGAGCGCGCGCAGCGCGGCCGGGTCGGCGTGCTCGTGGTCGAACGTCACAACGTCGACGCGGGACGCCAAGCGCACGAGATCGTCGAGCCGGCCGGCGTCCCCGGCCACGAGCCGGGCCCCGGCCGCGGCGGCCGGTGCGCCCGGCGCGTCGAGCACGTGGACCTCGATGCCGAGACCTGTTGCGGCGGCGTGGGACATCCGGGCGAGCTGCCCGCCGCCGACGATGCCGACGCGGGCGGTGGGCGCCGCCGTTGCGGTGGCGCTCATGCGGACACCTCCTCGGCGATCCAGCCGCCACCCGGCATGCGGCGGCACCACGGCGCGCCCGCCTCGTCGCGGGCGACCAGCGTGACCCACCGGCCGTCGACGAGCGCCCGCACCTGCGGCGCCCCGTCGAGGATGCGGTCGATCCGGTCATGCGGCGCGTCGACCACCGCCAGCAGTCGCTGTGGCTCGTGGACGAGCTCGCCCCCGGCGCCGACCGACTCCCAGGGCAGGCCGCCCCGCAGGTCGCCGCCCGGGCCACTCAGGACCCCGACGGCCCCGACCACGTTGTGGCTGATCTTCGTCCCCGCCCCGAAGTGCTCGGGTGCGACCGAGGAGAAGTAGTACTGGCTCGCGATCCAGTGCGCGACGACGAGCGGCGCGGTGAGGATGACCTCGAGCGCCGCCCCGTCGGGGTCGGCCGCCGCGTCGTAGGAGTGCAGGAACACCCGGCCGTCGAGGTCGCAGCCGGCGGTCAGCTCCCGGGAGCCGACGACGAGCGCGGCGCATCCGGCGAGCCCCCACTCCGGGGCGACCTGCGCCCAGTCGCGGCTGCGCGTGCGCACCTCGTCGACACCGTCCCGGCGAGGGTCGGCTCCCGGCAGGACCCGCGCGCGGTCCGCCGCGGTGCACGCCCCGGCGAGGGCGAGGTCGTCGGCCAGCCGGGCGACGAGGTCGCGGTGCTCGGCCGGCACGTCCGTGTCGAGCAGCGTGACGACGTCGGTGGCGGTGTCGTGCTCGGCCGCGGCGAACCAGGTCGACGCGGGGATCACGATGCCGTCCCCGGCGAGGAGCGTCCGGACGGCCGGGTCGTTCAGCACCGCCGCCATCGCCCGCGCGTTGGCCGCGCCGCGATGCCCGCCGCAGGCGCCGCAGTCCAGCGCCGCCTGGTGGGGGTTGTTCGTGGTGGTGCTCCCGTGGCCGCAGAGCAGGACCACCGGCGCGAAGTCCGCGACGAGGCCCATCGCGGTGAGCGCGTCGCGTGCCGCCGCCGCGCGGTCCTCGACCGACAGCGCCGACAGGTCGAGGTGCGTGCCGACCGGCGGGCTGCTGGTGGCGCGATCGGCGAGTGCCGCCGCGCGGTCGGGAGCGAGCGTCCGCGCGGTCGCCACCGGGCCCATGACGAACCCGACGGCCTCGGCGAACGCGTACTTCGCGGTCAGGCCCTTCTTCGCGCCGGCGAAGGCGTCCCGGGCCGCGGCGACCCGGTCCACCCGCTGGATGCGCCGGGCCGCGTCGGCCTCGGCTCCGGGCGCCGGGACCTCCTCGACCGTGGCGACGGGGGAGACGAGCACCGGGCACTGCTCGGTCGTGACCTCCCCGCCGAGCGCGCGGACCGCGACCGGCAGCCCGAAGAACCCGGCGAAGCCGAGGGTCTCGTAGGGGCCGACGGCCTCGAGGCCGCGGCGCAGGGGCTCGGACCGCACGTCGATGCAGAAGACGGCCTGCGCGGCGACCTTCGCGGGTGCCGGGCGTGGGGGCGCTGTGACGATGCGTCCGAGGAGGTCCCGGCGGTACCCGCGTTCGAGCGCGTCCTGCCAGATCGCGGGACGGTCCTCGGGCCGCACTGCTGCCAGCGCGTCGGCGAGCGCCGGCATTTCGACCCCGACCCCCACCCCAGATCCCAGGGCGGCGGCGACCGCGTCGATCCGCGCCTGCGGGTCCGGCGCCGCCTCCCGCGGCGGGTCGGGGATCCGTGCGAACGGCTCGGCGCCGGCGACCGGCAGGAGCAGCGCCCGCTCGGACGCGAGGCGCAGCGCGGCGATCTCGGCGGCGTCCAGGTCGCCCACGTGCTCGCTGCGCCACCGGGCGTACGCGATCCAGCCGGGCTGGCGCGTGAGCAGCGCGCGCAGGAGCGCGTCCCCGTCGTCTCCGGCCTCGTCGAGGAGCTGCGCGAGGGCGGTCTCCGCGACGTCTGGGAGCGAGGCGAGGTCGCGACGCGCGGCCCGGGAGAACGCCGGGTCGTGCGGGCTGAGCGCGCGCCACGCCCCGTAGAGGCCGAGGTCGCGGCGAGGCAGCGCCCAGCGGGCCTGCCCCTCGTCGACGTACGCGGCGAGCCAGCCGGACATGAGCGTGTCGGCGGTCTCGGCCAATCGTGTCCCGTGGGCCGCATCCCACGCCTCGGCCGGGGTCAGCACGCGGCGCTGCGGCGCGGGCGCCGGCGGCGCGTGACGGAGATCGGCGAGCAGGACGAACTCCAGCGTGGTGGACCGTCCCGGTGCGAGCTCGACGGCCTCCTCGCAGGCGGCTCCCACGTGGTCACGCAGCGCGGCCCTGAGGTCCGCGTCCGTGATGCGTCCGGCCTGTTCGGCCGCCCGCAGGGCGGACTCCGGGCGCCAGCCGGGCGCGCCGACGGTGGTGCCGACGCGCGCGACGGCCTCTGCGAACGGCAGGTGCTCGAGGCCCGCGAGGGGGTTGACCGCGACGAAGCGCTCGAGCGGCCACGCCGGAGCGAGCTCGGCGGCGATGGCGGTCGCGCGATCGGCGACCGTGCCCGTGGGCGTGAGGGTGACCGCGCTCATGCGGCACCCCCTTCCGCGACGGTCGTGGACCGGCCGGCGAGCGCGTGGCGCAGCGGCACCGTGACGCCCAGGGAGGCAGGCACGGGACGCGGGAGCGGCCGCGGGCTGCCCAGGCGCATCGCCCGGACGTACAGGCGATCGCGCAGGGCCCCGCCGTGCTGCCAGACGGCGATGGCCCCGACGGCGGCGGCCATCGGCACCAGCGCGAGCCACGCGGGCGGGTGCCCGACCGTGTCGGGCAGCGAGAGCAGCGCGCCGAGCGCCGTGGTCGCACCGAGGTACGCGGCCGCTGCACCGACCGCGAGCATGCTGGCGGCGACGGTGCCGCCCGCGCGCTGGACGCGAGGTAGCGAACCCCAGAGGGCGGCGGCGCCGGTGATCCAGGCGAAGACCAGCAGGACGGGCTTCTCACCGACGGCGGGAACCGTCGCCGCGACGAGCAGGAGCCCGGCGGCGGGTGCGAGCGCGGCGATGGCCGCGTCGCGGGCGGGGTGGCGCCGGGCGGGCGCGGCCGGGACCGAGCGCCGCCGCGCGTGGGCGGCGATCGCCGAGCCCGCGCCGAGGAAGCTCGCGGCCTTGTACATCGCGTGGCCGGCGATGTGGATGAGCGTCGCGGCCCACACGCCGAGCCCGCAGGTCACGAGCATGAAGCCCATCTGGGCGCTCGTCGAGCAGGCGAGGATGCCCTTGACGTCGGAGCGGACCGCCATGGCGACGGCGGCCGCGACCATCGTGACCGCACCGACCGCGATCGCGGTGCCCATCGCGATGCTGGAGGCGCCGAAGAGGTCGGTCTGACGCAGCAGCAGGATGCCGCCGGCGTTGACAATCCCGGCGTGCAGGAAGGCGCAGACCGGGGTCGGCGCCGCGACGGTGGCGACGAGCCAGCCCTGCAGCGGGAGCTGTGCGGCGCGCGCCGCCGCAGCGACCACGAGCAGGACGGCCGCGACGTCGAGGGCGAGGCCCGCGCTCGAGGTGGTCGCGTCGAGCACGACCGCGCTCCAGAGGGCGAGGTCGGCGACGACGAACGCGATGAGCGTGCGCCGCAGCGCATCCCGGCCTCCGGGCAGCGCCCGGTGGATCGCGAGGACGCCGAGGAACGCGGCGCCGGTGGCCGTCCAGGCCGCGGCCATGGCCGGCAGCGCGGTGGCCGTGACGAAGACGGCGCTGCCGCTCGCGACCACGCCGAGCAGCAGAGTGGTGGCGCGGGCGCCGGGCGCGCCGCGCAGCTGGCGCAGCGCGTAGCTCTGCACGGTCGCGGCGAGGCCGCCGACCAGCACGAGCAGCATCCCGCCGACCAGGTCGATGGTGCCGATCGGGGCACCGGCGAGGACGGCCGCGCCGATCAGCGCGGTCGTCGCGGGACCCGCCACGGCCGCGGCGCCGGCACGGCCGGCGGCGAGGGCGGCGAGCAGGCCGCCGAGGGCGGGCGCCGTCCAGGCGATGAGGGAGAGGACGCTCATGCGTCGGACTCCACCGCGCGCATCCGGGTCAGCCGGGCGCGTCCGTCGGCGCCGATGCGCTCGCAGACCTCGGCGTCCTCGACGACGTTGAAGAGCGAGCGGCCGGCCCGCAGCTGCTCGGCGATATGGGCGCCGATGGCCTGGGCGGCGACGCGGCGGGCGTCCGGCGGGTCGGTGGCGATGGCGATGTCCGTCGCGAGCGGCGTGAACGACGGCGCGGGCGCGGGCTCGTCGAAGTCGGGCAGGGCGGTGACGGCGGTGGGCGGCATGTCGGCTCCTTGATGACGGGAACTGATGTGCGCTAACAAATACACGATATGAAATTCCGGTGTCAAGAAACCGGTCTTGTATCGCGCATGTGTGGCGCATGTCACGCTGCGCGCAGGGGCCCGCGCGCGCCCACCGCGGGCTGCGACCGTCCTGCATCCATATGCACGCCCCCGGCCCGAAGGCCGGCCAGCGTCAGCGAGTCAAAGCCCCAACCAAGCCCGGGAGTTCCGAGCCTCTGGCGAGGAACTCCCTAAGGGCTTTGGGGAGCGTCAGCGAGTCAAAGCCCCGCCCATTTCTGCAACCCCGCCCGGTCCACCACGAGCGTCCGCCCGCGCCCGAGCTCGACGATTCCCCGCGCCTCGTCCTCGCGCAGCACACGGTTGACCGTCGCGCGGGACGTCCCGGCGAGGTCGGCGAGGTCGTCCTGGGTCAGCGGGATCGTCGTCGGCAGCGACGGGTCGTCGCCCGCGTAGATGTCGACGAGCTCGAGCACCCGTCGGCGCACGCGGGTGTCCGCGGGCGTGTAGAGCGCCTCGAGCAGGTGCCGTGACAACCGGCGGACCTGGGTGGACAGCACGCTGATGAGCACGTCGCCCACGCCGGGCTGTTCGCGGCGCAGCCGGCCGAAGTCCAGCTGGTGGACCGACATCGTCTCGCCGGCCTCGAGCGCCACGACCGTCGCGCTGCGCGGTGCGCCGGGGCTGAGCAGTGCGAGCTCGCCGAAGATGTCGCCGGAGCGCAGCACCGCGAGGATCGCCTCGTCGGCGTACTGCGTGCTGACCTTGACCGCGAAACGGCCGCTGCGCACGAGGTGCAGCGTGTCGCCGGGGTCCCCTTCGTGAAAGACGATCTCGCCCTTGCGGAACGTCCGCCGGCGAGCCATGTCGAGCACGCGCTGGACATCCTCCTCCGGCACGCCTTCGAGGATCTTCCACTCCATGGTGCGAGAGCCTACGCCGCGCCGTCGATGGAGCGGGAGAGATGCCGGTGCACGAGCACCAGGCCGTCAACGTCGTGGACGTCGTCGTCGAGCTCGGGGATGAGCACCGGGTCGGGGTCGTCGACCTCACGCCCGAGCCGCGCGATGGCGGCCGCGTCGCGGGTCGACAGCAGCTCGGCGTCGCGCACGGTGGCGGCGACCTTGCCCGCCAGGTTCTCGCCGAGCGCGTCGGTCAGCTCATCGGCGATGGTCTCCGCGGCACCGGCTTCGAGCCCTTCGGGCAGCGTGTGGACGCGGTTGACGATCAGCCCGCCGAACGGCATCCCCGCCTCGCGGAGCTTGCCGCGGAAGAAGATGGCCTCCTCGACCGGCTCGCGCTCGGGGGAGGTGACGATGAGGAACGTCGTCGCCGGGTCGGCGAGCAGCCGCTTGACGCCGCGGGCGCGCTCGCGGAACCCGTCGAGCAGGCCGCCGAGCGCGCGGAAGAACGTCGACAGGTCGTTGAGCAGGTCCACGCCCGTGACCTTGCCGAGCACGCCGAAGACGACGCTCGTCCCGCGGCCCATGACCTTCGCCGCCAGCCCGCCGGGGGTGAGGAAGACGCGCAGCGCGCGGCCCTCCAGGAAGCCGGTGAGGCGGTCGGGCGCGTCGAGGAAGTCGAGCGCGTTGCGTGACGGCGGGGTGTCGAGAATGAGGACGTCGAACCCGCCCTCGCGGTCGAGCTCGTACAGCTTGGCGATCGCCGTGAACTCCTGCGACCCGGCGACGGCGCTGGAGAGCTCCTGGTAGATCCGGTTGCTCAGCACCTCGTCGCGGGTCTTCGCGTCGGGCGAGAGCCGTTCGATGAGGTCGTCGAAGGTCCGCTTGGCGTCGAGCATCATCGCCCAGAGCTCGCCCTCCATCTCGATCCCGTGGCCCTTGAACCGCGACGGGTCGACGAGCCGCGGCTCGTTGTCGAGGTCCTCGAGGCCCAGCGATGTCGCCAGGCGCTTCGCGGGGTCGATCGTGACCACGGCGACGCGCTGCCCGCGCGAGGCGAGGCCCATGGCGAGCGCCGCGGACGTCGTGGTCTTGCCCACGCCGCCGGAGCCGGCGACGATCACCACGCGTGTTCCTGCCAGTGCGTCGCCCAGGTCCATCCGCGGGCCAGACTAGACGTTCCGCGCACCGCCTTCAGCGCCATGACCGCGGTTGCGGTGCTCATCAGGCCGCGTGCGTCGGCGTTCGCGGCGCCCCGGCCGGGTGCGTGCTGGGGCGGGACGAGCAGCGTGGGTGACGGTGGCCAGCCGCCGTCGGGGGCCTGCAGCGCGCGGAGGCGATCGGCCTGCGTCTCGCGCGCGGCGGGGTCGGCGTCGAGGGCGACCGCGGCGAGCACCACGTGCGCGAGGTCGAACGGGGTGCGTGCCGCGCAGGGTGCACCGGCGAGCCACTGCCGGGCGGCGTGCCGGGCGCGGTCATCCAGCGCCGCGGCGCCGTGGAGCGTCAGGAGGCTGCGCGCGGTCGCGTAGGCGTCCGACGTCCACCAGTACGCCGGCCACCCGCCTCGGCGGCGCTGCGTCTCGCGGACCCGCGCGATCGCCGCTGCGGCCACGGGGCTCGCGGGGTCGGCGGCGCGCAGCACGTCGGCGGCGACCGCCGTGACCTCGGGATGCTCGCCCGCCCATCCGCCGAAACGCGCGCCCGCGAACGTGTGCGCGCCGCCCCGCGCATCGAGCCGCGGGGCCAGCAGCGCGACGGGATCGACGCCGCGCAGGTCGTCCACGGCGAGCAGCAGCGCAAGCGCCCAGCTCGTCGAGTCGGCGTCCGTGGCCGCGCGGTCGTTGTAGCCCCAGCCCGACGGGCGCCGGACCGCGTGCAGGAAGTCGGCGGCGCGGCCGATCGCGCCGACCGCCTCGGGCGCGACCGGCGGCACCGCGAGTGCGTGGGCGACCACGGCGGTCACCCACGCGTCGCTGGCGCCGGGCTCCAGCGCGTAGTCGCGCCACGCGCCGTCGCGGTCCTGCGCGGCGAGCAGCCACGCGTCACCGGCGCGGACCGGGTCAGCGGTCCGCGGAGGCGAGGCCGTGAGGCTTGACATACGCGCTCATTCCCGTGCGGTCGGGGCGGATCCCGAGGCTGACGAACTCCAGCGTGCTCCCGCCGTACGCGTCCTCGAGGTCGGCCTCGAAGCGGTCGAGCTCGCCACCGTCGAGGCCGAGGGCCGCGGCGAACTCCCGCGCGACGAGCTCGGCCTGCACCCGGCCGGGTCCGTCGAGCGGCTGGCAGGACAGGTCGACCTTGCAGCGGGCGACGCCGGGCTGCACGACGCCGTCGCGCAGCACCAGGTCATACCCGGCGGTGACCCCCTGCGCGGGCGGGGGACCCAGCCGCTGCGTGGCCAGCACCCCGAACCGGCGGGCGACCTCCTGCTGGTGGGAGAGCTCGGGCGGCAGCAGCGCGGCCAGCCCGCAGCGGGCGGGCTCGTGGACGCCGACGTACAGGCGCAGCGCGCGCAGGTCGCCGGCGGCGAAGGCGAGCCCGAGGCCGACCGGCACGCCGATCGGCGCACACGTCCGCAGCAGCCCGTCGAGGGTGGGGGTGAGGGTGGCGTCGGCGGCGCCGCAGATGGCGTCCAGCGCCCGCTGCCAGCGCGCCTGCGGTGAACCCCACCGCAGGTTGAGGTAACAGCGCAGCTGCGTCGGCGCCCCCGGTTCGGCGACCAGGCCGAGCCACGCGCCGCCCCACCACGAACCCGTGCGCTCACGCTGGGCGGGGAGGACCGCGTCGCACACGCGGTCGAGGTGGGCACGGGCGGCGTCCCAGCCGCGCTCGCGCAGCAGCCCGCGCAGCAGGCCGAGGGTTCCCTCGAGCTGCTCGGGGACCGCGACGGCGCAGCCGCCGGGCTCGACGAGCAGCCGCAACGGCGACGCCGGGCCCGCCGCGTCCAGCGCCGCGGAGTACGTGACGGGCGTCCCGTCGTGGCACATCGACGGACGCCGGACGGCCGGTCCGGCGGGCACGTCGAGCGCGGCCGCGAGCAGGGCGTCGTGGAGGACCAGCGCGTCGGGATCGACGGCGCCCGCGCGGTCGGCCCACCGCGCGGCGAGCCGGCCCGCCGGCGCACCGAGGTGCGCCGGCGTGCGGTGGTCAGTTGTTCGGGATGACATCGACGATCGCCGATCCGCCGGGGACGCCGGGGACGCCGTCGGCACCGGCCCGGTTCTGGAACGGGATGGGATCGCCCGCCGGGGCGCCGCCGCCTCCGCCGCCACCGGGCGCGCCGTCCGGGCCCCCCGAGCCCCCGGCGCCGTGCGCGCCGCCGGTGCCGCCCGCCAGCCCGTTCACGGGGTCGGCGATGACGTTCGGGATCGACACGTCAGGCGGATAGAGGATCGTCACGCGACCCCCGCGCCCGCCGTTGCCGCCGTTCCCACCGCGGCCGCCGAAGCCGCCCGGCCCGCTGTTGCCGCCCTTGCCGCCCGCACCGTCGGAGGCGTGCGGCTCGCAGCCCTTGCCGCTGCCGCCCTCGCCGCCGGCACCGCCGATCTGGCCCGGCCCGCCCTGACCGCCGTTGCCGCCGTTGCCGCCCGCACCGCCGTTGCCGCCGCGGTAGTTCAGCGTGATCGTCCCGTCGAAGATCGTCGCCGTGATGGTCTGGATCGCGGCGTCGCTGCCGCTCGTGCCGTGCCCGCCGGGGAACCCGTTGCCTCCGGGGATCCCGGGCGCGCCGACCTGGCCCGTCCCGCCGTTGGTCGGGGCCTCGTCGCCCCACGTGCTGCACTCGGCGTCCTTGCCCTTGTTGCCCGCGCCGGCCTGCGGCGGGTTGTGCGCCTGGCCGGCCGCGCCGTGGGCGCCGTTCGCGCCGCTCGCCCCGTCGTTGCCGGGGCCGCTGAAGCTCGCCATGGTGTCGCTCTCCTCGGGGTCAGACGCGTTCGATGTGGAACGCGTGCAGCTTCGTGTGGGTCCCGAGGACGATCTCGCCGCTGCCCTCGATGATGACGTTGTTGAACAGCAGGGTGGAGAAGCCGTCGAAGACGACCTTCTCGCCGTCGCAGACGATCAGGTCCTTGATCGTGAAGACCGGCAGCTCTCCGGCGCGGCGCAGCACGAAGTCCCGGATGCCCGCCAGCGGCGGGTGCTCGAGCATCTCCGGGTCGGCGTAGCCGTAGACGAGGTTCTCCGCCATGTCCTGCACGGCCTGACGCTGGTCGGCGCCGAGCTTGCTGAACGCGAAGCGCTTGGCGGTCGGCAGCATGTGGATGTGCGTCGGCCGCGGCTGGCAGCCGCACGGGTCGATCTTGCGCTGGCGCAGGATCGCCTCGTTCGGGACGCCGACGAGCTGCTTGAGGTGCTCGAGCGAACGGGGCTTGACGCGCTTGGTCAGGCGCTCGAGCTCGCCGAGGACCGGGAGCAGCTCGACCTCCGGGTCGGGGATCGGCTTGCGGATCGTGATCTCGACCCACTCGCGGCCGACGATCTCCTTGAGCTTGCGCTTCAGGCCGCAGATGCGGATGGCGTCGAGCCCGGCCTCACTCGGCGTGAAGCCGAAGAGATCGAGCTGGGCCTTCTGCCACGTCTCCGTGGGCTCGAGGATCCGCTCCTCGAGCTTGGCCTTCGCTGCTTTGGCCATGTGCACCCCCTGGGGTGTCGGTCGTGATGGACGACCTCAGGGCGTTCCGGGGGTCTGCACGACGTGCCCCGGCGATGTTCGATCGCAGGGAACGGATGGACCGGTCTTCAGAGCTGTGCGGCCAGCTCGGAGGCGAGCGCCTCGAGGTCCGGCCCGTCCCGCCGCGCGTGCAGGCGGATCGGGTCGATCGCGGTGCCGCGGTGCAGCCGCCCGACCTGGGCGCGCTGGCGGCGCGCCCGGGCGACGGCGCGGAGGGTCAGCGCCACGGCGGGGTGCTCGGCGTGCTCGGACAGCCGGGTCGACTCCGCGGGCGCGATCAGGTCGGGTTCCAGCCGATTGACGACGACCGCGTCCAGCTCACGGGCGAGGCGCTCGCGCAGCGCCTCCTGCAGGTGTAGCGTCTCGGTGACCGGCATCTCCTCCGCGCGTGCGACCGCGACGAGGCCGGTCTGCGCCGGGTCGGACAGCGTGGCGTCGATGCGCTCGGCCTGCCGGGTGATCGGCCCGCCCGCCGCCGCGTCGGCGAACGTGCGCGGCGCGCCGAGGATCGCCACGCCATGGCCGGTGGCGGGCGCGTCGACGACGACGAGATCGTACGGCGCCGCGCCGGGCGTGCGCCGTTCGGGCTGGGAGAGCTCCCACACCTTGCCGATCGTCAGCAGCTCGCGCAGGCCGGGCGTCGCGGCGGCGAGCAGGCCGAACATCCGGCTCGACGAGAGGACGCTCGCGAGGCTCGACGAGCTGAGCTGGTCCTCGAGGTACTCCGCCAGGGCGTCCTCGGGGTCGATCGAGATGTGGAAGAGCCCCGGCGCGATCTCGTGCTCGACGAAGATCCGGTCGTGGCGTCCGGAAGCGGTCCCGAGGATGCCGGCGACGTCGCTGCGCCGCGCGACCTCCGCGACGATCGCCCGTTTGCCCGCGCGCGCGGCGACGAGCCCCAGCGCGGCGGCGACGGTGGTCTTGCCCACGCCGCCCTTGCCGGTGACGACGACGAGCGGCTTGTCCAGCAGGTCGGCCACGGCGGGGGAGGCTACGCGTCACACCGGTGAAGGAGTCCCGCGCCCACGTGCGAATAGACACACGTCCGGACGCCGTTCGGACGTCCGCACCACCGACCGCACCGGAGAGACGACGTGGAGTCGCCCCCGCAGCAGACCGCCAAGGTCATCGCGTTCGCCAACCAGAAGGGCGGCGTCGCCAAGACCACCACGACGCTGAACCTCGCCGCCGCCTTTGCGGAGGAGGGGCACCGGGTGCTCTGCATCGACATGGATCCGCAGGGCAACCTGACGATGTCCCAGGGCATCGACCCGGACACCGTGCAGACCTCGATGTACGACGTGCTCGTGCACGACATGCCGATCCGCGAGGTGATCCGCCAGCGCGAGATCGACGTCGCCTGCGCGTCGATCGACCTCGCCGGCGCGGAGATCGCGATGTCGATGAAGATCGGCCGCGAGCGTGCCCTGGCCAAGGCGCTGCGCGCCGTCGCGACCGACTACGACTTCATCTGCATCGACACGCCGCCGAGCCTCGGACTGCTCACGATCAACGCCCTGACGGCCGCACATAAGGTGATCGTCCCCGTTCAGTGCGAGTATCTGTCGATGCGTGGCTTGATCCAGCTGCAGAACACGCTGCACATGATCCGTGAGGAACTGAACCCCGGCGTCGACATCGAGGGCATCCTGCCCACGCTGGTCGACACCCGCACCCTGCACGCGCAGGAAGCGATCTCGCTGCTGGAGGAGAACTTCGGGGATCGCGTCTTCGCGTCGCGGATCCGCAAGACCATCCGCTTCGCGGAGGCCCCCGTCAAGGGGATGTCGGTGCTCAAGTACGACCCGGACGGCGTGGCCGCCCAGTCCTATCGCGATCTCGCGAAGGAGGTGCTCTCTCATGGCAAGGGATAAGCGCGCAAGCATGCGCGAAGGGCCGCTGGCCGAACTGTTCCGCAAGACGGAGCCGGCGCCGGAGGCAGAGGGCGCGGCCGAGGCCGCCGAGCCCGCCCCGCAGGCGGCAGCTCCGGCGCCCGCGGACCCGACGCCGACCCCGCAGGAGCGCCTGCGCCACGCGTTCAGCTCGGACATCCCGGACAACGTCCTGGAGCCCACGTCGTCATACGAGCCCGAGCCCGAGCGCCCGCTGGCCGACGACACGACGTTCTCCAGCTCGCCGATGCCGATGTCGTCGTTCGGCGAATCGCGCGCGGGGCATCCGATCATCCGCGTCGTGGGTGTGGGCGGCGGCGGCGTCAACGCCGTCAACCGCATGGTCGAGGCGCAGATCAACGGCATCGAGTTCATCGCGGTGAACACCGACGTCCAGTCGCTGCAGGCCTCGACGGCGAACCTCACCGTGCACATCGGCGAAGAGCTGACGCGCGGTCTGGGTGCCGGCGCGGACCCCGAACTCGGCCGCAACGCCGCGATGGCCGACTACGACCGCCTGAAGTCGCTGCTCAAGGGCTCGGACATGGTGTTCGTGGCCGCGGGCGCCGGCGGCGGCACCGGGACGGGCGCCGCGCCCGTCGTGGCGCGCATCGCCCGCGAGGTGGGCGCGCTGACCGTCGGCATCGTCACGAAGCCGTTCGGCTTCGAGGGCACGCGCCGCCGCGACGCCGCAGAGCTGGGCGTCGACGCGCTCGCGCAGGAGGTCGACACCCTCATCACGGTGCCGAACGACCGCCTGCTGTCCGTGCTCGACAAGCAGACCTCGATGATGGCTGCCTTCAACGTGGCCGACGACGTGCTGCGCCAGGGCGTGCAGGGCGTGTCCGACCTCGTGACGCTGCCGGGCATCATCAACCTGGACTTCGCCGACGTCCGCACGATCATGTCCGAGGCGGGCAACGCGCTCCTCGGGATCGGCATGGGCACGGGCGACGACCGGGCGATCACGGCGGCCGAGCAGGCGTGCTCGTCCCCGCTGCTCGAGACGAGCATGGAGGGCGCCCGCAAGATCCTGCTCTCCATCACCGGCGGCGCCGACCTCTCCCTGTGGGAGGTCAACGAGGCCGCGAAGACGGTGTCGGCCGCCGCGCATCCGGAGGCGAACATCATCTTCGGCGCGATGGTCGACGAGACGCTCGGTGACCAGATCTGGATCACCGTCGTCGCCACGGGCTACGGCCCGGTGTCGTCGCGGCCGATCTCCCGCGTGCTCGAGGAGCCGAAGGGCGAGCCGCGCGTGGAGCGCACCCGTCCGGAGCGGTCCTCGGTCCGGCAGACCGGGCTGGGCGTCAACCAGCTCGACGTCCCTGAGTTCGTTCCCCGAGGCTGATCGATGACCGGCGGCGTCGTCGCCGCCGGCCATCCCGTCTCCGCGGATGCCGGCGCGCAGGTCCTGCGCGCCGGAGGGAACGCCGTCGATGCGGCCATCGCCGCGATGCTCGCGTCGTGGACGGCCGAGCCGCTGCTGACCGGTCCCGGCGCGGGCGGCTACCTGCTCGTCGCCGGCCCGGGGGTCGAGCCGACGCTGCTGGACTTCTTCGTCGGCGCGCCCGGCCTCGGCCCCGAGGCGCACGCCGCGCAGGCGGCGCTCATCCCCGTGTCGGTGTCATTCGGCGACGCGGTGCAGATCTTCCACGTCGGCCCCGCCTCCTGCGGCCCGTACGGCAACCCGGCGGGCATCGTGGAGGCGTCGCGGCGCTGGGGGACCGTGCCGCTCGACCAGCTCACCGCACCGGCGGCGCGACTGGCCCGCGAGGGCGTGGTGCTCAACGAGCCGCAGGCCTACGTCTTCGAGATCCTCGCGGGCATCCTGCTGTCGACGCCCGAGGCCCGTGCCGTCTTCGCTCCGGGTGGCCGTCCGCTGCGTGCCGGTGAGCGGTTCCGCTTCGGGGAGATGGGCGACGCGATCGATCGCCTCGGCGCCGAGGGCGCGGACCCGTTCTACCGCGGGGACCTCGCCGACGCGGTCGTCAGCTGGCTCGACGCGCGCGGCGGGGTGCTGACGCCGACCGATCTCACCACGTACGAAGCGGTCCCGCGAGCACCCGCGCGGGTCGCCTACCGCGGACGCGAGGTCCTGACGAACCCGCCCCCGAGCGCCGGCGGCATCCTGCTCGCGTACAGCCTCGGTCTGCTCGACCGCGCGCCGTCGCCGCCGCCGCTCACGGCGGTGGTCGACGCGATGGACGCCGCCCAGACCGCGCGCACCGACGCGTTCGTCGACGGCCTCGACGAGCCCGGCTTCCTCGACACGTTCCTGGCGATGCGGCTGGGCTCCACGACGCACATCTCGGTCCTCGACGGCGAGGGCCTGGCGTGCGCGGTGACCTGCACGAACGGCGAGGGCGCGGGCGTCGTCGTTCCCGGCACCGGCATCCACGTGAACAACATCATGGGCGAGGAGGACCTCAGCCCGATGGGGTTCCACACCGCACCACCGGGCCGGCGGATGCCGTCGATGATGGCGCCGACTGTGGTGACGCGCGGGGATCCGCACGACGTCGAGGCGGTGCTGGGCAGCGCGGGGTCGAACCGCATCCGCTCGGCGCTGCTGCAGACGATCGTGGGGATCGTCGATCACGGGCTCGACGCGCAGGACGCGGTGGACGCCCCGCGCGCGCACTTCGAGAGCGGTGTCGTCTACGCCGAGCCCGGGGTGCCGGTCGACCTGCTCGAGCGCGCGGGCCGGGCGGTGGCGCCTTTCCGGTCGCGCAACCTGTTCTTCGGCGGGGTGCAGGCGATCCGGCGGACGCCCGGCGGCGCGCTGTCAGGCGGCGGCGACCCGCGCCGTGGGGGCGCGGTCGCCATCGCCTGACGTGGCTACGCCTCGGTGAGCCGGAACTGCGACACGAGGTGCTCGAGCTCGACCGCGGACGCCGACAGCTCCTGGGCGCTGGCCGCGATCTGCTCGGTCGACGCGCTGGTCTCCTCCGTGCTCGCGGAGACCTGCTGACTCGACGCGCTGGTCTGCTCGGCCACGCTGGCGACCTCCTCGACCTCACCGGTGATCTGCTGCGCGCTCGCAGCGACCTGGCCGATGGCCGACGCGATCTCGGCGACGCGCCGGTTGACGTCGTCGACGCGCGACTCGATCTGGACGAACGCCTCACGGGCCTGCTCCACCGTGGAGGCACCCTCGGCGGTCTGGCGCCCGCCGTCCTCGACGACCTCGACGGCACGGCCGGTCTCGGACTGGATCTCGCCGATCAGGGAGGCGATCGAGGCGGCCGCCTCCTGGCTCTCCTCGGCGAGCTTGCGGACCTCGTCGGCGACGACCGCGAACCCGCGGCCCTGCTCGCCGGCCCGAGCGGCCTCGATGGCCGCGTTGAGCGCGAGCAGGTTGGTCTGCTCGGCGATCGTCGTGATCGTGTCGACGATCCCGCCGATCTGCTCGCTCTTGGCACCGAGCTGACGGATGGCGTCGGTCGCCTGACCGGACGCCTCGCGCACGGAGGCCATGACCTCGGTCGCCCGCTGGACGGCCTGGGCGCCGTCCTTCGCGACCTCGCCGGCCTCCCGGGCCGCCGCAGCGGTCTGCTCGGCCTGCGCCGCGGACTCGTCCGTCGCGCTGCTCATCTGCTGGATGCCGGCACGCGTGCCCTGGACGGCACGGACCTGGCGCTCGGCCCCGCCGGCGACCTCACCGACGGCGTTCGCGATCTCGCCGACCGCGCGGCCCGCCTCCTGGGAGACGGAGGCCATCTGCTGCGACGAGGACGAGACGGTGCCCGCGGTCTCGGAGACCTGCGAGATCATCCCGACGAGTGCGGCGCGCGCGTCCTCGTAGCTCTCGGCCGAGGCGATCACGGAGGCGCCGATCTCGTTGACGGCCGTGCCGACCTGGCCGATCTCGTCCTTCGACGGATTCTCGATGACCGGCGCCTCCGGGGCGATGGCGCGCGTCAGGTCGCCGCCGCGCAGAGCCTCCAGGCCCTCGCCCAGCGGCACGACGGCACGGTCACGCAGCTCCGCGAGGCTGAGCAGGACGCGATCCACGCCGCGCTTGATCGAACGGGACAGCACCAGGGCGATGCCGGCGGCCAGCAGCGCCGCGGCGATGCCGATGCCGATGAGCTTCGTCCGCGTCGAGGCGAGGCTGTCGCTCTGCTCGTTGACCGCGTCCTGGACGAACTTCTCGCGGTCCGCCTCGATCAGGGCGGCGGTCGCGCGGAACTCCTCGAAGAGCTCGCGCCCCTCGCCGATCTGCGCCTGGGCGCGGCGCTGACCCGCCGGGCCGGAACGCACGAGCGCGATCTGCTGCTCGAAGTACTCCTCGATGGCCTGCATCTGCGGCTCGGCGCGGTCGATCAGGTCACCCATGATCGGGTGCGCGGCGACGAGCGGCTCGATCGTCTTGAGGTCCTGCGCGAGGTCCTTCTTGGCCTGGTTGTACGTCTCCAGGCTGGTGTCCTCCCCGGTGACCAGGAACCCGCGGACGCTGGTCTCCTGGTTGACCATCTGCGTGACGAGGTCCTGGGTGGCGGCCCCGAGCGGGATCGCGTCGTCCGCGAAGCTCGCGACGGCGTCGTCGCTGAGCGCCTTGGCGCTGGAGATCGCGACGACGATGATCGCGACCATGAGGAGGAGGACCGCGCCGAAGCCGGTCAGCAGCTTGGTGCGCAGGCTCCAGTCGCGGATGGAGAGGGCAGACATCGGGTGGTGCTCCTGGTGGAAGGGTTCTAGACGCGCTGTACAGACCACGCGCTTCGCCGTCTCTGATCGGCGCTGGCGCGTCACCGCTTGACACCGGTCGACGATGTGCCTCACCGGTTCCGGTACGGGGCTCGAACCCCGCGCCGCGAACCTAGACTCGTCGGTCATGTCCCGCCGCTCGTGGGGCACCCTGCTGATCGTGGCGGCGATCTGGGGGTCGTCCTACCTCTTCATCAAGGTCGCGCTCGAGGACCTGTCGGTCGGGTGGGTGGTGTGCGGGCGGTGTGCGCTGGGGGCCCTGGTGCTCGTCCCGCTCGCGGCCCACCGCGGGCAGCTCGGCGCGCTGCGCGGCCGATGGGGCGCGGTCGTGACGCTGGCGCTCGTCCAGGTGGCGGTGCCGTTCGTGCTCATCGCCGCGGGCGAGCGGGAGATCGCGTCAGGCCTGACGGGGATTCTGGTGGCGTCCGTGCCGCTCTTCACCGCGCTCCTCGCTCTGCGGTTGGACCGCACGCAGGTGACCCGCGGCTGGGGGCTCGTCGGCCTGCTCGCCGGGATGGCGGGGATCGTGCTGCTCTTCGGCCTCGACCTCCAGAGCGACTCCGCCGCGGTGATCGGCGGGCTCATGGTCGTCCTCGCCAGCCTGGGCTACGCGATCGGCGGGTTCTTCCTGCGCGCGAAGCTCGCCGATGTCCCCGCGGCCGCGACCGCCTCGGGGACGATGCTCGTCAGCGCCGCCGTGACGCTGCCGCTGGCGCTCGCGACGATGCCCGACCACACCCCCGGCCTGGACACGGTCGCCTCGATGATCGTCCTCGGCATGGGGGGCACGGGCGTCGCGTTCGTCCTGTTCTACGCGCTGATCGCCGACGTCGGGATGGCCACCACGAGCCTCGTCACGTACATCGCGCCGGTGTTCGCCGTCATGTACGGCGCGCTGCTCCTCGACGAACCGATCACCGCGGGCGCGGTGGGCGGCATGATCCTCATCGTCGCCGGCTCCTACCTCGCCGCCTCTAGCCGAAGCGGACCTTCCCGTTCGACCGAGCCCGCGCCTGGGCCCGCTCGATGAAGTCCAGGCGCTTCGTGGCCGCGAGGAACAGCCGGGTGATGAGCTTCAGCCGGGCGTTCTCGCTGCGCAGCTCCAGCAGGCCCTGCTTGGCCTCCAGGCCGAAGTCGACGGTCGCCGCCATGCCGTAGGCGTCCATCCCCTCGATGCGCTCGGGGTCCGGGTCGTCCTCGGTGGCCTGGCGGACGAGCTCCGCGTAGGCCTCCTGGGCACGCTCGGTCGCCTCGATGTCCGGGTCCTCGTCGGAGGAGGACAGCAGCTCGACGGTGCCCGCCGGGTACGGGAAGTCGTCCTGCCGGGCCACGATGCGGAACGGCTGCGTCCCGCGCACGAGGATGTTCATCCGGCCGTCCTCCATCTGCTCGAGGACCTCCTCGATGCGGCACGCGCACCCGACGTCGCGCAGCTCTTCGTCGTCCATCCAGACGATGCCGAACTCGCTGCCTCGCTCCAGGCACTCGGTGATCATCGTCCGGTAGCGCGTCTCGAAGATGTGCAGGGGAACCTGCTCGTGGGGGAGCGCGACGAGTCCCAGCGGGAACAGGGGAAAGTCACGAACAAGGCGATCGGCCATCTCGCGTCAGTCTATGGCGCGGGCTGCTCCGTACTCCTGGCATGCCGTCCACGTGCCTGCTTTGGATGCGCCGCGACCTGCGGCTGCACGACAACCCCGCCCTGCACCGGGCCCGCGCGGAGTTCGACGTGGTCATCCCGGTCTTCATCCTCGACGACGCGCTGCTGCACGGCCGGTATGCGTCGTCACCGCGCGCGCAGTTCCTGTTCGGCTGCCTGCGGGCGCTGGACCAGGAGCTCCACGCGCGCGGCTGCGGCCTGGTGCTGCGTCGCGGCGCCCCCGAGCACGAGCTGGCGAAGCTCGCCGAGCAGACCGGTGCGGGGGCGGTCTTCTGGACGAGCGACGTGTCTCCGTACGCGCTGCGCCGTGACCGGGCGGTGACCGCCGCGCTGCAGGAGCGCGGCGTGCGGGCGGTCCCGAACACCGGGACGTACGCGCGTGACGTGTCGAAGGTCCGCAAGGACGACGGCGAGATGTACACGGTCTTCACGCCGTACTGGAAGGCCTGGGAGCGGCTGGCCGCACGCGACATCTACGGCGCGCCGCGCGCGATGGCGCCGCTTCCGCGCGGCCTGGACCGCGGCGAGCTGCCCGGCGGCGTGCGCGCCCCCGGCGGGACCCTCGGCGCCCCGGTCTGCGAGCCCGGCGAAGCGGCGGGACGCGAGGCGCTCACGCGCTGGCTCGACGGGCCGGTCGACCGCTACGGCGACCGGCACGACACCCTCGCCGGTGGCACCTCGGTGCTGTCGCCGTACCTGCGGTGGGGCTGCCTGTCGGCGCGCGAGTGCGAGCTGCGCGCGCGCCGCCGCGGCACGCCCGGCGCCGACGCCTGGGTCCGCCAGCTGGCATGGCGCGACTTCTACGCGTCGGTCCTGCTCGAGCACCCGGAGAACGTCAGGCGCGAGTTCCAGCCGAAGTTCCGGTCGCTGTCCTGGCACGAGGACGCCGACGCGCTCGACGCCTGGAAGCGCGGCGAGACCGGGTTCCCCATCGTCGACGCCGGGATGCGCCAGCTCGCCGCGACGGGGTGGATGCACAACCGGGCACGCATGGTGGTCGGGTCGTTCCTGACGAAGGATCTGCACCTCGACTGGCGCGCGGGCGAACAGCACTTCGCGGCGCTCCTGCTCGACGGCGAGCCGGCGCAGAACAACGGCAACTGGCAGTGGATCGCGTCCACGGGCGTCGACCCCGCGCCCTACTTCCGGCGCATCTTCAACCCGATCCTCCAGCAGCGGAAGTTCGACCCCGACGGCGCGTACGTGCGCCGCTGGGTCCCCGAGCTCGCCGCCGTCCCGGACAACCGGCTGGCCGAGCCGTGGACGATGACCGAGGCCGAGCAGCGCGACGCCCGCTGCGCGATCGGGCTGGACTACCCGGCGCCGATCGTCGACCACGCCGACGAGCGCAAGCGCGCGATGGACCGCTACCGCGAGGCGTCCGCCGGGGTGGCGTAGCGTCAGACCATCCGCCTGCCCCGTCAGGGTGGGCGCATGGACGACCTGCGGGCATGTGAGCGCGGCCTGCGCCGCGCTGGCCTGCCGCTGCTCATCGAGGACTACTCCGCGTACGAGGACATCTTCACCCGGGCGGCGCCGCTGCTCGGGCTGGTCTTCGTCGGGCAGGCGTTCGGCGCGATCGACCTCACGTGGCCGTGGTGGGCGAACGTCCTGGCGGTCCTCGGCGGCATCGCGATCCTGTTCGCGGCGCTGGCGATGGTCAACCGGCGCGGTGGCCGGCCGGCGCTGAGCCTGCCGGCGCGGGTGGGGCCGACCGAGCTGACCCTCTTCGTCCTCGTTCCTGCGCTGCTGCCGCTGCTGTTCGGCGGCCAGTGGCGCAGCGCGGTGGTGACGGCGGGCGGGAACCTGCTGCTGCTCGGCGTCATCTGGGCGGTGGTCGGCTACGGCGTCCTGTGGATCGTGGTGTGGAGCGGGCGGCGGCTGCTCGACCAGCTCGCCACGTCGTTCACTCTCCTGGCGCGGGCGGTGCCGCTGCTGCTGGTGTTCACGATCGTCCTGTTCATCAACACGGAGATGTGGCAGGTCTTCTCCTCGCTGTCCGACGTCCAGGTGGTCGAGGTCGCGGTGCTCTTCATCGTGGTCGGTGTGGTCTTCATCGTCGCGCGGGTCCCGAAGGAGGTCCGGGAGATCGAACGGCAGGTCGGGGAGGGCCCGCCGCTGCGCGCGCGCCAGCTCGTGAACGTCGGGCTCGTGCTCGTCATCGCGCAGGGTCTGCAGGCGCTCACCGTCGCGGTGCTGCTCGCCGCCTTCTTCGTGGCGTTCGGCGCCCTCGCGGTGCAACCCGAGGTCGTGGAGTCGTGGATCGGTACGGCGCCCGACGAGATCGCGGGCACGCCGGTCAGCGTGGAGCTGCTGCGCGTCTCGGGCGCGCTCGGGGCGTTCAGCGGGCTGTACTACGCGATCGCGGTGCTGACCGACAGCACGTATCGCGAGGAGTTCCTCGAGGAGGCCGTCGGCTCGATGCGCGACACGTTCCGGCTGCGCGCGCGGTACCTCGCGCTGCGCGCCGCGGCCCCCACCACGCCGAACGGCAGATCCACGTCGCCATAGCGACGTCGATCTGCCGGTCAGGTCGTCAGAGGGTGAGCGCGAGCTCGGTCAGCTCGTCGACGAGCCGGCGGTCGGAGATCTCCAGCGTGCCGTCCAGCCGGCGGCCGATCACCTCGCCCAGCGCGCCTACGAGCGCGATCGACGACACCTGCGCCCGCAGCCCGCGCGGCGCGCGGTCACCGTAGAACGCGCGTGCCTGGTCGCGCAGGAGCTGCGCGAAGCCGCCGAGCAGCTCGCGGCGGCGGGTCTGCAGCGCGTCGCTGCCCAGCCCCTCGAGCAGCGCGACCCGGCCCTTGCGCGGGTCGGCCACGATGACGCCGACCAGCGCGGACGCCGCGGCGCGCATCCGGGCGCGCGGGTCGTCGTCGGCTCGCTCCAGGGCGGCCAGCACCGCGTCGCGGGTCTCGTCGGCCACGGTGTCGATGAGTGCGACGTACAGCGCGTCGCGGTCGCGGAACGACTCGTAGAAGTACCGCTCGGTCAGTCCCGCGCGGCGGCAGATCTCGGTCATGGTCGCGGCCGCCCAGCCCTCGGTGCCGATGAGGTCGAGCGCGGCGTCGAGCAGGCGGGACCGGCGTTCGGCCGCGCGCTCGGCGGTGGTCTGCCCGCGGAAGCGGCGGTCGGGGGAGGCGGTGGCCACGGCGACATCTTGACAGGAACCCCTGTCAGGTTGAACACTGTGCCCCGCAAGTTGACAGGACGTCCTGTCAGGACGAGGAGCACGCCCCGCATGAGCACGCCGATCACCGCCCCGCCGCCCCCGCCGTTCGACGAGCGCCTGGTCCCGCAGGCGGTGGCGGTCCTGCGCGCCGAGCGTCGTGCGCGTCGGACCGGCGTGCCGTTGCCGGCGGGCAGCCGCGGCCCGAGCTGGCGCAACACCTACGCCACGCTGGCCGACCCGCTGCGGCTGTTGCTCGACCATCGCCGCCGGTTCGGTCCCGTCTTCACGATCCGCACGGTGCACGAGCCCGTCGTGTGGGCCATCGGCGCGCCCGAGAACCACCAGATCCTCGTCAGCGACGCCGACGCGTACCAGTGGCGCGAGAGCCGCTTCGGGGACCTGCACCCGGTCCTGGGCGACGGCATGCTGAACATCGACGGCCAGCTGCATCACCAGCTGCGGCGGCTCATGCTCCCCGCGTTTCACCGCGAGCAGGTCGAGGCCGTCGCGGACATCATGGTCTCCGAGGGGGTGCGTGCCGCCGAACGGCTCGAGCCGGGCGCCGAGATCGACCTCTACGCCTGGACCCGCGAGCTCGCGCTGCGCATCGCGCTGCGCGGCCTTCTCGGGCTGCGCGAGGGCGACAGCCGCGCGCCCGCACTCGCCGACGCCTTCGAGCGCGCGCTCGGCCTGTACGGCCACCCGTTCGTCGTGCAGCTGCTGCGCGGGCCGCGGACCCCGTACGCGACCGCACAGCGCGCGTGCGGCGAGCTGGACGCCCTCGTCCGCGCGCTGATCGACGACCACCGCGCGCAGGGGGCCGACGCGCCCGGCGTGCTCGGCCTGCTGCTCGGCGCCACCGACGCCGACGGGCAGCCGCTCGACGAGCAGCTCGTCCGCGACCAGCTCGTGACGCTGCTCTTCGCCGGCCACGACACGACGACCGCGACGCTGACGTTCATGATGTACGAGCTCGGCCGCACCCCGGCGGCACGCGCGGCGGTGCGCACGGAGCTCGCCGAGGTCCTCGGCGACCGCGACCCGCGCGCAGGCGAGCTCGACGGCACCACGCTCCCGGTGCTCGAGCGGACGCTGGACGAGACGCTGCGCCGCTATCCGGCCGCCTGGGTCGGCCCGCGCCGCACGGTCCGCGACACCGAGATCTCCGGGGTGAAGGTCCCCGCCGGCATCGCCGTGCACTACTGCTCCTGGGCCACGCACCACCTGCCCGACCTCTTCCCCGACCCGCTGGCGTTCGAGCCCGCCCGCTTCCTGCCCGAGCGCGCGAAGGCGCTGCCGAAGGGCGCGTACGTCCCGTTCGGCGGCGGCTCGCGGATGTGCCTGGGCAAGCGCTTCGGCCAGTACGGGTTGCGGGCGCTCGCCGCGGTGCTCCTGCGCCGCGTCGACCTGGATCCCGACCCGGGCGACGCCCCGCGCATCACCACCACGCCCACGCTGGGGCCCCGCGGCGGACTGCGCTTCGCCGTCAACGCGCCGACCGGCAGATCCACGTCGCCATAGCACCGTCGATCTGCCGTTCGGCGCGCCCCGTACCCCGTGCGTGGGCCACACCGCCGTCGTCCTCGGTGACCAGCTGCTGCGCGACCACCCGGCGCTCGACGGCGCCGACCGCGTGCTGTTCGTCGAGTCGCTGCCGATGCTGCGGCGGCGCTGGCTGCACCGCCAGCGCGCGCACGTCGTGCTGTCCGGGATGCGGCACTTCGCAGAGGAGCTCCGCGCGGGCGGGGATGTCGAGGTCGTCGAACGCCGTGCCGCGCCGTCGCTGGCCGCCGCGCTCGCCGATGAGCGCGGGCCCCTCGTCGCGGCGTCGCCCAACGCTCCCGGCGCGCGAGCGGTCCTCGAGCGCGCGGGTGCGCGCCTCGTGCCGTCCACGCAGTTCCTCACGCCCTCTGAGGACTTCGCCGCGTGGGCCGACGGCCGCCGCCGGCTGAAGATGGAGGACTTCTACCGCGAGCAGCGCCGCCGCTTCGGGGTCCTGCTCGACGCCGACGGCGGACCCGAGGGCGGCCAGTGGAACTTCGACCCGGAGAACCGCCGCCCGCCGCGCGACATGCCCGCCGACCTGCGGCCACCCGAGCCCTGGCAGCCGCAGGAGGACGACATCGACGCCGAGGTCCGCCGCGACCTCGAGACCGACGCCCCGGGCCTCTGGGGCGAAGACGCGCCGCGCCGGTTCGCCGTCACCCCCGAGGAGGCCGACCACGCGCTGCGGTCGTTCGTCGAGGAACGCCTGCCGCAGTTCGGCCCCTGGCAGGACGCGATGGTCCCGGGCGAGCCCTGGCTCTTTCACTCCCTGCTGTCCGTGCCGTTGAACCTCGGCGTGCTTGACCCGCTCGACGCCGTCCGCGCCGCCGAGGCGGCGTACCGCGGCGGCGGCATCCCGCTCCAGTCCGCCGAGGGCTTCATCCGGCAGATCCTGGGCTGGCGCGAGTACGTCCACGGCGTCTTCTGGCTGCGGCAGCTCGACGGCGCGAACGCGCTCGACGCCCATGCGCCGCTGCCGGACGCGTTCCTCGGCGAGCCGAGCGGGTGGAACTGCCTGGACTCCGTCGTCGACGGCGTCCGCGAGCGCGGCTATGCCCACCACATCGAGCGGCTCATGGTGCTGGGCAACACGCTGCTGTTGACCGGCGTCGAGCCCGGCCAGGCCGTCGACTGGTTCGCCCGCGCGTTCGTCGACGGCGCGGCGTGGGTCATGGCCCCGAACGCCGCGGGCATGGCGCTCTACGCCGACGGCGGGCAGATGACGACGAAGCCGTACGCCGCGGGCGGCAACTACGTCAACCGCATGAGCCGGTTCTGCGGCGACTGCCGGTACGACCCCAAGCAACGCACCGGGCCCGACGCGTGCCCGCTGAGCGCGCTGTACTGGGACTTCGTCGACCGCCACCGCGAGCGCCTGGACGGCAACCGCCGCATGGCGATGCCGCTGCGGTCGCTGGCGAAGATCGACCCCGTCGAGCTGGACGCGATCCGCGCGCGGGCGGCGGACGCCCGCGCAGAACTCGGCGTCAGCTCGCCGGCTTCGTCGCCGTGATCATCAGGTTGTAGAAGATGTCCGCCGGCAGGCGGCCCTCGAGGAACCGCTGGTCGACCTGCTGCCAGAACAGGTAGCCGCGGAACGCGTACTGACGCCAGGGCCACGGGATCGTGGCGGGGTCGGCGGTGGCTTCCAGCGTGCGGTTCGTCCACCCGAACCAGTTGGCGAGCAGCTCCTCGCCGATGACGTCGACGTCGGCGAACCCGGCGCCGCGCGCGAACGCGGTGAGGTCCGCGGGGATGAACGCGTGGACGTCGACGACCGACTCCAGGGAGTGGTCGGGCTCGGCGGCGAGGTGGCCGTTGATGTCGGCCGGCTCGGCGCGGAAGACGGCGCGCCACGCGGGCGCGATCTTCTGCGCGACGCCCTTCGGCACGTTCGCGATCTTGTCGCCGGTGCGCGACGGCTCGCCGGCGAAGACGACCTGGCCGCCGGGCTTGAGCACCCGGAAGAACTCGCTGAAGGCCTGGTCGAGGTCGGGCAGGTGGTGCAGGACGGCGTGGCCGATGACGAGGTCGAACTGCTCGTCCTCGAACGGCAGCTTCTCCGCGTCGGCGACCTTCGTGGTGACGCGCTCACCCAGGCCCAGCATCTCGGCGTTGGCGGAGCACGCCTCGAGCATCCCCGGGGAGATGTCGGTGCACGTCGCCTGCTCGATGACGCCCTGGAGCATGAGGTTCAGCGTGAAGTAACCCGTGCCCGACCCGATCTCCAGCGCGTTGGCGAACGGTGTCGCGGGGATGTGCCCGAGCGCCTTCTCGAGCTTCATCCGCACCTGCGACTTGCCCGTGTCGCCGAAGTCGATGCCCCACTTCGCGTCGTACTCCTTGGCCGCCACGTCGTGGTAGCGGGTGTTGACGTCGCGGATCTCTTCGGCTGTGGGTGGGGCAGTCATGGGCCGCGCAGGGTACACCCGGAAGACGGCTCAACGCCGGTAGGGTGCCCGGTCGTGTCGACCGAGACGTACGTGCAGAAGGACCAGCCCGAGGGCGTCCCGCCGCTGGAGCTGACGGGCGAGCGCACGCTGCCCGACGTGCCCGAGGAGAACTACTGGTTCCAGCGGCACCTGGTCGTCTACGAGTGGATCGCCGCGCGGTGCGAGGGCCTGCGGGTCGTCGACATGGCGTGCGGCGAGGGCTACGGCTCGGAGGTCCTGTCCCGCACCGCGGCGTCGGTCACCGGCGTCGACGCGAACCCCGAGGCGCACGCCCACGCCAAGGCGAAGTACACGACCGACACGCTGCGCTTCGAGCGCGACCTCGTCGAGACCTACAGCGAGCCGTGCGACGCGATCGTCTTCCTGCAGACCATCGAACACGTGCAGGATCCGGGCGCGATCCTCGAGCACTTCAAGCGCCAGCTCGCGCCGGGCGGCGTGGCGTTCGTGTCGACGCCGAACGTGCTGACGCTGGCGCCCGACGGCAAGCGCTCGGAGAACCCGTGGCACGTCTACGAGTACCGGCCCGAGGAGTACTACGAGCTCTGCGCCAAGCACTTCGGCTCGGTGGAGTTCCACGGCCTGTTCCACGCGCGCAAGCTCAAGGCGCAGGACCTGGCGATCAAGGCCGGGTGGGACTGGCTGCACCCGAAGCTGCGGATCACGAAGCCGTTCTACAACTGGTTCGTCCCCGCGATCAACGTCGGGGATTTCACGCTGCGCGAGGGGGCGCCTGAAGAGCTGCACGGGGCGCTGGACCTCGTCGCGGTCCTCCGCGCATGAGCGGAGAGCTGGCGGTCGTTCTCCACACCCATATGCCCTACGTGGAGGGCTATGGGACCTGGCCGTTCGGCGAGGAGTGGCTGTGGGAGGCGATCGCGACGTCGTACGTCCCGCTGCTCGACGTCCTCGAGACCCACGGCGACCAGCTGACCCTGAGCATCACGCCGGTGCTGGCCGACCAGCTCGAGGTCGACGACCTCGGCGCGCGGTTCGACACCTTCGTGACCGAAGTCCGGCGTCGCACGCACGCGGCGGACATCGAGACCGCCGCCTCACCGGCGGAGGCCGAGGCGCTGCGCCATTCCCTGGCGTCCTACGAGGCGGCCGCGGAGCGCATGCGCGCACTCGGCGGCGACCTGCTCGGCGCGCTGGCGCCCCATGTCGCGTGGACGTCGTCGGCGACCCACGCCGTGCTGCCGCTGCTGGCCACTGACGCCGGGGTGCGGCTGCAGCTCCAGGCCGGGATCGACAGCCACCGCCGCCGGTTCGGGGAGTGGCGCGGCGGGCTCTGGCTGCCCGAGTGCGCGCACGACCCCGCGCTGGACCTGCTGCTCGAGGAAGCCGGCGTCCACGCGGTGTGCGTCGACTTCACGGACACAGGTCTCGATCCGCTGCGCCCGCTGCGGTCGGCCGCCGGGCCGCTGCTCGTGCCGATCGACCGCGAGGTCATCGAGCTCGTCTGGAGCGAGGGCGGCTACCCGGGCGGCGCCGCGTACCGCGACACGTTCCGGCGCACGCCGCACGACCACCTCGCGCACGCCGTCGACGGCTCGCCGTACGACCCGGACCGCGCGCGGGAGACCGCGCGGGCCGACGCGCGGGACTTCGTCACCCGGGTGCGGGACCGCGTCGCCGGCGGCGGGCTGTGCGTCTTCGCGATCGACACGGAACTGCTCGGCCACTGGTGGCACGAGGGGCCGTGGTGGCTGGCCGCCGTGCTCGAGGAGGCCGCGGCCCAGGGGCTGCCGGTCACCCGACTCGACGACGCGCTGCACCGCCATGAGCCGGTCCCGGCGCCCGACCTCCCGGTGACGACATGGGGCACGCCGCGCGACCTGACGACGTGGAGCGCGCCGGCCGTGGCCGATCTCGCGTGGGCCGCGCGTGACGCGGAGCTGCGCGTCATCGCAGCAGGCGCGCGCGCCGACGATCGGGCGGTCCGCGAGCTGCTCGCCCTGCAGTCCTCGGACTGGGCCTTCATGACCTACCGCGACCTCTCGGCGCCGTATGCGGCCGAGCGGGTGGCGGCCCACCGCGAGGCGCTGGAGACCGCGCTGTCCTCGGTAGGCTCTCTGCCGTCCGCGGTGCGCAACCTGGCACCCGATGCCTCGCCCGCGGCGCTGCTGGTCCCATGAGCCTCCGCGTCCTGATCCTGACCTGGGAGTACCCGCCGATCGTGGAGGGTGGACTCGCGCGGCACGTCCGCAAGCTCTCCGAGGCGATGGTCCGCGAGGGCGTCGAGGTCCACGTGCTCACCCGCGGCGACGGTGCGGTGCCCGCGGAGGCGGAGCTGGGTGGCGTGATCGTCCACCGGGTGCAGGAGCCGACCCGTCCGCGCGACCTCGGCGAGTTCGTCACGTGGGTCGAGCACATGAACACCGACATGGTGGCCGCGGGCGTCGATCTCGGCGACCGGTTGAGCTTCGACCTCGTCCACGGTCACGACTGGCTCGTCGGGACGGCGTGCGACCACCTCGCCAAGCGCTTCGGGTGCCCGATGGTCGCCACGATCCACGCGACGGAGTACGGCCGCCACCAGGGCTGGGTGGACAAGCATCCGCAGTCGTGGATCCACGGGGTGGAGAAGTGGATGGTCCATCGCGCCGACCGCGTCATCACCTGCTCGCACTACATGCAGGGCCACGTGGCGGACATCTTCGACATCGACGAGTCCCGCATCACGGTCATCCCGAACGGGATCGACCCGCTCGACCTGCAGCCCGTCGACGACCTCGCGACGCTGCGCGCGAACTTCGCCGCGCCCGACCAGCGGCTCGTCCTCCTGGTCGGCAGGCTCGTCTACGAGAAGGGCTTCCAGCTCGCGCTCGAGGCCCTCGTCCCGATCATCGAGGAGCTGGGCGACGTGCGGTTCCTCGTCGCGGGGTCGGGCACCCACGAGGCGGAGCTGCGCGCCCAGGCCACCGAGCTCGGCCTCGACGAGCACGGCACGTTCCTCGGGTGGATCGGCGACGACGTGCTGCACTCGCTCTACCGGATCGCCGACCTGTGCGTGATCCCGTCGCTGTACGAGCCGTTCGGGCTGGTCGCGCTGGAGGCCATGGCGAGCGGATGCCCGTGCATCGTGGCTGACACCGGGGGCCTGCGGGAGGTCGTTCCGCCCGGCGAGCGGGTCGGCCTGCGCTTCAACGGCGGCGACGCCGAGCACCTGGGCGTGATGATCGAGCGGCTGCTGACGGACGCGCCGCTGCGTGACCGTCTGGTGACCGAGGCGTCGGAGCACGTCCTGCGCTTCGACTGGCAGGACATCGGCAGGCAGACGGCGGCGATCTACGCCGAGCTGCACCGCACGCCGGTCTGAAGGATTTCGCCTGCATCTGGCGAACGTTCCGTCCGGCGGGCGTCGTACCGTGCGCGCGCCAGGTAATGCACAGGCCGAATCTCTCTCGCCGTGTTCGGGGTGAGAGGGAGCGGGGGAACCGTTGGGGCATCTGCCCCGGGGGCGAATCGCCGGGAGATCATCCGGTGTAGCGCAAGGTCCAGAGCGCGAGTCCGTCAGCTAACTCCGTAGGCATGAAGGACCGAGGAGCTGTCTGAGGTGCCCGATCGTGCGGCGCCGCGTGCGCTGATCATCGCGAAGAACCGTGAACGTATCCGCAGGGCTGCCGCCGTGGCCATCGGCGTGCTCGCTCTCGTGCTGGGCGCCGCGTTGGCCGGCGTCGTCGCCGGCGGGGGAGGGGGCGCGACCGCGACCGCGGCCGCCGCGCCCACGGGCGAGGACCTCATCCGCGCCGCCCAGCGCCGTCTCGGCGTGCCGGTCGACGGTGTGGTCGGTCCGGCCACGCGGTCGGCGATCAAGAGCTTTCAGGGCGGCCGTGGGCTCCCGGTGACCGGTCGGCTCGACGACGCCACGCTGGTCGCGCTCGGGGTGGTGCGCGAGCAGCTGAGCGTGCTGTCGACGACCGTCGCGTCGGGCGCGGCCGCGAGCGATCCGGCGGCCCTCGCCGAGCAGGCCTCGGTCGCGCCGGAGGAACCGGCGGCGACGACCGCACCGGCGACGACCGAGACCACGCCGGCTGCGACGGCGCCTGCCACCACGCCGACCGCGCCGGCCGAGACCACGCCGACGACGCCCGAGGAGCCCCCGGTCGACGAGGAGGCCGAGAGCGCCGGCCCGCCCGTCGTGGGCGGCGCCCTCGCAGGCTCGCCTCCGCCGGCGGTCGGCGGCCAGGTGCCCGACGACGCGGGGCTCTCACCGACGCCTCCGCGCACGGAGACGCAGAAGCGTCCCGCCAAGGACCGCCGCAAGGACATTCCCTCCTCGGGCGGGCTGTCTCCGACACCGCCGAAGACCGAGGATCCCGTGATCGGACCCGAGATGCGGGCGCGGCTCGAGCGGATCGCACGCTGCGAATCCGGCGGCAACCCGCGGGCGATCAGCGCCAACGGGCTGTACCGCGGCAAGTACCAGTTCCTGCGCTCGACCTGGCGGTCGGTGGGGGGCAAGGGCGACCCGGCGAAGGCGTCCGAGGCCGAGCAGGACCGCCGGGCCGCGGCGCTGTACCGGCGCGAGGGCGCAACGCCCTGGCCCGTGTGCGGCCGGATGTAGCGGGACTCAAGGTTCCGTCCGGACTGCCGCTACTCTGCATGACCGTTGTGTTATGACGCCGAGTCCCGGACGGCCTGTCCGACCGGGAGCGGGGGAACCAGTGGGGCCGTCAGGCCCCGGGGGCGAATCGCCGGAATCGATCCGGCGTAGCGCAGGTCCAAAGCGCGAGCCCGTCAGCTAACCCCGTAGGCGCGAGGACCAAGGAGTCGTTCGTCGTGCCCCAGAACCAGGAATCGCTGTCCGCGTCTGCGGACGTCAACTTCCGTCGCTCGCTGCGCGCGTCCCGCGCTCGTCGCGCGGCTGCCGCCCGTGCTGCGCGTCGAAGGCTGCGCGGCCGCGGTGGTGCCGTCGTGGTGTGCGGCGTGATCGCCCTCGGCGGCGGATCGGCCGTCGCCGCGAGCGGTGACCAGGACGCGCCGCCGAAGGCGTCGACGGCGTCCGACTCCGCGCTCAGCGGGGCGACCGTGCGGGCCGCCCAGCGCAAGCTCGGCGTCACCGCCGACGGCGTGATCGGCCCCGTCACGCGGGCCGCCATCCGCGCGTACCAGCGCGACGAGGACCTGAAGGTCACCGGTCGCCTCGACAACGCGACCCTCTCGTCGCTGGGCCTGCGCGGCCGCGCGGCGTCCACGCAGGCCGACGGCGGGGCGACCGCCGGGGAGACCCCCGAGCGCGAGACGAGCTCCGCGATCCCCGCCGACCTGCGGCGCACCCTGGAGAAGATCGCGGCGTGCGAGTCCGGCGGCGACCCGCGGGCGGTCAGCGCCAACGGCCTGTACCGCGGCAAGTACCAGTTCTCCCGCCCGACGTGGCGGTCGGTCGGCGGCAAGGGCGACCCCGCGAAGGCGTCCGAGGCCGAGCAGGATCGCCGTGCGGCGACGCTGTACAAGCGCGAAGGCGCCGCGCCCTGGCCGCACTGCGGCCGGTAGCGCTCAGTCGGCCCAGCGGAGCGTCTCGGGCGCCTTGCGCATGCGCAGGATCCGCCCGGGCGCCCCGCCGAGGACGACGTTCTCGCCGAACTCCTTGTTCACGACCGTGTAGGTCCCCACCACCGAGTTGTCGCCGACGGTGCAGCCGCGCAGGAACGCGGCGCCGTATCCGATCCAGACGTTGTGGCCCACGCGGACCGGCGCCTTCCAGATGCCCTGCTCGCGGATCGGCCGGTCGACCTCGCTGACCCCGTGGTCGAAGTCGATGAACATCACCCGGTCGGCCACGATGCACTCCCGGCCGATGGACACGTGCTGGTAGACGCTCCACACGCAGTCCTGGCCGACGATGGTCTTCGCGCCGATCCGCAACTCGCCCTCGTGCACGCGGATCTTGCAGCCGGTCCCGAGCCAGGTCCAGCGGCCGAGCACGACCTTCGCCTCGGGCCCGATCTCGAAGGTCACGCCCGGGCCGATGAAGCACAGGCCGTCGGTCTGCAGCCGCCCGCGGAACTTCACCTTCAGCCACGCCCAGCGGGCGATGAGCCGCAGGTACTTGCGGTTGAGCATGTGGTGGCGGCGCGCGAAGCGCAGGAGGGCGAGCGGCCCGCCGGCGAGGGGTGGCGGCGGCGTGCGAGGGGGCGGGACCGAGGACATGTCGGCGGATCATTACCATCCGCCGTCGTCATGCCGACCGCCGCATCTCTTTCCGACCGCCTCCTGAGTGGCGACCGCCGCGCGCTGGCCCGCGCGATCTCGCTCGTCGAGAACGACGACCCCGCCGGCTGGGCGCTCGTCCGCGAGGTCTACCCGCACACCGGCAAGGCGCGGGTCGTCGGCATCACCGGTGCGCCCGGCGCCGGCAAGTCGACGCTCGTCGGCGCGATGACGAAGCTGCGCCGCGAGGCCGGCAAGAGCGTCGGGGTGCTCTCGATCGACCCGTCGTCGCCGTTCACCCACGGCGCGATCCTCGGCGACCGCATCCGGCTCACCGACCACTTCCTCGACCCCGGGGTCTTCATCCGCTCGATGGCGAACCGCGGCGCGCTCGGCGGGCTCAGCGAGGCGTCGCTGCAGGCCGCGCTGCTCATGGACGCCGCGGGCCGCGACGACATCTACCTGGAGACCGTCGGCGTCGGGCAGGCGGAGGTCGACATCATCGACCACGCCGACACCGTGCTGCTCGTCCTGAACCCGGGCGGCGGCGACTCGATCCAGGCGCTGAAGGCCGGGATCATGGAGATCCCCGACGTCATCTGCATCAACAAGGCCGACCACCCGCTGACCGACACGATGGTCCGCGAGATCCGCGGCGTCCTGTCGCTGGCGCCGAGCGGCGGCTGGCCGGTGCCGATCGTGCGCACGGAGGCCATGCGGGGCGAGGGCGTCGCCGAGCTGCTGGCGAAGCTCGACGAACACCGCGCCTACATCGAGGGCGAGGGCACGCTGTCCGAGCGCCGCCGGCGCAACCTGCGCAACGAGATCATGGCGCTGGCCGTCGCGCGGATGCGGCGCGAGATGGAAGCGCGCCTGGCCGATGACGCCGAGTTCGACCGGCTGGTCGACGAGGTCGCAGAGCGCCGGCTGGACCCCGCCAGCGCCGCGGCGCAGCTGCTGGGCGACGACCCCGTCGATCCGTAGCGCTCAGGCCCCGAGCGCTCGCGCGATGACCATCTGCTGCACCTCGTCGGTGCCCTCGCCGATGGTGAGGATCTTCGCGTCGCGGTACATGCGGCACACCGGGTATTCCTCGATGTAGCCGTACCCGCCGTGGATCTGCACGGCTTCCTCGGCGGCGCGCACGGCCAGCCGGCCGGTCTTCAGCTTCGCCTGCGCCGCGGTCAGGGAGAAGTCGCGTCCGAGGTCCTTCTCGCACGCCGCCCGGTACACGAGCAGCCGGGCCGCCTCGATCTCGCACGACAGGTCGGCGAGCTTGGCCTGGATCGCCTGGTACTTGGAGATCGGCTTGCCGAACGCGTGGCGCTGCTTGGCGTACTTCAGCGCCTCGTCGAGGGCGCCCTGGGCGAGGCCGACGCCCATCGCGGCCACCCCGATCCGGCCGATGTCCAGCACGCGCAGGAACTGCTTGAAGCCGGCGCCGCGCGGGCCGAGGAGGTTCTCCTTGGGGACCCGGCAGTCGGTGAACGACAGCGGCCGCGTGTCCGACGCGTTCCAGCCCATCTTCCGATACGGCTCGCCCTGCTCGTAGCCGGGGGCGTCCTGGGGGACGATGAGGTTCGAGATCTCGTCGTCCGCCGTCTTCGCCGTGATGCAGACCACGCCGCTCATCGACGTGCCCGCGTTGGTGATGAACTGCTTCGCGCCGTTGATCGTCCAGCCGTCGTCGCCGAGGACCGCGCGCGTCTGCACGTTGCCGGCGTCCGACCCGGCCTCGGGCTCCGTCAGCCCGAACGCGCCCAAGACCTCGCCCGACGTGAGCCTCGGCAGCCAGTCGGCGCGCTGCTCGTCCGAGCCGAACAGGTAGATCGGCTGGGTGCCGAGCGACGTGTGCGCGCACATCGTGATCGCGACCGACGAGTCGATGCGCGTGAGCTCCTCGACCGCGATCGCGTAGGCGAGCGAATCGCCGCCCGCGCCGCCGACCTCCTCGGGGAACGGAATGCCCATCCATCCGAGCTCGCCCATCTTGCGCACGAGCTCGTACGGGAACCGCTTCTCGCGGTCGAGCTCCTCGGCGACGGGGGCGACCTCCTGCTCGGCGAAGTCACGCACCGTGCGGCGCATCAGCTCGTGGTCAGATGAAAGGTCGAAGTTCATGCGTGCGCCTCCGCGAGATCCACCAGCAGTCGTACTCCGAAGCCTGACCCGCCCTTGCGCGCGTACGCCCGGCCGAGGCCCCACGCGGTCCCCGCGATGTCGACGTGCGCCCACGGGACGTCGCCCGCGAAGTGCCGGAGGAACTCCGCCGCGGTGATCGATCCCGCCTTGCGTTCGGCCGTCGCGTTGAGGAGGTCGGCGACCTCGCCCTTGACCATGTCCGCGTACTCGGCGTGCAGCGGCAGGCGCCAGACCAGCTCGCCGGTCCGCTCCCCGGCGTCGCGCACCGCGTCGACCCACGCGTCGTCGGTGCCGAGTAGCCCGGCGTAGGTCGAGCCCAGGCCGACGACGATCGCGCCGGTGAGCGTCGCGAGGTCCACGATCCGCTCGGCGCCCAGCTCACGGGCGTGCAGGATGCAGTCGGCGAGGACCAGCCGGCCCTCGGCGTCGGTGTTGTTGACCTCGACGGTCGTGCCGTCCATCGCGGTCAGCACGTCGCCGGGCTTCACCGACCGGCCGCTGGGCAGGTTCTCGGTCGCGCCGATGACGCTGACGAGACGGATCGGCAGGCGGAGCCGCGCGATCGCCTCGGTCGCGGCGAGCACCGCGGCGCCGCCCGACATGTCGAACTTCATCTCGTGCATCTTGCCCGCGGGCTTCAGCGAGATGCCGCCGCTGTCGAACGTCACGGCCTTGCCGACGAAGCCGAGCAGCGGGGCGTCGACGGCCTCTGCGGGCTCGTAGCGGATCGTGATGAGGGCGGGTTCCTCTTCAGAGCCCTGCGCTACCCCCGCGAAGCAGCCCATCCCGCGGGCCTCGATGCCCTCGCGGCCGTCGATGCTGACCTGCACGCCGGGCAGCTGGCCGAGCTCCGACGCGGCGGTGGCCAGCGCGGTGGGCGTCAGCTCGTTCGCGGGCGCGTTCTGCAGGTCGCGCGCCGCGTTCACGGCGGCGGCGACCGTGGCCGCGCGGTCCACGTCGGTGGCGATGTCGTCCGCGCCCGCGACCATCAGCGCCGTCGGACCGCCCGCGTCCTCGGGCGGCGCGCTGCGCATCGCGTCGTACCGGTAGGCGGCGAGCACCGTGCCCTCGACCAGCGCTGCGGCGATCTCGCTGCCGGTGCCCTCGGGACGGACCCAGCACACCGTGGTGGCACCCACCTCCCGCGCACGGCCCAGGGCGACCGCCGCGGCGACCCGTGCGCGCTCGGGCGTCAGGGCGTCGCGCGCGCCGAGTCCGACGGCCAGCAGGCGTGTCCCGCCCGCGTGGGCGAGCGCCAGGCGCTTGAAGGCGGGCTTGGCTTCACCGGAGGCCACGAGGGCCGCGAGGGCACCGTCGACATCGAAGGTGGGGGCCTCGCCGTCGAGCAGCCCGACGACGACGGTGTCGGCGCCCGTGCTGGACGGCGCCGCGGTGGTGGAGGAGACGTCCATGGTCGCGTGAGCCTATGCCACGCGTCAGGCGAAAACCGCCGTTTCCGACCGTTCGGTACCGTGCGGTGGATCACCGTCCCGGCCCATGCAGGAGCCGCTGGGACCACAGCACGCGAAACCCGGAGTCGTCCCGCATGCCCAAGACCGTCATCCTCGGCGCTGCCCGCACCCCGATCGGGAAGCTCGGCGGCGCCCTGTCCACGATCGACGCCACGAAGCTCGGCGGCATCGCCATCGAGGCCGCGCTCGAGCGCGCCTCCGTCGATCCCGAGCAGGTGCAGCACGTCGTCGTCGGCCAGGTCCTGCAGGGCGGGGCCGGCCAGATCCCGTCGCGCCAGGCGCAGATCAACGCGGGCATCCCGAAGGAGGTGCCCTCCGAGACGATCAACAAGGTGTGCGCCTCGGGCATGCGCGCCGTCGGCCTGCTCGACGACCAGATCCGCCTCGGTGAGGTGGAGGTCGGCGTCGGCGCCGGCATGGAGTCGATGAGCAAGGCGCCGTACCTCGTCCCGAACGCCCGCTTCGGCTACCGCATGGGCGAGGGCAAGTTCCTCGACGCGATGGTCACCGACGGCCTGACGAACGCCTTCACCGGCAAGCAGATGTTCCAGGAGGCCACCGAGGTCGGCGAGGAGCTCGAGATCACGCGGGCCGACCTCGACAAGTGGGCGCTGCGCTCGCACCAGCGCGCGGTCGAGGCGACCGACGCCGGGCGCCTGCCCGAGGAGATCGTCTCGGTGACGATCAGCGGCCGCAAGGGCGACACCGTCGTCGAGATCGACGAGGCGCCGCGCCGCGACACGTCGCTGGAGGGCCTGAGCAAGCTGCGCGGCCTGCACGGCAAGGACGGCAGCCACACGGCCGGCAACTCGCCGGCCGTCAACGACGGTGCCGGCGCGCTCGTGCTGGCGTCCGACGAGTGGGCCGCCGCCAACGGCAAGGAGATCCTCGGCGAGATCGTGGCGCAGGCCGCCGTCGCCGACGACTTCGCCTACCTCGCCCGCACGCCCGCCAACGCGGCGATGAAGGCGCTCGAGAAGGCCGGCCTGTCGGCCCAGGACATCGACCTCTGGGAGATCAACGAGGCGTTCGCCTCCGTCGCCCTGAACTCGACGCGCATGCTCGGCGTCGACGAGGAGAAGGTCAACGTCAACGGCGGCGCCGTGGCCCTCGGCCACCCGCTCGGCGCCTCGGGCGCCCGGATCATCGGCTCGCTCGCGCTGGAGCTGCGCCGCCGCGGCGGCGGCCTCGGCTGCGCCGCGATCTGCTCCGGCGGCGGGCAGGGCGACGCCGTGATCATCAAGGTCGCCGGCTGACCTGACGTGCCTCGGTGGGCGGCCTGCCGGTCGCCCACCGAAACGCGACCGGCGACATACCGGGCTCATACCGGGCCTGCCGATCCCCCTGGCAATGACTGTCCTCGGGGGGAGAACTCACCGTATGCCGCTCCGCAAGAACCACGGGTCGAAGACCCTGCTCGCCAGCACCGTCCTCGTCGCCGCGCTGGCGATCGCTCCTGCGTCGGCATCTGCCCAGTCCTGGGCGAAGTGGGTCCCGGGCTACAAGGCCCCGGCCACGACGACCACGACGGCGCCCGCTCCGGCCCCGACGACGACCACGACCACCGCTCCGGCTCCCGCGCCCACCGCGACCACGACGTCGACCGCGACGCCGGTCCCGGCTCCTGCGCCTGCTCCCGCGCCGGCCCCGGCGCCCGCGCCCGCCGTCGACGGTTGCACCGAGCAGCCCACCTTCAAGGCCTACTCCCGCTTCGGCGACGACGCCGACTACGCCGCCGCCCCCGGCGCAACGTTCGAGGAGGGCCAGGCCGGCTGGAGCTTCAGCAAGAAGACGTTCCCGTGGGACGAGGGCAAGGTCGCCTCGATCGTCAGCGGCAACGACGGCAACGGCATCGTCGCCGGCTCGAAAGCCTTGCAGCTCACCCAGGACTCCTGGGCCCAGTCGCCGCGCTTCTGCGTCGACGAGTCCCACCCGCACTTCCGCTTCTCCTTCAAGGTGACCGGGTGGGCGTCGAAGTTCGACGTGCTCATCATCTACCGCGATCTCGCGGGCACCCTCACCGAGGCGCAGTTCGTCTCGTCGAGCAACGTGACGCTCTTCCCGGGCAAGTGGCAGATCTCGCCGGAGAGCCCGCTGGCCACGAAGATCCCGCTGATCTCCAACGGCCAGGCCGCCTCGGTCCAGGTCTACGCGAAGGTCGGCAACGGCACGGTGCTGTTCGACAACTTCATGGTCGACCCCTACCGCCGCCGCTGACCGCAGGCACTCCCTCCCAGCTCGCGGGCCGGCGCACAGCGCCGGCCCGTGGTCGTTCCGGGGTGCGATCATGGCGGCGTGACCTCCCGGCCTGCCGCCTTCTTCGATCTCGATCGCACGCTCATGGCCGGCTCGTCCGGGTTTCACTGGGCCCGGGCGGCCTACGAGGCGGGGATGATCAGCCGCAGCCGCCTGATCGCCGACGCCGGGAACAACCTGCGCTTCCGCCTGCGGGGCTCGACGGACGCCTGGACGGACAAGGTGCGCGAGCGCATCGGCGAGCAGATCCGCGGTGTGCCGGTCCGCGACCTCCAGCGGCTCTCGCCTCGGGTCCTGGCGCTGGTGCTGCCGCGGCTGTACCCGCAGATGCTCGACGTCGCGTACGACCATCAGGACGCCGGGCGGCCGGTCTACATCTGCACCGCGGCGTCCCAGGAGATGGCGGAACTGCTGGCGCACGTCCTGGGGTTCGAGGGCGGGATCGGCTCGAAGTCGGAGATCGTCGACGGCGTCTACACCGGCCGGCCGGGTGGCCCGTTCTGTTACCGCGAGGGGAAGGCCGCGGCGATCCGGGAGCTCGCGGCGCGGGAGCGCTTCGACCTCTCGACGTCGTGGGCCTACTCGGACTCGGAGTCCGATCTGCCGATGCTGCGCCTGGTCGGCAACCCGGTCGCCGTGAACCCGGACGCGGAACTCGGCCGGGTGGCCCTCGAGGAGGGCTGGGAGGTCCTGCGGTTCGATCGCCTCGACCGGCACCTGAAGCTGGGCGCGGCGGCTGCTGCCGTGACCGCCGCGGCCATCGGCGGGGTCGGCCGGCAGGTCGTGGTGCGGCGCCAGACCGCGGGCGCGCCGCCACGGCGCCGGGCCTTGTCCTGACCCCGCGCCCCCCGTACCCTTCGGCCCCATGACGATGGTCGCCCGCACGGATGGCGGCGGCCCCGCAGAGCACGGACGCGAAGATGCGGACTTCCTCTCGAGCGGGCTGCGCTGTGCCGCTTGGCTGTACCGGCCGGTGCTCGCGCCGCCCGTCGCGGCCGTGGTCATGGCCCATGGGTTCGGCGCGGTGCGCATCGCCCGCCTTGAGGCCTATGCCTCGCGGCTGCGGGCCGCCGGGTACGCGGTGCTCCTGTTCGACTACCGCCACTTCGGCGACAGCGACGGCGAGCCGCGCGGGCTGCTCGACATCGGTCGCCAGCGCGACGACTGGCAGGCGGCCGTGGCGCACGCCCGCAGCCTGCCGGGCATCGACCCCGACCGCATCATCCTGTGGGGCACGTCCTTCTCGGGCGGCCACGCGATCGCCACGGCGGCGCGCGACCCGCGTATCGCCGCGGTGGTCGCGCAGGTCCCGCACGTCAGCGGCCTGGCCTCGGCGCTCGCGGTCCCGTTCGCCCATTCGCTGCGGCTGACGGCGCTCGGGCTCCGCGACGAGCTCGGCTCGCGTCTGGGCCGATCGCCGCGGTACGTGCCGTCGCTCGGCGCGCCCGGCGACCTCGCGGCGCTCACCTCGTCCGACGCGATGGAGGGGCACGCGATCCTGCGGATGGACCATCCCGACCGCGAGTGGAGCGACCACGTCGCCGCGCGGATCGTGCTGCGCGTCCCGTTCTACTCGCCGGGGTGGGCCGCGGGACGGGTCCGCTGCCCGCTGCTCATCCAGGCCACGCGCGACGACGAGGTCACCCCGGCCCGGGCGGCCCAGCGCGCCGCCCGCCGGGCGCCGCGCGGCGAGCTGCAGCTCTACGACGGCGGGCACTTCGCCCCGTACGCCGGTGAGCTGTTCGAGAGGATGGTCGCCGGCCAGGTCGCATTTCTCGTCCGCACCGTCCCGCCCGGGCGACCCAGCTGACATCATCTGCCGGGACGTCCACCCGTCTCGAGGAGCCTGTCGCTGATGCGCAAGATCGTCCTGTCTCTCGCCGCCGTCGGTGCGCTGGGGGCCGCTGCTGTCCCGGCGCTCGCCGCCACCAAGACGGTCAACGTGGGCGACAACTACTTCGTGAAGTCCAGCGGCACCCCGACCGTCACGGTGAAGTCCGGCGATCGCGTGCGGTGGCGCTGGGTCGGTGACAGCCCGCACAACGTCGTCGTGACGAAGGGCCCGGCCAAGTTCTCGAGCCCGACGAAGACCTCGGGGACCTACACCCGCAAGGTGACGAAGAAGGGGCTGTACACCATCGTCTGCACGATTCACGGCGCCTCCGATCAGTCGATGAAGCTCCGCGTGCGCTGAGGTCCCGCCCCGTCTCTGGACGGGGATACATAACCGGGCGGTCGCGCTCAATCTCTGCGCGCGAGATGACGATGAATGGGGGATAGGCCCGTGCCGATGACGACCCCCCGCAAGATCACGTGAGCCAGCCCGGGCTGACCGAGGGCATGGCCGAGACGGCCGACCGCCTCCTGGAGGAGTCCTGGGGCGACGATGATCGGCGCCTGGACCGGCGCGGTCTCCTGGCCGAATCGGGGCTGACCATCGCGTTCCTGCTGGCGTCGTTCGTGCTGCTGCTGATCTGGCCTGCGCACGACATCCCGGTGGGCACGGCGGTGGCGCTCGGTGTCGCGTACGCGCTCGCGAGTCGCGTGGAGTTCCCCATCGGCGCCGGCCACGCGGTGCCGACCGAGATCTTCCTGATCCCGATGTTGCTCCTGCTGCCGCCGACGATCGTGCCGCTCGTCGTGCTCGGCGCGCTGGCACTCGCGTCGTTCACCGACTGGATGCGCGGGCGCAGCCGGATCGAGCGGATCCTGGAGACGGGCGGGGACGCCTGGCACTGCATCGGCCCCGTCGTCGTGTTCGCCGCGGCCGGTGCGCCCGGTCCGACCGAGGCGCCCTGGTGGCTGTACCTCGTGGCGTTCGCGGCCCAGGTCGCGGTGGAGGTCGTCGCGGGCACCCTGCGCGAATGGCTGTCGCTCGGCCTGTCGCCGGAGCTGCAACTGCGGGTCCTCGCGATCGTCTGGGCCATCGACATCATGCTGCTGCCCGTCGGCATCATCGGAGCGCTGGCGGCCGACGCCTTCACCCCGGCGCCGCTTGCGCTGCTCGGGGTCGCGGCCGTGCTCGCGCTGCTCGCGCGTGACCGCAACCAGCGCATCGACCAGGCCCATGAGCGATTGGAGGCGCTGCAGCGAGAACGCCGGCGCCTGCAGGTCGCGGTCCACCGCATCGGCGACGCGTTCGCCAGCAAGCTCGACCTCGATGCGCTGCTCTCGATCACGACCCGCGCGGCGGTCGAGGCGATCGACGCCGACGGCGGCCGCGCCGGGGCCCATCAGGGCCTGGGCCGGCGGCTGGTGCGCCGCGCCACGGTGCACGAGGACGCCGACCTCGAGCCGGCGCTGCGCGCCGCGGAGGAAGGCGCGCTGGACCGCGAAGATCCGAGCGTCGCCATGGTCGATGGCGTCTGGGCGCTCGCGTCTCCGGTCAAGGCCCCGGACAGCGCACGCGCCGCGGGCATGATCAGCGTGGCCCGCCGCGGCAGCGCGTTCCTGGGCGAGGAGCGCGACCTGCTCATCCATCTGTGCGAGCAGGCCGGGGTCGCGGCCGCGAACATCGACAAGCACGAGACGCTGCATCGCCAGGCGCTCACCGACGAGCTCACCGGGCTGGCGAACCACCGCCGCCTGCAGGAGCTGCTGACCCAGGGCGTCGAGCGCTACCACCGCTCGCAGGTGCCGCTGAGCTTCGTGCTGCTCGACCTCGACGACTTCAAGGCCGTCAACGACAGCCGCGGCCATCAGACCGGCGACATCGTCCTGCGCGCCGTCGCCGACGCGCTGCGCGAGTGCTGCCGCGCCGACGACGAGCCCGCGCGCTACGGCGGCGAGGAGCTCGGCGTGGTGCTCCAGGGCGTGGACTTCAGCCAGGCGATCGCCCTGGCCGAGCGCGTACGCGCCGCGGTTGCGGCCCTCGAACTCGTGGACACCGAGGGCGAGAAGCTCTCGGTCACGACCTCCGTCGGCGTGGCCTCGCTCGGCGCGGAGGTCCCCGACGGCCAGGCCCTCATCGCCGCCGCCGACCAGGCGCTGTACCAGGCCAAGCGCGACGGCAAGAACTGCGTCCGGTACGGGACCATCCGCACCGACGGCGACTACCCGCACCTGCGCCTCGCGTAGGGCGACATCGAGGGAGAACGCGCGGCAGGCGCGCGCGCGTCTATGATCCCGCGGCCGCAGCTCAGACGGTACGTCGGCCCAGCGGCGCTCTCCCCATGTCCCAGCCCACGCAGAAGAAGATCCGAGTCGTCGTCGCCAAGCCCGGCTTGGACGGACACGATCGCGGAGCGAAGATCATCGCCCGCGCGCTGCGTGATGCCGGCATGGAGGTGATCTACACGGGGCTCCACCAGACTCCCGAGCAGATCGTCGAGACCGTGATCCAGGAGGACGCCGACGCGGTGGGCCTCTCGATCCTCTCGGGAGCGCACATGACGCTTGTGCCCCGGATCGTCGAGCTGCTGCGGGAGCAGGACATCAATGACGTGCTGGTGACCGTCGGCGGGACCATTCCCGCGGACGACATCCCGGAGCTGAAGTCGCTGGGTGTCGCCGAGGTGTTCACGCCGGGTGCTCCGACGCAGGACATCATCGACTTCATCCAGACGTCCGTAGACCGGGCGTAGGCCCGACCAACATGGTCGCCCGGGCGGGTCCGGGGTCGCAGGACGCGACTCCGGCTGTCACCCGCACAGGCGACCGATTGACTCGTCAGTCAGTTCGCTAGCATCCCGAACGTTCGTTTGCCCAGAGGAGGCCGAAGTGAAGATTGCCGTCCTGGTGAAGGAGGTGCCGGACGCCGCCGTCGAGAAGCGCATCGACGGTTCAGGTCGTCTGGACCGATCCGGGGAGAAGAACCTCAACCCGTATGACACCCACGCCATCGAGGCCGCGGTGCAGCTGAAGGAAGGCGGGACCATCCCCGTCGAGGAGATCGTCGCGATCACCGCCGGCCCCGCCGGTGCTGAGCGTGCGCTCCACAAGGCCGTCTCTCTCGGCGCGGATCGCTCCGTGCTGCTCTCCGACGACGCCGTCGCAGGTTCCGACGTCATCGCGACCGGCTACGCCCTGGCGAAGCTGCTCGAGCGTGAGAGCCCCGATCTCGTCCTGCTGGGTCAGCAGAGCGACGACGGCGAGAACTACACCATCGGCGCGGTCGTGGGCGAGTTCCTCGGCTACCCGTCGCTGACGCAGGTCGTGAAGATGGACATCGCCGGTGAGACCATCACCGCCGAGCGCCAGGCCGAGTACGGCTACGACACGGTCGAGATCGACCTGCCCGCCGTCATCTCGGTCGGCGACGCGATCAACGAGCCGCGCTACCCGTCGCTGAAGGCGATCATGGGCGCGAAGAAGAAGCCGCTCGAGAAGGTCACGATCGCCGACGCCGGCATCGAGGCTGACAAGGTCGGCGCCGCCGGGTCGCGGATCGACTGTGGCAACTTCACCGAGCCGCCCAAGAAGTCCGGCGGCACCATCATCGAGGACGAGGACACGTCCGCGACGGTCGAGCAGATCGTGGCGTGGCTCGACGAGAGGAAGCTGATCTGATCATGGCTGGCATCCTGGTCTACGCCCTCACCAACGAGGGCGCCATCAACAAGAACTCGCTCGGCGCGGTCAGCCAGGCGGCGAAGCTCGCCGGCGAGCTGGGCACCGAGGCGCACGCGGTCGTCGTCGGCAACGTGGACGACGCTGCCGCCGGCAGCCTCGGCGAGTACGGCGCGGCGAAGGTCTTCCGCGCCAAGGACGCGCCCGAGGGCGTCTCCACGCCGGCCGTCGACGTGCTGGCGAAGCTGTTCGCGGACAACGACTACGACTACGCCATCTTCGGCGGCGGTCTGCTCGGGTTCGAGATCGGCGCCGGCCTGGCCGCGCGCATCGGCGCGGGCATCACGGCCGAGGTCACGGGCGTGAAGGTCGAGGGCGGCAAGCTCGTCGCCCAGCGTCCGATCCTGGGTGACTCGCTCATCTCGGAGAGCAACTACAAGGGCAAGGGCGTCCTCATCGGCCGCACCAACGCCTTCGAGGCGACGAAGAGCGGCAGCGCCGCCAGCGTCGAGGACATCACGGTCGAGCTCTCCGAGCAGGCCGGCAAGGTCCGTCTCGTCAAGCGCGGCGAGCAGCGTGGCGCCGACATCAACATCGAGGACGCGAACGTCCTGGTCGCCGGTGGCCGTGGCCTCGGCGCCGCGGAGGGCTTCCAGCTCGCCGAGGACCTCGCCGCCGCCTTCGGTGGCGGCGCCGCCGTGGGTGCCACCCGCGCAGTCGTCGACGCCGGCTGGTTCCCGTACGCGGGCCAGATCGGCCAGACGGGCAAGACGGTCGCCCCGAAGCTGTACGTCGCGGCGGGCATCTCCGGCGCGATCCAGCACAAGGTCGGCATGCAGGGTTCGGAGAACATCATCGCGATCAACAAGGACGCGAACGCTCCGATCTTCGAGTTCAGCGATCTCGGGATCGTCGGCGACGTCCAGAAGGTCATGCCGGCCCTCACCGAGGCCGTCAAGGCCAAGAAGGGGAGCTGATCCAGATGGCCGGGGCTAACGGCAACGGACGGTCGACTGCGCCCATCGCGTACCCGCCGCCCGTCGACTCGCCCAACGAGTTCATCAAGCGCGAGCTTGATGGCGAGGACGAGATCATCGAGGTCGGTGTCGCCATCGTCGGTGGCGGCACCGCCGGTCTCGCGACCGCGAACCGGCTGCTGCAGCTGCTCGCTGACGATCCGGAGACGATGGAGCGCCTCGGTGAGGTGCCCGTCGCGGTGATCGAGAAGGCGACGGTCTGCGGCGGTCACACCCTCTCGGGTGCCGTCGTTCGCCCCGGCCCGCTGGAAGAGCTGTTCCCGGACATGACCCGGGAGGACTGGCGCAAGGAGGGCTTCGCCTTCGGCGAGGTCGAGAAGGAGGCCGTCTACCTGACGCCGACCTCCAAGACCTCCCTGCGCATCCCGACCCCGCCGCCGTTCAAGAACCACGGCAACGAGGTCATCTCGGTCAGCGCCCTGGCGCGCTACCAGCAGAAGATGGCCGAGGAGGCGGGCGCGTACATCCTCACGGAGACCGCCGCCACGAAGCTCCTCGTCACCGACGGGGTCGTCCGGGGCATCCGCTCCGGCGACAAGGGCGTCGGCAAGGACGGCCAGCCGGGCAGCAACTACGAGCCGGGCGTCGACGTCGTCGCCAAGGCGACGGTGCTGGCCGAGGGCTGCTGGGGCAACCTCACGGGCGCCGCGATCCGCGAGTTCAACCTGGCCGAGGGCTCCGAGCCCCAGGTCTGGGAGCTCGGGGTCAAGGAGGTCTGGAAGGTCGCCAAGCCGCTGGACCGCCTCATCCACACGATGGGCCCGTGGCCGCTGTCGATCAGCCCGAAGGCGGGCCAGATCGGCGGCACCTGGATCTACCCGATGAAGGACGAGAAGACGGGCGACGACCTCGTCTCGATCGGCTTCGTCGTGGAGCTCGAGTACGCGGACGCGACGACCTCGCCGCACGACCTGCTGCAGGCGTTCAAGACGCACCCGCTCGTCCGCAAGATCCTCGAGGGCGGCGAGCGTGTCGGCTGGGGCGCGAAGGCGCTGCCGGGCGGCGGCTACTGGTCGATGCCGAAGCTGTCCGCGCCCGGCGCGGTCCTCGTCGGCGACTCGGCCGGCATGGTCGACACGATGGCGCTGAAGGGCGTCCATCACTGCATCAAGTCGGGCATGCTCGCGGCCGAGGCGATCTACGAGCAGCTCAAGCGCGGCGAGACGAACTTCGAGATCTACGAAGAGATGATCGAGAACTCGTCCGTCGGCAAGGAGCTGTGGGAGGTGCGCAACGCGCGCCAGCCGCTGCAGAAGGGCCTGCTCGTCGGCGGTCCGATCAGCGGTATCCACCAGATCACCAAGGGCAAGCTCCCGGGTCGCGCGTCGTGGCACCGCAACGACGCGAAGCCGATGTACATCGGCAAGACGAAGGACAAGTACCCGGTCCCGGACGGCAAGTACACGTTCGACAAGCTCTCGTCGGTCTTCATCACCGGCAACGAGAACGAGGACAACACGCCGAACCACATCCGCGTGCAGACGCACGTCCCGCGCGAGGTCGCGGAGACGTGGGTGTGGATGTGCCCGGCGGGCGTGTACGAGATCCCGGAGGACGCGCCGGAGACCGGCGACGTCGACGTGATCGTCAACTACACGAACTGCGTGCAGTGCGGCGCGATCACCGCGAAGGGCGGTCGCCTGACGACCCCCGTGGGCGGCGACGGGCCGAAGTACAAACTCACCTGAGCAGCACCGCACACAACCTTGTGTGACGCGATCGGCCCCGGAGGAGCGAAACTCTTCCGGGGCCGTCGTTGTTTGTGGGAGCGTGCGCATCGTGCGTCCTCTTCTGCTCGCCACGGCCCTCCTCGCCGCGCTGCCCGTCGCCCCTGCGGCCGCCAAGGCCCGCCAGGCGGCGCCGCCACTGCGCGCCGACGTCCCGACCTGCCGCACGGGGGCGACGTCCGCGGAGCGTTTCGCCGTCTTCACCGGCTCGATGCCCGCGCGCAGCGGCACCGCCCGGATGGCGATCCGGTTCACGCTGGAGGTCCGCGGCCCCGGTGACCGTGGCTACCAGGCGGTGAAGGCGCCGAGCTTCGACCGGTGGGAGCGCTCGAAGTCCGGGCGTCGCGGCTTCATCTACAGCAAGCGCGTCGACGGACTGCAGGCCCCGGCGAGGTACCGCGCGGTGGTCCGCTTCCGCTGGTACGCGTCCGACGGGTCGGTGTTGGCCAATGCGCGGCGGACCACGCCGCTCTGCACCCAGCCGGACCCGCGGCCCAACCTGCGGCTGCTCGCGCTGCGGGCCACCGCGGGCACCGTGCCGGGCACGTTCACGTACCTGCTCACCGTCGTGAACTCCGGGCGCGGGCCGGCTGCCGCCTTCGCGGTGTCCGCCGGCCCCGACGACGGCGGCGACGCCGCGACGATGACGGTCGGCGGCCTCGCGGCGCGGGAGGCACGCGTGATCGAGGTGCCGGCACGCGCCTGCCCCGCCGGGTCGAAGGTGCGGGTCCAGCTCGATGTGCTGGCGGCCATCGCGGAGTCGTCCGAGGACGACAACGACGTGCGCCGCGGCTGCCCCCAACCGGGCTGAGTCGTCAGGCCGCGGGCGCGGCGATGTCCACGCCGACGACGTCGGTGAGCGCGCGGACGCAGTCGGGGTCGAACTGCGTGCCGGCGCAGCGCTGGAGCTCCTCCACGGCGCGCGACGTGCTCAGCGCGCGGCGGTAGGGCAGCTCGCTGGTCATGGCGTCGAAGGCATCGGCGACGTGGATGATCCGCGAGGCCTCGGGGATCTCGGGGCCGCGGAGCCCGAGGGGGTAGCCGTGGCCGTCGGGCCGCTCATGGGAGCACCGGATCCACTGCGCGATGCGCTCCATCCCCGGGATGCGGCCGACCATGTCCGCGCCGATCGGCGGGTGGCTGCGGACGATGCGCAGCTCCTCGGGGTCCAGGCGGCCGGGCTTGCGCAGGATGGCGTCGGGGACGGCGGCCTTGCCCACGTCGTGCAGCGTCGCGGCGAGGCCGACCGCGGCGACGTCGTCGGCGCCCCAGCCGAGCTGCGTCGCGATCCGGGCGGCGAGGTCGCCGACCGCCGCCGAGTGGTCGTGGCCGCCCGCCATCCGCAGGTCGACGGCGTGCGCCAGCGCGGCGGCCCAGCCGAGCTCGCGCGGCCGCGCCTCCCGTGCGCGCTTGACGCGGTAGAGCTCGGCGTCGGCGACGTGATGCAGATCCTCCGAGGTGCGCCCGTCGTCGGGGAAGGCCGCGACGCCGAACGATGCGTGGACGCGCTCGGCGAGAAGCTCTTCCAGTTCCTGGGCGCGCCGCGTCGCGTGCGCGTGCCGGGCTCCCGCGATCGCGACCGCGAACTCGTCGCCACCGAGCCGCCCGAGTGTCTCGTGCTCGCCGAGCGCGGACGCGATGCGCGTGACCACCCAGCGCAGCAGGTCATCCCCCGCGGCGTGGCCGTGGACGTCGTTGACCTCCTTGAAGTCATCGAGGTCGAAGAGCACGAGGCTCGCGGGAGCATCGTCACGTTCGGCGTGCTCGAGCACGCCGTCGATGTGGTGCTCGAAGCCGCGGCGGTTCAGGCAGCCGGTCAGGACGTCGGTGAACGAGGCCTGCGCCATGGCGCCCCGGTGCAGATCGGAGTTGCTGGCCTGGAACGCGCCGAGGATGGTGAAGCCGGCGAGCGTGGCGGCGGTGAAGACCGCGGTGGGGTAGGGGACCCCGCCGTCGAGCGCCACGATCGCCATGTATGCGCCCACGGCGATGGCGCCGCTGACGATCGCCGGGCGCATGGGATAGCTCAGCGCCGAGAAGCCGACCGGCACGAACAGCACGACGATGAAGGGGCTGTCCGCGCCCCCGTCGAGCGCGACGCTGACCGAGATGAGCGTCACGAGCGCGATGGTCCAGCCGGTGAAGAACAGCTCGAAGTGGCCGCGCAGCAGGCGTTCCAGCGGCAGCACGAGCATGACGCCGGTCGCGGCGGCCGCGAGGATGGCGAGCCCGAGGATGATGAGCCGGTTCGGGTCGTCGGGAGTTGCCGCGACGTAGGCGACGTACAGCGCGCAGAAGGTCAGGCTCACCCAGCAGCCCGCGCGGATGTTGCGCAGGTGGAAGGCGACGAGCGCGTCGCCGTCGGGATGCTCAGCGCGTGACACCGGCTGCCACCACCTCGGCCAGTGCGCGCACCACGGCCGGGTCGAACTGCGTGCCGCTGTGGTGCTCGATCTCGCGCAGGGCGTCGTCCGGGCCCACACCGTCGCGGTAGGGACGAGGATGGGTCAGTGCGTCGAAGGCGTCGGCGACGTGCAGGATCCGCGCCGGAAGGGGGATGCGCTCGCCGGCGAGCCCGTCGGGGTAGCCGGCGCCGTCCCAGTGTTCGAGCGACGCGCCGATCCAGTCGGCGACGCGCTCCATCCCCGGGACGCGTCGCACGAGCTCGGCCCCCTCGCGCGTGCGGCGGCGCACGGCCAGGAGCTCGGTCTCGTCCAGGCGGCCCGGGCGTGTGAGGATGTCGTCGGGGACAGCGCTCTTGCCGATGTCGTGCAGCGCACCGGCGAGCCGGATGTCCGACAGGTCGTCGTCGCGCAGGCCCAGGCGTCCTCCGAGCTCGACGGCGAGCCGGCCGACCCCGCCCGAGTGGTCGGACGAGACGGCGAGGCGCAGGTCGATCGCCTGGGCGAGCGCCGCGGCCCAGCCGAGGTCCCGACCGTCGCCCTGGCCGCTGGTCCGTGCCTGCAGCAGGGCGGTATCCGCGGCGGCCTGCAGCCCGGCGGGCGTGCTCGCGTCCTGCGGGAACGCCGCGATGCCGATCGACGCGCGCGTGCGCTCGCTCAGCGCGGCGGTGACACGCGCGGCGATGAGCTCGGCCTCCTCGCGCCCGGCGGTGGGGGCGACGATGGCGAACTCGTCGCCGCCGGTCCGGCCCAGGGCGTCGCTGGGGCGCAGCAGCTCGCGCAGCCGGTTCGCCGTCCACTGGAGCAGTTCGTCGCCGGCGTCGTGGCCCTGGGTCTCGTTGACGGCCTGGAAGTCGTGGAGATCGACGAGCACGAGCGCGAGCGGGCGTGCGGTGCGGTCGGCGGCAGACAGCTCGCCGTCGAGGCGCTCGCGCAGCCCGTGGCGGTTCAGCGCGCCTGTGAGCGCGTCGGCACGCGAGACCCGTGCCAGGTCGGCCTGGCGGCGGGCGTGGTTGCGGGCCTGCCACACGCACAGGACCGCGCCCAGCGCGAGCAGGACGGCGACGGCGGCGGCGTCCTGCCACGGGACCTCGTCGGCGACCACGACGAGGACGGCGACCGCCAGGAGGTCCACGGCGCCGACCGTGAGCACCGAGCGGGTGGGGTAGGACGTCGCGACATAGGCCAGCGGAAGGAAGAGCGCGAAGGTCAGGGGGCTGTGGATGCCGCCGTCGAGACCCGCCGCGAGGGCGAGCACGACCACGAGCAGGGCGCTCCAGGTGACGAACGCCAGCTCGGCGATCCGGCTGCGGGCGATCGACGCCCACGGCAGCCGCTCGGCGGCGGCGCCGAGCAGGATCGCGCCCACGGCGACCGCGAGCAGGGCCGGGCGGTGCGGGCGATCCCAGGTCGCCGCGGCGTACGCGGCGATGACGAGCCCGCAGATCACGGACAGCCCGACGCCCACGTGCACCGCGCGCAGGCGGAACCGGACATCAAGGGTGTCGTCGAAGCGGTGTGCAGCCATCTTCCCCGCAGGCGGTATCGGCAGAACGGCAATCCTCCTGAACCCGGTGTCGCGCGCGCACGCGGACGCCGAGGGGCACCTACCTGCCGCTACACTGGTTCAGACCATGAAGACCGGCATTCACCCCGAGTACATCGTCGCGCATGTGCGCTGCACGTGCGGCAACGAGTTCGAGACTCGTTCCACCACGCCGTCGCTGAACGTCGAGATCTGCTCGAACTGCCACCCGTTCTACACGGGCAAGCAGAAGCTGGTCGACACCGGCGGCCGCGTCGAGCGCTTCAAGCGCCGCGCCGCCAAGCGCGCTCAGTCCTAGCGCCGGGCGGCCGAGCACCTGGGGACAGCGATGTCCGACCAGGTGCAGCAGCTCTCCGACGGGACGCTCGTCGCGTCCCGTGACGCCCCCGTGGGCGGCCAGGCCGTCCTCGAGGGCGTGATGATGCGCGGCACCGGCCACTGGGCGGTCGCCGTGCGGCGTCCGTCGGCCGAGCAGCTCGCGGCCGGACGGCCGATGGAGGCCGGCGAGGCCGCGCTGGGCGACATCGCCGTCGAGCGCTTCCCGCTGACCTCCGTGCTGCAGCGCCACCGCGTGCTGCGCTGGCCGGTCATCCGGGGCGCCATCGCACTCTGGGAGTCGCTGGCGATCGGCCTGCGGGCCCTGAACATCGCCGCGAACGCGCAGCTGGCCGAGGACGAGGAGCCGATCTCGCGCGCGACCTGGGTCGGCACCGTGATCTTCGCCCTCGCGCTCGCGGTCGGCCTCTTCTTCCTGCTGCCCGTCACGCTCGCGAACCTTCTCGGCGACGTGGTCCCGAACTCCGTCGCGTTCGTCGTCGTCGAGAAGCTCATCCGGGTCGCGGTGTTCCTCACCTACATCTGGGCGGTGTCGCGCCTGAGCCACCTGCACCGGGTCTTCCAGTACCACGGCGCGGAGCACAAGACGATCTCCTGTTACGAGTCCGGACTGGACCTGACGCCGGAGAACGCCCAGCGCTTCAGCCGGCTGCACCCGCGCTGCGGGACGAGCTTCCTGCTCATCGTGATGATCGTGTCGGTGTTCGTCTTTGCGCCGCTCGGCCAGCCCGAGTGGCACTGGCTGCTGCTGTCGCGCATCGTCGGGATCCCGCTCATCGCGGGCATCGCGTTCGAGATCATCAAGGCGCTGGGACGCAACCGCCGCCACCGCTGGGCGCGGGTGCTGATGTGGCCCGGCCTGCAGCTCCAGCGGCTCACGACGCGCGAGCCCGAGCCCGCGCAGCTGGCCGTCGCGATCGCGGCGCTCCAGTCGGTGCTCGAGGTCGAAGAGCCCGGTGCGGCGAGCGAGGCCGAGCGCGCCGGCATCGAAGTCGCCGCGTAGACGGGCTCAGCGCTGCGCCATGAGGCGCTCGGCGGCGTCGGTGAAGGCGCCCTTGGACGAGCCGTCTCTCCGCCGGGCGCCGAAGTAGTTCTCCGCGTCGGCGTTCGTCCCCGGCGGGCGCAGGTCGTGGTTGTTGTAGAGGATGAACTGCGTGATCCGTGGGTAGTCGGCGCGCATCTCGCGCGCGACGCGGGTCAGGATGTCCGCCGCCTGCGCGGACGTCAGGCACAGCGGCCACCCGTAGTTCTTGTCCAGGCAGCGCCCGCCGTCGTTGGCGATCCCGTACTCCGTGATCGCGATCGGGATCCGCGGCGAGTCGTTCTCCGCCAGCCGGGCGATCGCCCAGTCCAGCCGCCGGCGCCACTGATCGCCGTACGGGTGGACGATCCACGCGGCGGCGTAGTCGTGCAGGTCGGGGACGGCGTCGTACATCTGGTTGATCCAGCCGTCGACCTGGTTGGCGTCGTCGGCCTGGATGTAGAGGCCGACGCCCGTGCCGCGGATCTCGATGCTCGCGGCGCGCGCCAGCCGCGCGTATTCGCCCCCGCGCTTCTGCGTGCCCTGGTAGGCAAACGAGGTCTCGTTGCCGAACTCGATGGCGCGGACCGCCAGGTCCGGATCGAGGTTGCGCCACATCGCCCCGTCCCGGCCGAGGGCTCGTGCCCATGACCCCAGGTTCTCCACCTCGCGGGGAGACGGCAGCCGGCCCTCGAAGCCCGCGAGCGGCTGCACCCTGATGCCCCGCCGCGCGTACGCGGCGACGATCGGGCGCAGGTCGGCGACCGGCGTGCCGACGGCCCACTCCACGCGAGCGACGGGGGCGCCCAGGCGCGCGGAGATCGTGACGTCGCGCTGGAGGGCGCCGGCCTGCACGCCGGTCTCGAACGGCGGGCGCTCGGCGGTGGTCTCCGGGAGGCGCTGCTCGGGGCTGACCTCGGCGCCGTCGTCACGGCTGACGACGTAGGCGGCGAGCCCGGCGGCGCCGAGCACGAGGACGGCGACGAGGGCGAGCAGGGCGCGGCGCACCCCGCGCATCCTACGAACCGGCTACGACGCGACCGGCACCGGCAGCCCGCGGCGCAGGAGCGCGGTCATCGCCTCGGGACTCAGCGGCCGCGAGTACAGGAACCCCTGGCCGAGTGGCCCGTGCATCGCGCGCAGCTGCGCCGCCTGCTCGGCGCGCTCGATGCCCTCGGCCACGATCTGCAGGTTCAGGCTCTCGCCCAGCTCCACGATGCCGCGCACGAGCTTCGCGCGGTCCGGGGCGATCTCGATCCCGGCGACGAACGACTTGTCGATCTTGAGCACGTCGATCGGGAACTGCTGGAGGTAGGAGAGGACCGAGTAGCCGGTGCCGAAGTCGTCGACGGCGAGGCGCAGCCCGAGCGCCTTGAGCTGGGACAGCTGCTGGAGGATGAGCACGCGGTCGTCGACCAGGAGGCTCTCGGTGATCTCCAGCGTCAGGCACGCGGGGTCCAGCCCGGTGGTGGTCAGCGCGGTGCGCACCTCGGCGGGGAAGCCCGGGTCGCGCAGCTGTCGGGTCGAGACGTTGACGCTGATCGACGCCATGCCGTCCGCGATGCCCGCGGTCTGCCAGCGGACCATCTGCACGCAGGCCGCGCGCAGGATCCAGGCGCCGAGGGGGACGATGAGCCCCGTCTCCTCGGCGACGCCGATGAACTCGTCCGGGGCCAGCCGCCCGCGCCGGGGATGGCCCCAGCGCACGAGCGCCTCGCAGCCGACGATGCGGGCGCCCTGGAGCTCGACGATCGGCTGGAAGTCCAGCTCGAACTCCTCAGCCCCGATGGCGCGCTGGAGCTCACCGGTGAGCTCGAGGCGCTCGAGGGCCGCGCGGTGCATGGCGTCGCGGAACACCTCGACGGTCTGCTTGCCGTTGGCCTTCGCGGCGTACATCGCGGCGTCGGCGTTGCGCAGGAGCTCGTCGACGGTCGCGCCCTCGTGCGCGAAGGCGACACCCACGCTGCCCGCCACCCCGAGCTCGCGCCCGTCGACCACAACGGGAGGCTGCAACTCGGTGAGCAGGCGCCGGGCGACCATGAGCGCCTCCTGCTCGTCGCCGACGTGCTCGAGCAGGACGGCGAACTCGTCGCCGCCGAGCCGGGCCGCCGTGTCGGCCGCGCGCAGGCAGCGGCCGACGCGCTCGGCCACCTCGCGCAGCACGGCGTCGCCGGTGACGTGCCCGAGGCTGTCGTTGATGGTCTTGAAGTCGTCGAGGTCGAGGAACAGGACGGCGGTGAGGCTCCCGGTGCGCCGCGCGGCCTGCAGCGCGTGGAGCAGGCGGTCTTCGAAGAGCGTGCGGTTCGCCAGGCCGGTGAGGCCGTCGTGGAACGCCTGGTGGCGCAGCTGGTCCTCGAGGGCGAGGCGGTCGGAGACGTCGCGGATGTTCAGCAGGATGCCGTCGACGCCCGGGTCGTCCATGCGGTTCTCGGCCACGATCTCGACGCTGCGCCAGGCCCCGGACGCGTCGCGCAGCCGCAGGTTGATCGCGCCGGCCGGGCCGAGGCGCTCGGCCGCGGCGGCGAAGAACGCCTGGGCGAGCGGGACGTCCTCGGGATGGACGAGGTCGGTGAGCGGGGCGCCGACGAGCGGGTCGGCGTCGTGGCCCAGGACGTGACGCATGGACTCGGACTGCCAGCGCACGAGCGCGTCGGGTCCGATGACGGTGACGAGGTCGCTGCTGTGGCGGATGAGCGCGCGCAGGCGGTCCTCGCCGCGGCGCTCCACCGCGCGTTCGCGCTCGGTCAGCATCTGGCGGCGGCGCAGGCGCTCGAAGCGCAGGGTGAGCGCCAGGATGGTCAGCAGGCCGACCACGAGGGAGCCGATGAACAGCAGCCGGGTCCGGCGCAGCGCGCTGTCGATCGACGCCCGCTGCGCGTCGATCGCGGCGTTCAGTCGCCGCTCGAGGCGCTCGATCCGCGGGGTGAAGACGGTCTGCTCGTAGCGGTCGGTGCTCTCCAGGTCGCCGCGCTGGACGCCGGCCGTGGCGTTGCGCCCGGCGTCGATGAGCCGCGCGGCGTCGCGGCGCAGGGCGTTCTGCGTGGCGACCGGCACGCCGCCGTCGGCCAGGGCGGTCCCGGCGCGCTGCAGCTCGAGGACCGCCGACGTCGCCGAGACGACCATGTCCGCCGTGAGCTCCTCACGCGCCCGGCCCTCCCACCGCAGGGCGGAGAAGCGCTCCGCGGCGTTGCGGAACCGCTCGAGCTCGACCTCGCCGCGACGGTGGCGGTCCGCGTCCAGGCGCGCGCTCTCCGCCACGGAGACCATGACGACGATGACCAGCGCTGCAGCGATGAGCGGCAGCCACTGCGACCACGCGCCCACACGCCCGCCCAGTCGTCCTGACTTTGCGGCCCTCCTCATCCCGGCGCGACCGTACCAGATGTCACAAAGATGGTGTGTCGTATGAACGCTGCTGTTCACGGGCCGTGGTCGCGGCGGCGCTACGCTGCCCGGCGGTGATCGAGCAGCTCGTCTCCCAGATCGAAGCCCGGTTCGCCGAGCTCTCCCAGCAGATCACCGATCCCGAGGTGATCGGCGACCGCAAGCGCTACGCGGAGGTCCGCCGCGAGTACAGCCACCTCGAGGCGGCGGCGAAGTTCGCCGAGGAGTGGCGCCGGGCGACCGACGACGAGGCCGGCGCCCGCGAGCTGCTCGAGGAGGACGAGGATCCCGAGGTCCGCGAGATGCTCGCCCGCGCGCGGGAGGAGATCGAGCGCCTGGAGGAGGAGATCCGCCTCGCCATGGTCGAGCGCGACCCCAACGACGACAAGAACGTCATCGTCGAGATCCAGGGTGGCGCCGGCGGTGAGGAGGCCGGGCTGTGGGCCGGCGACGTCTACCGGATGCTCACGAAGTACGCCGAGCGCCGGGGCTTCAGCACCGAGCCCCTGGAAGCCGGCGACGGCAAGTACACCTTTGCGATCAAGGGCGACGGCGCGTTCTCCATCTTCAAGTTCGAGGGCGGCACGCACCGCGTCCAGCGCGTGCCCGCGACGGAGTCCCAGGGCCGGATCCACACGTCGACCTGCACGGTCGCGGTGCTCCCGGAGGCCGAGGACGTCGACATCCACATCGACCAGAACGACCTGCAGATCGACGTCTACCGCTCGGGCGGCCCTGGCGGCCAGTCGGTGAACACGACGGACTCCGCGGTGCGCATCACGCACAAGCCGACCGGCGTCCAGGTCGCGATGCAGGACGAGAAGTCCCAGCTGCAGAACCGCGAGAAGGCCATGCGCGTGCTGCGCGCGCGGCTGTACGAGCGTGCGCTGGCCGAGCAGCAGGCCGAGCTGGCGGCGGACCGCCGCTCGCAGGTCGGCACGGGCGAGCGCGCGGAGAAGATCCGGACGTACAACTACGGCGAGCGCCGGGTCACCGATCACCGCATCAAGCTCACGCAGCACAACCTCGACGAGGTCCTCGACGGGCAGCTCGAGGAGTTCAGCGGCGCGCTGCAGGCCGACGAGAAACGCCGCGCGCTCCAGGCGCAGGCCGTCGGAGGCACGCCGTGACGATCGCCTCCGGCGTTCCGGTGCGTGACGCGCTGGACTCCGCCGGCGTCGCGATCAAGGCGTCCGGGTCCGAGACCCCGCGCCTCGATGCCGAGCTGCTGCTGGCCCATGTGCTGGGCGTGCGGCGCGAGGCGCTGTTCCTCGATCCCGGGCACGAGGTCGCCGGGCCGCAGATCCGGGAGTACCAGTCGCTGGTGCGCCGCCGGGCCGTCGAGCATGCACCGGTCGCGTACCTCATCGGGACGCGCGGGTTCCGGCGACTGGACCTCGCGGTCGACCCGCGCGGGCTGATCCCGCGGCCGGAGACCGAACTGCTCGTCGAGGTCGGGCTCGAGCTCCCGCAAGGCGCGTCCGTGGTCGACGTGGGGACCGGCAGCGGCGCGATCGCGCTGGCTCTCGCCGACGAGCGGCCCGATCTCCGTGTGACCGCCACCGATGTCGACGAGGGCGCTCTGGCGCTCGCGCGCGAGAACGCCGCGCGGCTCGGCCTCGACGTGTCGTTCGCCGCCGGCGACCTGCTCGACGCGGTGGCCGGCGCCGCGTTCGACGCCGTGCTCTCGAACCCGCCGTACATCCCCGACGGGGACCGCGCCGGGCTGCCTGCCGACGTGCGCGACCACGAGCCGCCCGGCGCGCTGTTCGCGGGGGCCGACGGCCTGGATGTCTACCGGCGCCTCATCCCGCAGGCGGCGGCAGTCGTGCCGCTCGTCGCCGTCGAGGTGGGCGCGGGGCAGGCGGCGGCCGTCGAGGCGCTCATGCGCGAGGCGGGCCTGACGTCGACCGAGGCGCGCCCGGACCTCGCGGGCATCCCCCGGGTGGTCGTCGGTCGTACCTAGGGCGATGATCGACGCCGCGACCGCCGAGACCTTCGCCCGCTGCCTGCGCGTCGGCGGGGTCGCCGTGTTCCCGTCGGACACGGTCTACGGCCTGGCGTGCGACCCGCAGGAGAAGGAGGCCGTCCGCCGGCTGTACGCGCTGAAGAAGCGCGACATCGAGAAGCCGTCGGCGGTCATGTTCTCCGACCTCGAGCTGGCCTTCGCCGCGGTCCCGGAGCTGGGCGCGCGCACGCGCGAGGCGATGGCGCGGCTGCTGCCCGGCCCGGTCGGCGTGCTCGTGCCGAACCCAGGCCGCCGGTTCGGCCTGGCGTGCGGCGACGACCCCGAGACGCTGGGCGTGCGCGTGCCCGACCTGCCCGCGGCGGCGTTCGCGCTGCACACCGTGCGCTGGCCCATGCTGCAGAGCAGCGCGAACTTCGCGGGGGAGCCCGACCCGCGCACGGTCGACGACGTGCCGGCCGGCATCCGGGACGGCGTCGATCTCGTCCTCGACGCGGGCCCGCTGCCGGGCACCCCGTCGACGATGGTCGACCTGCGCGGCTACGAGGACGACGGGGCGTTCGCGATCGTGCGCGAGGGGGCCGTGCCCGTCGAGGACGTCGCTCGGCTCCTCGCCTGACCCGCGCTGAGCGTCACATCGGTGTCGCTCTGGCGACCAGGATGTGACGCTCACCGCGCCGGCGGGGTGTCAGGGCGCGAGTGGGCAGAGGTATTCGCCCGTCGGCCTCGCCGCGGCGCCCGCCGTGCTGGCCTTCGCCTTGAGCGGCGCGTGGGTCGAGAGCAGCGTCGTCGTGCCGGTCTTGCGGTCGTACAGGAACACGCCCGCGAGGTTCGCCGCCTTGCGCCGTGACAGCGTGCCGCCGGTCGAGGTGTACGCCACGCGCGTCCCGTCCGCGGACACGGCGGGCTCGGCGTTGTAGCCGTCGGCGGCGGTCCCGTTCGCGCGGCGGCTCACGAGGGTCGTCGCCCCGGTCACCCGGTCGTGCAGCCAGACCGACGAGCGGGTGGGGGAGGCGCCACGGCGCAGCGCGTAGGCGACGAAGCGGCCGTCGGCCGACACCGCGGGGTCGAACGCGAACCCGTCGCGCGGGCTGATCGCCGTGGTGGACCCGGCGGCGACGTCGCGCACGAAGATCCGCGCGTGGCCCGCCCGGGCGCCGAGGTTCGGCGCGGCGCTGGCGAACACGACGATGCTCCCGTCGTGCGATCCGGCGGGCTGGTCGGCGTCCGCGGTCGCCGCGGTGCCGTCGGCGCCAGTGGCGCGGCTGACGAGCGTGGTCTTCTCGGCGGTCAGGCCCCGCAGATACACGAGGGTGTGCCCGTCCGAGCCCGCGTCGGCCGCGGTCACGAGCAGGCCGCTGCCGTCCCCGAGCAGGCGCGGCTCGTAGATCGCGCCGCCGCTGCCCTCGCCGATGAGCCGGTCGGTCCCGCGCACGAGGTCACGGACCCACACGCCGTTGCGAGACGGCTTGGTGCCGCCGCCGTCGTCGGTCGCCTCGAATGCGACAAACCGGCCATCTGCGGACACGGACGGGTTGTAGGCGCTGCGCGAGCGCTTGCGGCGGCTCGCCGGGTGGCTGACGCTCGTCGCCGCGCGGACGGCCGGCCGGGTGCGCGCGAGCACCTGCATCTCCGAGTACCGCTTGGCGAAGTTCAGGTTGCCCTCGGCCTGCTCGTAGATGACGGTGCGCCCGTCGCCCGAGACCGCCGAGTTGTAGGCCGAGCGCGGGGCCAGCGGGCCGGACGGCGCCAGCGGGTGGCTGATCGGCAGCAGCCGTCCCTCACCCACCTGGTAGCTGACGACCGAGATCTCCCCGAAGCGCTTGGCCTCGGGGATCTTCGCCCGGTAGGCGTCGAAGACGACGGTGTCGCCGTCGGCGCTGATCGACGGGTTGTTGGCGTAGTCGCCCGGCGGCAGCAGCGGGATGGACTGTGCGCCCTTCGTCCCGGTCTGCGGCGGGCCGTTGTACCGCGACTGGCCGAGCCAGCGCGGGACCTGGCGCAGCTGGCGGTCGAGCAGGATCCGCGCCTGCTTGCGCGTGATCATCCCCGTGCGCACGCCCTCGGCGTTGGTCGCGCGCAGCGCGGCCACGATGTCACGCTGCATCTGCGTGCGGGTCCGGCCGTGCTGGCGGCCGATCTGCAGCGGGCTGAGCTCGGCCCGGCGCAGCTGGAGGTACTCCTCGACCGACGCGGTCCCGAACAGTCGCGGCGCGGCGAGCGGGATCGTCCGCTGGTGCAGCGAGTGAAACAGGATGTGCTGGGACATGTGGCCCTGCGTCAGGACGCGGTAGGCGCGAGCGCGCAGGGTCCGCAGGGTGGCGGCGGACACCTTGCCGGCGCGAGGCGCGACCAGGGCGGCGGCGAGGCGCTCGGGCGTGTAGCCGCGGCGGCGCCCGAGCTGCTCGAGATCATGGGCGGCGTCGTCGCGCAGGTGCCGCCAGATCGCCTTGCGGTCGGCCTCCAGCAGCCGGTACAGGCGCCCCTCGTCGAACGGCAGCCAGTGCTCGTAGACCCACTTCTTCGTGGGGAGCCAGTGCGGGAGGGCGCCCTTCGGGGCAAGTGAGTCCTGGGCGCTGGCGGCCGGGGCGGCCACGAGCAGCGCACAGAGGGCCAGCATGGTGAGGGCGATGCGACGCATTCGAGCGACGGTACCGCCGTGTCCGGCGTGGCGCAAAGCACCGCTCCGCGGTGCGACGCCGTTGGTAGCCTGCAGTGCGTGAGCGATCTTCCTTCTGACTTCTTCAACCGGCCGCTGGCTGACGTCGATCCGGAGGTCGCCGACGCTGTCCGCGCCGAGCTGGGCCGCCAGCAGGGCACGCTGGAGATGATCGCGTCGGAGAACTTCGTCCCGCAGGCCGTCCTGGAGTGCCAGGGCTCGGTCCTGACGAACAAGTACGCCGAGGGCTACCCGGGCAAGCGCTACTACGGCGGCTGCGAGCACGTCGACGTCATCGAGCAGCTCGCGATCGACCGCGCCAAGGCCCTGTTCGGCGCCGAGCACGCCAACGTCCAGCCGCACGCCGGCGCGCAGGCCAACGCCGCCGTCTACCACGCGCTCATGGATCCGGGCGACACGGTCCTCGGCCTGTCCCTCGCGCACGGCGGTCACCTCACCCACGGGATGAAGCTGAACTTCAGCGGCAAGCTGTACGACGTCGCCGCCTACGAGGTCGAGCCCGACTCCTACCTCATCGACATGGACAAGGTCGCGGAGATCGCCCGCGAGCGCCGTCCGAAGATGATCCTCGCCGGCTGGTCGGCCTACCCGCGCCACCTGGACTTCGCGCGCTTCCGCGAGATCGCCGACGAGGTCGGCGCCTACCTCTTCGTCGACATGGCCCACTTCGCCGGGCTGGTCGCCGCGGGGCTGCATCCCAACCCGGTGCCGTACGCCGACGTCGTCACGACCACGATCCACAAGACGCTCGGCGGCGCGCGCGGCGGCATGATCCTCTGCAAGGAGGAGCTCGCCAAGAAGATCAACTCCGCGGTGTTCCCCGGCCAGCAGGGCGGCCCGCTCGAGCACGTCATCGCGGGCAAGGCCGTCACGCTGAAGATCGCCGCGACTGACGCCTTCAAGGAGCGCCAGCAGCGCACGCTCGACGGCGCCCAGGCCGTGGCGGGCGCGCTCGTCGGCGCCGGACATGGCGTGTCCGTCCTCACGGGCGGCACCGACGTCCACCTCGCCCTGGTCGACCTGCGCGAGTCCGAGCTCACGGGCCAGGACTCCGAGGACCGGCTGCACGAGATCGGCATCACGGTCAACCGCAACGCCGTCCCGTTCGACCACCGCCCGCCGATGGTCACGAGCGGCCTGCGCATCGGCACGCCGGCGCTGGCGACCCGCGGCCTGCAGGCCGAGGACTTCGCGGAGATCGGCGAGATCATCGCGACGGCCCTCACGCCGGACTTCGCGTCCAAGCGCGGCGAGCTGGCCGACCGCGTGACCGCGATCGCCGAGCGCTACCCGCTGTACGAGCAGCTGTCGGTCCCGACACCCGCCTGAGCATGGGCCAGGAGTTCGACGAGCTCACGCCTGCGCTCGTCGACTGGATCGGCCGGCAGCGCATGTACTTCGTCGGCACCGCACCGAGCGGTGACGACGGCCTGGTCAACATCTCGCCGAAGGGCTGGATGGACAGCTTCCGGGTGCTCGGGCCGCGCCAGGTGGCGTATCTCGACGTGTTCGGCAGCGGCGTGGAGACGATCGCGCACCTCAAGCAGAACGGCCGGATCGTCGTGATGCTGTGCGCGTTCGAGGGCGGGCCGCGGATCCTGCGGATGCACGGCCGGGGCGAGGTGCTGGAGAACGGGACGTCCGCGTTCGATGAGGTCATCGGCGCGTTCCCGGCCGGGGCGACCCAGGGCACCGAGCGCTCGATCCGGTCGATCATCCGGGTGAACGTCGAGCGGATCGCCGACTCGTGCGGGTACGGCGTGCCGGTGATGGACTACGTCGGGGAGCGGGACACGTACGACCGCCACTACGAGGTCAAGGAGCGCAAGCAGGGCGCCGAGGACCTGCTGGCGTTCCGGCGCAGGCGCGCCGCCACCAGCCTCGACGGCCTGCCCGGCCTCAGCCAGCGCTGACGGCCCGCTGGAGCACGTCGGCGATCCGCGCCGCCTGCGCCGCAGACCCGTGCTCCAGCGCCGCCGCCCGCGCCGCCGGGTTCGGGCACGGGAGCTCGAGTGCGGCCCGGAGCCCGCGCTCGACGTCATCCGTGCGCTCGGGGTCGATCAGCACCCCCGCGGCCGGCGGGACGAACTCCGGTGGACCACCCACGCGTGTGGCGAGGACCGAGCGCGCCATCGCCATCCCCTCGAGCGTGACCTGGCCGAAGGGCTCGGTGAGCGACGGCTGCGCGACGACGTCGGCGGCCGCAAGCCACGCGGCGACGTCCTCATGGGGGATGCGTCCCGTCACGCGGACACCCGGGCGCGTCGCGACGGCGTCGCGCAGGCTGCCGTCGCCGACGAACGCGAGCTGACCGCGGCCCAGCCGGGCGAACGCCTCGGTCAGGCGCATCACGTTCTTGCGCTCCTCCAGCGACCCGGCGCACACGACGAACGGCCCGTCGCCGGTCCAGCCGACCTCCGCGCGCGCCTGCGCCGCGTCACGGGGGGAGAAGACCGCCAGGTCGACACCGCAGTTGATGACCGACATCTTCGGCTGGGCCGCAGGGACGACGCGCGCGAGCCGGTCGGCCAGGTGCTGGGAGACGGCGATGACCGCGGCCGCCCGGCGGATCGTCATGCCGGTGATGGCACGCAACACGGCGCTCCGCTCGGCGTTCAAGACGTCGGTGCCATGGGCCGTGACCACGAGGGGCGCCCCACCGGACGCCGCGGCGATCGCGGCGACGGCGCCCGCGGGCACCAGGAAGTGGGCGTAGACGACCTCGGGACCGAACCGGCGCGCCTTGAGCACAGCGTCCTTCAGCAGGACAACGTGCTTGGTCGGCGCGCCCCCGCGGTGGTCGATGACCGCCCGGCGCACCTCGTGTCCCTGGGCGGTCAGCTCGCGCTCCACAAGGGCGACGAACGCACCGAGGTCCGGAGCGGCAGGCGACGGGTACATCTGCGACACGAGCAGGATCCGCACGGCCGGGGAGCCTAGTGACCGCCTGCCGCCCACCCACTCCGGGAGGGTGGGCCCCCATAATGGTGCGGATGCGCCCCGATGTCTTCGACGCGCTGGCCGGTCTGCTCGTCGCTGCGGGTGTCGCCGCCGCCCTCACGCCCGCCACCGCCGTGTTCGCGCGACGCGTCGGCGCGGTGGACGCGCCGCGCGAGCGCGGACTCGGCCCGGGCGGGACGCCCCTGCTCGGCGGCCTGGCGATCTACGCCGGGGTGCTCGTCGGCGTGCTGCTCATGCTCGACATCACCGAGGAGCTGCGCGGCGTGCTGCTCGGGGCCACGCTGATCACCGTCGTCGGTGCGCTCGACGACCGGTTCGACCTGCCCGCGGTCGTCAAGCTCACCGGCCAGGTGGCGGCCGCGGCGATCCCCGTGTCGATGGGGGTCGTCGTCGACAACGTCACCGTGCCCTTCATCGGCCCGGTCGACTTCGAGTGGACGGGGGCGCCGCTGACCATCCTCGGCATGGTCGCGGTCATGAACATCGTCAACTTCTCCGACGGGGTCGACGGGCTCGCGGCCGGGGTGGGGATGATCAGCGCCGCCGCGTTCGCCGTCATCGCGTTCGACCTCGGCCGCAACGACGCGGGCGTGCTGTCCGCGATCGTGGCGGGCGCCGCGCTGGGCTTCCTGGTCTTCAACTTCCCGCCGGCCTCGTCGTACATGGGCGACTGCGGCGCGAACCTGCTCGGTCTCCTGCTGGGCTGCATCGCGGTGCTCGGCGCGGTGAAGACCAACGCGGTGCTCGCGCTGATCCTGCCGCTCGTCGTGCTCGCGGTCCCGTTCCTGGACACGACCTTCGTGGTGCTCAAGCGCCTGAAGTACCGACGACCGGTCTACGAGGCCGACCGCGAGCACTTCCACCACCGCCTCGACCGGATCGGCTTCTCGCCGCGGCGCACCGCGCTGTACCTCTACGCCTGGATGGCGAGCATGGCCGGCCTGGCGGTCGCGCTGCGCTTCGTGCCCTACAGCGACAACGGCGGCGCGCTGGACCTGCGCTGGACCATCGTGATGGGCGGGCTCATCCTGCTCGCGCTCATCTGGTCGGTCTACCTCGTCTACGTGCTCGAGATCGTGAAGTTCCGCCGGTTGCGCGCGTGGCAGCTGCGCCGCAGCGATCCGCAGACCGCCGAACACGTCATCGACGCCGCGGTGCGCCATGACCTGGAGACCGGCGAATTCGAGGCCGTGCGCCGCGGGTCGTAGCTCATGCGGCGCCGTAGACGGCGCGGACCCAGATCTCGGCAAGCGCATCGACGTGCGCCTCCGTGACCTCTTCGCCGCGCAGGCGCCAGGTGTAGAACGCCCGCTCGGTCATGCCGACGAGGGCCCGGGCGGTCGCCTCGGTGGGGTGGATGGGCGATGCCTCGCCCGTGGCCTCCACCTCCGCCATGCGATCCATGGCCGCGTGGACGAGCGCGTCGAGCACGCCCTGGAAGACCGCGCTGACGGTCTCGTCGACGGCGGAGACCTCGACCACGGCCTGCAGCAACGCGCCATGTTCCTGGTAGATCGCGTGGACGCCGCGCATGGCGATGACGATGGTCTCGCGACCCTCCGCGGTGCCGTTCAGCCACGCGCTCTGCTCGTAGACCTCCTGGCCGACGTCCTGGAGCAGCCGCATCAGGACCTCGCGTTTGTCCTTGAAGTAGAAGTAGAACGCGGTGCGGGAGATTCCGGCGGTGGTGGCGATCCGCTCGATGGAGAGATCGTTCCACCGCCCGCCCTCCTGGAGCATGGTGTCGACGGCGAGCAGCACGTCGCGCTCGACCTGCGCCCGCTTGGCGCTCGTGGGCTCGGTCCGGCGGGTCAGATCGGTGGGAAAGCGAAGATCCATAGGGGCCCGCGAAGGGTACCGGCATCAGGGGGCACCGATACATTGACCGGCCATGCGCGTTAGGAACCTCGATGACGTCGAACCGTTCACCACGCTTGACGGCTCGGAGATCCGCGAGCTCGCCGGCCGCGTGTCCCTCCCGGCCGTCAACCAGTCCCTCGCGGAGGCCACCGTGCCACCGGGCGGGGCGACGACCGAGCACTACCACCGGGTCACCGAGGAGCTGTACTACTTCACGGCGGGAACGGGGCGGTTGCGCGTCGATGGCGAGGAGCGCGACGTGACGCCCGGCGACTGCATCGTGATCGCCCCCGGGGCGGTCCACAAGCTCTGGAACACGGGCGACACGCCCCTGCGGCTGCTGTGCTGCTGTGCGCCCGCCTACACCCACGAGGACACCGTGCTCACCGAGGAGGAGAGCGCCGGGTGACACGCCTGTTCGTCGTCGTGCTCGCGGCCGCTGCGCTGGCCGGGGGCCTGGCGCCCGCTGTCCACGCACGGGGCGCCGCGATCGGCATCGGCGACCAGAAGGCGTCGATGTTCGACGACACGCGCTTTCGCACGCTGGGCATCCGGTTCGCACGGCTCACCGTCGCGTGGGACGCGCTGTCTCACGAGTGGCAGCGGACGGAGATCGACCAGTGGATGGCGGCGGCCCGCCGGGCGAACGTCGACCCCCTCGTGACCTTCGGGCACTCGCGGACCGACCGGCGGTCGCTGCCCACGCCCTCGCGCTTCAAGTTCGAGTTCCGCCGCTTCCGCGAGCGCTATCCGTGGGTCGACACGTACGCGACCTGGAACGAGGCCAACCACTGCGGTCAGCCGGTGTGCAACCGCCCGGCGCTCGTCGCGGCGTACTACAAGGCGATCCGTCGCGAGTGCCGCGACTGCACGGTCCTGGCCGCTGAGCTGCTGGACATGCCCAACATGGTGTCCTGGGCGCGACGGTTCACCAAGGCGGCGGGACACGAGCCCGAGGTCTGGGGCCTGCACAACTACGTGGACACCAACCGCTTCCGGACGACGAGCTCGCGGGACATGCTGCGCGCGGTCAAGGGCAAGATCTGGCTGACCGAGGTCGGCGGGCTCGTGCGGCGCACGAGCAAGACGAAGGTGCCGCTCGACGAGTCCCCGACCCACGCGGTCCGCGCGCTGAAGTGGCTCTTCCGGGAGATCATCCCGATGAGCGACCGCTTCGAGCGCGTCTACATCTACCACTGGAGCGCCGGTGGGCCGCAGGAGAACTGGGACTCCGCGCTCTTCACCCCGGGCGGCCGTCCCCGCGAGGCCTACGACATCGTCAAGCGCCAGATCCTCTCGCGTCGCCGCGCATGAACCTCGCGATCATCTCCGACACGCACCTCGCCGCCGGGGTCGAGGCCGTCGAAGGGCGGCGCGGCCTGCCGCCGGGCACGCTGGACCGGCTGCGGCGCGCCGACGCGATCCTGCACGCCGGCGACCTCATGCGCGTCCCCGTGCTCGACGACCTCGTGGCCCTCGGCCCACCTGTCCACGCAATCTGCGGCAACGCCGACGATGACGACGTCCGCGCGCGCCTGCCCGCGCGGCTCACGCTGGAGTTCGAGGGCGTGCAGGTCGTGATGACCCACAACGGCGGGCCCGCCGCCGGCCGGCTCGAGCGCATGCGCCGCAAGTACCCCGACGCCGACGCCGTCGTGTTCGGCCACTCCCACATCCCGCTGCACGAGACCTCGGAGGACGGGGCCTTTCAGATCTTCAACCCGGGCAGCGCGGCAGACCGGCGGCGGGCGCCCAAGCACACGATGGGCGAGGCCGTGGTGCGCGACGGGGCCATCGCTTTCACGCTCGTGGAGCTGGACTGACGTGGCCTGGCACGAGCGCCCCGCCGGGAGCTTCACCGCGGAGCTGTGGGACGGGATCGGCGACGTGTGGGCCGAAATCCGCGCGCACCCGTTCATGACCGGGTTGACCGACGGGACGCTGGACCAGCGGTCGTTCGTCTTCTACGTCGTGCAGGACGCCCACTACCTGCGCGAGTACGCGCGGGCGCTGGCGGTCTGCGGGGCGCGCGCCGACAGCGTCGAGGCGATCCGCATGTTCTGCGAACACGCCGCCGGGGCGATCGCGGTGGAGCGGGAGCTGCACGAGTCGTTCTTCGCCGAGTTCGGGCTCTCCGAGGAGGCGGTGGCGGCGACCCCGATGGCGCCCACGAACGTCGCGTACACGAGCTACCTGCTCAGCGCGGCCTACGGGGGGTCGTACGCCGAGGCCGTCGGCGCGGTCCTGCCGTGCTACTGGATCTACGCCGAGGTCGGCCGCGAGCTGCTGGCCTCCGGATCGCCGGACGCGCGCTATCAGCGCTGGATCGACACCTACGGCGGCGAGGAGTTCGCCGAGGTCGTCTCCCAGGTCCTCGACGCGGCCGACGCGCTGGGCCCCACGCTCTCGGCGGCCGACCGCGCCGCGGCGGCCGGGCGGTTCGCCACCACGAGCCGGTACGAGTGGATGTTCTGGGACATGGGACTGCGCCGCGAGGCCTGGCCGGTCTGATCACCCGCCACCCGGGCGAACCACTCACCCGGGGTGATTCGACACGCCGGCGGTTGTGAAGCGGCCGCAAACGCCGCAGAATCCCGCGTCCGCTTGTTCCCGCAGACGAAGTTCCACCGGCCGCCCGTGCGCGCCGAGCATGTCGAGCGCTCGATGCTCCTCGACGCCATCTCCCGCAGCGCCGCGCGGGTGGTGGTCGTCAGCGCGCCCGCGGGCTTCGGCAAGTCGACGCTGCTGGCCCAGTGGGCGGGGCGCGCGCCGGACGGGGACCGGGTCGCCTGGGTGTCCGTGGACTGCGACGACGAGGGCGCGCGGCTGTGGCTCGCCGTCCTCACGGCGCTGCAGCCGATCGTGGGCGACGCCCTGGCCCCGGCGCTCGACGCCGCGGAGGCGCCGGACGCCGACCTGCGCGCAGGGGTGCTCATCGCGCTGCTCGACGCGCTGGCCGAGATCGAGGCGCCCGTGACGCTCGTCCTCGACGACCTGCACCTCGCGCTCGACGATCCCGGGACCCGGGAGAGCGTCGACTGGTTCCTGGCCCGGCTGCCGCGGGCGCACAGCGTCATGATCGCCACGCGCCGCGATCCCGGGCTCGACGCCCTGAGCCGCATGCGCGGCCACGGCGAGGCGCTCGACGTCCGCGCCGACGACCTGCGCTTCGACCCCGACGAGGCGGGACGGTTCCTGCGCGACGCCCTGGGCCTGAGCCTGGCCGCCGACGACATCGCGGCGCTGGAGCGGCGCACGGAGGGCTGGCCTGCCGCGCTGTACCTCGCGGCGCTGCGCCTGCGCCTCGGCGACGCGCCCGACGACGTGGTCGAGCAGCTGCGCGCGTCCGACGAGGACCTCATCGGCGACCTGACCGACGAGGTGCTGCGCAGCTCGCCCGAGCACGAGCGGCGGTTCATCCTCGAGACGGCGGTGCTCGACCGCTTCAACGCCGACCTCTGCGTCCGCCTCCTGGGCGACACGCCCGCGACGCGCGACGCGTTCACCAGCCTGACGCGGTCGTCGCTGCTGCTCAGCCCGCTGGACCGGTCGCGAACCTGGTTTCGCTGCCACCACCTGCTGCGCGACGTCCTGCGCAACCGCCTGCAGGCCGCGGACCCCCAGCGCGCGCGCGAGCTGCACGTCCGCGCTGGCGGGTGGTTCGAGACCGAGGGCGGGGAGGGAGAGCTCGTCGAGGCGATGCACCACTACCTCGCCGCGCGCGACTGGGACCTCGCCGCCGAGCTGCTGACCTGCCACAGCATTCGCTTCGTGCAGTCCGGTGCCCTGGGCGGGCGGGCGCGCGAATGGCTGGCGCAGTTCCCGGCCGACGTCGTCGGCGGCGACGCGCGCCTGTGTTACGTCAGCGCGCTGCTCGCCGCGCTGGACGGCGACCGCGAGCGCCGCGACGGGTGGCTGCAGACCGGCGAGGCCGCGGGCTGGTCCGGGCCGATGCCCGACGGCACCGCGTCGTACGCGCTGGCGGCCCAGTGCCTGGAGGCGATGCTGTGCTTCGACGACCTCGGCGGCGCGGTCGCGGCGGCCCGCCAGGCGCTGGCGCAGCTGCCCCGCGGCGCCCCGGTGCGCGCGGCGGTCGAGGCACTGACGGCGTGGCACCTGCACCTCCTCGGCGACGATGCGGACGCCGAGCACCTGGCGCAGCATGCCCTCGCCGAGCACGTGCACCTGCCGTCGGCCGGCCTGCCGCTGGTGGCCTACCTACCGCGCGCGGTCCTCGGCCTGGCCGCGCTGCGTCGCGGTGATGTGGGTGAGGCGCGGGCGCTGGTCGGCACCGCGGTGGCCGAGCGTGACGGCGGGCCGTTGCGCGCCTCGCCGCACACCCTTCCGGTGACGTACGCCAGGGCGCGCCTGCTGACCCGCACCGACCGCCCGGCCGAAGCCGTCCTCGCCTGCCGGGCCGGACTGGACCTGGCGCGCGGCTGGCGCGATTCTTCCCTGATGGTCCCGGCTGTCCTCCTGGAGCTCGCACGTGCGCACGCGGCGCTCGACGAGCCCGACGCGGCGCGGGTGGCGGTCGACGAGGCCCGCGCACGGCTGGCCGGCGCCCGCGATGCCGGAGCGCTCCCGAGTGCACTGGACGCGGTCCTGCGCAGCGACCCGCCGGCCCGGGCGCGCCGCGCGTCCTCGCCGCCGGCCGCGACCACGGACGAACTCAGCGCGCGGGAGCTCGAGGTCCTCGCCGCGCTGGCGGGCCGCGGCAGCCTGCGCCGGGTCGCCGACGACCTCTTCATCAGCCGCAACACGATCAAGACCCACACGCGGGCGCTCTACGCGAAGCTCGGCGTCGCTTCCCGGGAGGAGGCGGTCCAGCGGGGCCGCGACCTCGGGCTGCTCGCCGGGGCCGATGCCGACGACGCCATTCCGCTGATTGCCAGGGAGGACCCCCGATGACGCTCGCCGACTGCACCGTGATGGTCGTCGAGGATCACGAGTTCCAGCGTCGGACGATGCTGCAGATCCTCGCCAACCTCGGTGCCGGCCGCCTGCTCGAGGCCGAGGACGGCGAGCGGGCGCTCGCGCTGCTGTCGGGGGAGCCGAAGCCCGACGTGGTCGTGGTCGACCTCGACATGCCGGGGATGGACGGCGTCGAGTTCCTGCGCCACGTCTCCGAGCGCAGCATCGACACCGCGATCGTGATCGCCAGCGGGCTGGACGACGGGGTGCTGCGCGCGGCCGAGACGACCGCGCGGGCGTACGGCCTCCAGGTGCTCGGGGCGGTGCGCAAGCCGCTGACGGCGCGCCGGCTGCTCGAGGTCGTGGGCCTGCACCGGCCGCTCGCGCGGCGTGGTGAGCGCGACGGCGACGAGGCGCAGACGAACGCCTGGATGGCCGCGCTGCACGCCGGGGAGATCACCGTGCCGCTCCTGCCGCGGGTCGACCTCATGACCGGCCGCCCGGCGGGTCTGCAGGCCCGCGCGTGGCGCGGCGCCAACGGCCACGGACCCGTCGACGCGGCCACCGATCTCGCGGCGACCGCCGCGCACGACGTCGCGGTCGCGGTCGCCGAGCACGTCCTCGATGCGGCGTGCGAGGCGCTGCTCGAGCTCGACGACCCGGCCGTGCGGATCGACGCGACGATCATCATCCCCCCGGCGGCCTGTGCCGACCTGGCGCTGGCCGACCGGCTGGCCGAGCGCGCCCGGGAGAACGGCGTCGACCCGCGCCGGCTGTGCATCGCGCTGCCGCGCGAGCCCGAGCTGCCGGTCACCGCGGTGCAGCTCGACGTCCTGACGCGCCTGCGCGTCCGCGGATTCGGTCTCGCGCTCGACGGGTTCACGGCGGGCGACGCGACCCTCGGCGGCCCCGACGGCCTGCCGCTGACCGAGGTGATGCTGGCCCGCGACGCCGTGATGGGTGCCACCCAGCCGGGCGCTGAGCAGCGGGCCGACGCGCTGGAGGCGACGATCCGCGCGCTGCGCGAGCGCGGCGTGCGCGTGGTCGCTGACGGCTGTGACACGCCCGGCGACCGCGACCTGCTCGCCCAGCTCGGCGCTGACCGCGCGCAGGGGCGCGCCGTCGGCCCCCCGCTGGCCGTCGGGCAGATCGCGGCGTGGGCGGGAGCCGCCTCGCGGTGAGCGCGCCCGGGCGCCGCGCGCTGTCCATCCGTCAGCTCCTGGCGGTGCTGCTGGTCATCGTGCTCGTGCTGTCCACGCTGCTGTCGCTCGTCACGCTCTTGCAGGTCCAGACCGCGACCGACCGCACGAACGCCGAGCGCCAGCGGGTCACGTCGTTCCGGCTGTCGGACCAGATGCGCCAGAGCTCGAACGACCTCACGCGCATGGTGCGCCTGTACGTCACGACGGGCGACCCGCGCTACCGCGAGTACTACGACCAGATCCTGGACATCCGCTCCGGCGACGCGCGCCGCCCGACGGACTACGACAGTTCCTTCTGGGACCACGTGCTGGCGAACCCGAATGAGGCGATCCAGACCGGGCCGCCGGCGTCGCTGGTGGAGCTCATGCGCCGTGCGCAGTTCGAGCCCGAGGAGTTCGCCGCCCTGAACGCGTCGCTGCGCGCGTCCAACGGGCTGGCGGTCCTGGAGACGGAAGTCATGGAGCGGGTGGCGCCGCGGATCGCGCGGGGCGTCGACGCGGATTACCTCCAGGACGTCGACGACGAGAACCGGTTGCTCGTCGACGCCGAGTATCACCGCCAGAAGGACGTCATCATGGCGGCGATCGACGAGTTCACCGCACTCGTCGACGCGCGAACCGAACGGCGCGCCGCGCAGCTGCAGACGCGGACCGACCGGCTGCTCGCCGCGCAGACCGCGATCCTCATCGTCCTCATCGGCACCCTGCTCGCGACGCTCGTGATCGCCCGCCGCTCGATCGTGCGGCCGCTCAGCAAGCTCGCCGAGGCGACGCAGCGGATCACCCGCGGCGACTGGTCCCAGCGGCCGACCCCCGCCGGCGTGCAGGAGCTCGCACAGCTCGCGGGCGACTTCAACGAGATGGCCGACGCGGTGCAGCGTGACCTCGCCGCCCGGCGGCGCGCCGAGCGCGAGGCCCGCGAGGCGTCGAACCGCCTGCAGACCATCGCCGACCGCGTGCCCGGGGCGGTGTTCCAGTTCCACGTCGACCCCGAGGGCGCGTTCAGCGTGCGGTTCGCCAGCCGCCACGGCAGCATCCACCGCGTCGACGGCAACCAGGACGTCGACTTCCCGGGGATGGCGCGCGCGGTGCTGCCGGAGGATCGCGGCGGATGGCTGGACTCGATGCTCCTGGCCGCCCGGACCGGGGGGACGTGGCAGCGGGAGTACCGGATCGCGTCGCCGGACGGGGGCATCCGCTGGATGCAGGGCCAGGCGCTGGCGCAGCGCAACGAGGACGGGTCGGCCGACCTCTACGGCTACGTCGCCGACCTCACCGAGCGCAAGATGCTCGAGGCCGACCTGCGCCGCGCCCGGGAGGACGCCGAGGCGGCCGATCGCGCGAAGTCGGCGTTCCTGGCGATGATGAGCCACGAGCTGCGCACCCCTCTCGTGGCGGTGACGGGCACGCTGGAGATCCTCGCGCTGAGCGACCTCGATCCGCGCCAGCGCGAGCTCGTCGACGTCGCGATGGGGTCCGCGCGCGCACTGCTCTCGGTCATCGGCGACGTGCTGGACTTCTCGAAGATCGAGGCGGGCTTCCTCGATCTGTCGCCGTCGACGGTGCGGGTCGGGCCGCTGGTCGAGGACATCGCGGCCCAGTACCGCCATGTCGCCGCCGCTCGCGGCCTGGCCCTGAGCACCGCGGTCGACGACCGGCTCGCGCCCGCGCACGAGGTCGACGCCGCGCGGCTGCGGCAGATTCTCGGCAACCTCATCGGCAACGCGCTGAAGTTCACGCGCGAGGGTGGGGTGGAGATCGCCGTGCAGGTCCTCGCGGGGGCGGCCGGCGACGCCGAGCAGCGCGTGGCGTTCGAGGTCCGTGACACCGGCATCGGGATCTCCGACGAGGATCAGCGGCGGCTGTTCAAGCCGTTCACGCAGGCCAGCGTCGACAACGCGCGCAGCAGCGAGGGCACCGGGCTCGGCCTGGCGATCGTCCGGCAGCTCGTGGAGGCGATGGACGGGGAGGTCACGCTGCGCAGCGCCGTCGCTCGCGGCACGACGGTGCGGGTGGAACTCGGGCTTCCCGTGGGGTCGGCCGACGACGTGGAGCCCGGCATCGGCGAAGCACGGGTGACGTTCACGGGGCGCCGGTCGCTGCCGAGCCGCGAGGCCGCGGTGCGCGAGGGAAGCCTGCTGCTGCTCGTGGAGGACAACGCGGTCAACCGCCAGGTCCTCGCGGGGCAGCTCGAGGCCATCGGGTTCCGCGTCGACGTGGCCGCGGACGCCCAGCAGGCGCTGGCGCTGTACGCGGCAGGTTCCTACGGACTGGTGTTCACCGACATCCAGCTGCCCCACGTCGACGGGTACGAGCTCGCGCGCCGGCTGCGGCGCGCGGAGGCCGAGGCGGGCGCGCCGCGGGTGCCGTTGCTGGCGCTCACCGCCAGCGCCCTGCAGGGCGAGCTGGAGCGCTGCCGTGACGCGGGCATGGACGACATCGTCACCAAGCCGACCACCATGGACATCCTGGCCGGCACCCTCCGCCGCTGGCTGCCCGACGTGCCGTGGCCGGCCGGGGAGCCGGCCCCGGCCGACGGCGCGCTGCGTGTGCCGCCCGCGGTGGACGCGAGCGCCCTGGACGAGATGGCCGCCGGCGATCAGGCGCTCGGCGCGCAGATCCTCGCGTCGTACGCCGAGTCGGTCCGGGAGGACCTCCTCGCGCTGACCGCCGCCCTGGAGCTGGGCGACCGCCAGGACCTCCGCCGCCGCGCCCACCAGATCCTCGGCGCGAGCCGGGTCGTGGGGGCATGGGCGGTGGCGGACACCGCCGAGCGCCTGGAGCACGCGGCCGTCGCCCCGGCGACGCCCGCGGAGGACCTGGAGCTCCTGCTGCACGAGCTGCGCAACGCGCTGGTCGCGGTCATGCCCGCCGGGCGCTGACCCGTAGTTCGGCCAGCCGGTCGCGCCGAAGCTGTGCGATCGGCCCTGGCATGCCGACAGCATGGTGCATGAACGCCGGCCGCCTGCTCTACCGCGATGGCGCGGAGCGCGAGCGGCTGCTCGACATGGCCGCGCGGCTCGCGCCTGCGCAGCTGCGTGCCGTCGCCGTGCTCGTGGTGCCGGCCGTGGTCGCCATCCCGGTCTACGGCTGGCTGATGATGCTGCCGCTCGTGGCCGCCGGGCTGGCCTTCGGGATCTCGCAGGCTCCGCCGGTCTTCCGGCGGTGGGGTGACTGGGGGGCGTTCGCGGCGTGGGTCTTCGCGGTGGCGATGATGGCGCTGAGCGTCGCGCTCGCCCAGGGGCCGGTCGTCTACGTCCTGTGCGTCCCGATCCTGCCGATGCTGCTCGCCGCAACCGGCTTCCGCCGCGGCACGGTGATCGCCGGCGCGGTCGTGACGATGGTCGCCCTCGTCGGGGTGACGCTGGCCACGGCCTGGGATCAGATCGCGGCGATCCCGCCGGCGCTGTGGGTCCCCGCCCTGCTCCTGCTCGTCATCACGCTCTCCGCGATGGCGGTCCGCGACGCGGACATGGTCACGCGCGACGACGCGGTCGTCGACGAGCTGACGGGCTTGCTGAATCGCACCGCGCTGCAGGCGCGCGTCGCCGAGGTCACCCACCAGGTCCGCGCGTCGCACGAGCGGGTCGCGCTCGTCATCGTCGATCTCGACCGCTTCAAGACGATCAACGACACGCTCGGGCACGTTGCGGGCGATGCGGTGCTCGTGGCGGCCTCACGCCGGCTCGCCGAGGCGGCCGGGGGCGTGCCCGTCTACCGCTTCGGTGGCGAGGAGTTCGTGCTCGTCGTGACCGGCGTCGACGAGACGGCGGCCCGCGAGCTGGCGGAACGACTGCGCGCAGCGGTGGCCGGTGCGCCGGTGGCCGGGGTGGCCCTGACCGCATCGTTCGGTGTCGCCGTCACCGCGCCCGACGACGGCTTCGAGTACCGCCAGGCGTTCGTGCAGGCCGACGCGGCGCTGTACGCCGCGAAGTCCGCGGGCCGGGATCGGGTGTTCCTGGCCGGCGATGACCACGTCGACACGCGCGCCGTCGAGCTGCGCGCCGGCCGCGCGGCGGCCCCGGCGCCGGCGCCCCAGCGGGAGGCCGCAAGCGACGCCCGCGAGGGCACCTGGCTCGTGCGCGACGGGATCGCTCGTGCGCACCTCGTCGACATCGTCCTGCGCACGCGCAAGTTCAACGCGGCGACGAGCGCGCTGGTCACGGTCGCGATCGTCTCGATGGTGCCCTGGCTCGGCTGGGAGCTCCTGGTGCCGGTGGTGCTCTCCGGGCTGCTCGTCGACCTCGCGACGCGCGCGGTGACCACGAGGCCACGTCCCGAGTACGCGTTCCTGCTGGGGTTCATGGCGATGCAGGTCGGCGCCGCGTGCGCCGTGCTCGTCGCGGGCCCCGACGTTTTCTTCGCGCTGCCGATCTTCGCGATCGCGATGTTCGGGTTCTCGGCGTCACTGCCCGGGCGGGGCACGGTCGTCCTGGTCCTGTGGGCCGCGGCGCTCATGGCCGCGTCGACCCTGACCGTCGGTGCGAGCGAGATCTCGGCGAACCCCGTCATCCTGGTCCTGCCGATCGCGCTCGGGGTCTCGATGGCGATCGTCGGCAGCGCCATGGGCGCACGGGTCGCCGAGCTGCGGGTGGCGGCGGTCAGCGATGGCCTGACGGGCGCGCTGAACCGCGTCGCGCTCGAGGCGCGCATCGCCGAGCTGACGCACCGGCCGGTGGGACGCGAGGCCGTCGCCGTGATCGTGGCGGACCTCGACCGCTTCAAGGCCATCAACGACGCGAACGGCCATGAGGCCGGCGACCGGGTGCTGGCCGAGGTCGCGCAACGCATGCGCGGTGAGCTCCGCGCGTTCGACGCGATGTACCGGATCGGCGGGGAGGAGTTCGTCATCCTGCTGCCGGGCACCGGGGCCGACGTCGCGGTCGCTGTGGCCGAGCGGATCCGCGTGGCAGTGGCGCGGTCCACCGCGGCGGGCGTCGATGTGACGGTGTCGCTCGGGGTCGCGGGTTCAGCCTCAGGCACGCAGTTCGACTACGACGCCACGTTCGCGCTGGCCGACGCCGCGCTGCTGGCGGCCAAGCGCGAGGGCCGCAACCGCGTGATGGTCGCGGGGACGACGGGGGTGGGACCCGACGGGATGCGGGCCGCTCCCAGCCCGCATCCCGCCGAACCCTGCTGAAGGACCGCCGCACCCCGCAGCGGCCCGTCCGCAGGCGATCTCCGGTTCAGATCGCCAGCAGCTTGGAGGCGTCCTCCGCCGACAGGTCGGCGGTGCGGCCGTCGTTGACGACGATGCCCGCTTCGAGCACGACGTACGTATCGGCCATGCGCAGCGCCATTTCGACGTATTGCTCGGCGACCATGAGTCCCAAACCGTCCCGGGAGTGAAAGGCGAGGATCGACTCCTCGATCTCCGCCACGATGGACGGCTGGATGCCCTCCGTCGGCTCGTCGAGGAGCAGCATCTTCGGCTTGGTCAGCAGCGCCCGCGCGATCG
>JAEMQS010000025.1 GCA_016463765.1 Solirubrobacteraceae bacterium | reverse complement strand
GGGTCACGGAGGGGGTCGACACGGCGGTCCTTTCGGTGAGGGTGGAGAAGGGCTCAGACATCGGCGCGACCGATCGCGGCGACGGCACGGCGGGCGGCGGCGCGAGCGCGGCCGCGCGTGGCGAACACCCAGGTCCGCAGCGCGATGAAGCGGGAGATCGTCGCCGCCGCGCTCGCCGCGACGAGGACGCTGAGCTCGATCGCGCGCGGCGGGTTCGGGTCGATCCCGTGCATGACCGCCAGCGCGATGCTCGTCAGGCCCAGCGTCAGGACGAAGACGACCGCCCCGCCGGCATGGTGGCGCGCGAGGTCCTCGCGGCCGCGGATCCCGAAGGTGATGTGCCGGTTCGCCTGGGTGTTGCCCACGGCGGTGATCGCCAGCGCGAGCCCGTTGGCCCACCCCGGTCCGACCGGTCCGCGCAACAGCAGGAACAGCAGCGCGTAGGCGATCGTCGACACGACGCCGATCGCCGCGAACCGCAGCAGCTTCGTCTGGGCCAGGAGCCGGACGATGCCGCGCAGGTCGTCGAGTGCCGTGTGGACGATGTCGACGCGCGAGTCCGGGTCGTCGACCCAGTCGACGGGGACCTCGTGGATGCGCAGCCCCTCGCGCTGGGCGAGGACGAGCAGCTCGGTGTCGAAGAACCAGCCGTCGTCGCGCACGTCGGGCAGCAGCCGACGCGCGACCTCGGCGCGTACCGCCTTGAACCCGCACTGCGCGTCGGTGAACCGCGCGGCGAGGGTGAGATGCAGCAGGTGGTTGTAGGCGCGCGAGATGAGCTCGCGCTTGGGTCCCCGCTCGACGTTCGATCCGCGGGCCAGCCGGCTGCCGATCGCGACATCCGAGTGCCCGCTGACGAGCGGCGCGACGAGCGGCAGCACGGCGTTGAGGTCGGTCGAGAGATCGACGTCCATGTAGCCGACGACGTCGGCGTCGGACGCCAGCCAGGCGGCGCGCAACGCACGGCCGCGCCCCTTCTCCTCCAGGCGCAGGACGCGCACACCGGGAAGGTCGTCGGCGAGCGCCGCGGCCACCCGAGGTGTGGCGTCGGTGCTCGCGTTGTCGGCGATGGTGATCTGCCAGTCGAAGGGCAGCCACGCGTCGAGATGGTCGTGCAGCCGCCGCACGGAGGGCGCGAGCGCGGCCTCCTCGTTGTAGACGGGCACGACGATCTCGACCCGGGGCCGGGAGGCGGTGTCCACCGCTACCCGGCGAGGGGTGTCGAGGAGGGAGGTCGAGGTCATGGCGGCAGCATCGAGACCGCCGCCGAGCGTGCGCTGGGCCGGACCTGGGAGGTGGCTGAGGCTGCCGGGGTGGCGCTACGCGTCGAGCTCGTCGGCGATGAGCTCGACCGCGTCCGGGTCTCCCACCGCCTGCGAGCCCATGGTCGCGCGCCCCTGCGGGGGCCGCGACCAGTTGTGCAGCGCGAGATCGAGGGCCTCGAGCGGGACGCCGGTCGCGTCGGCCAGCTCGGCCGAGCGCTTCTCCATGAGGAAGAGGTCGGCGATGCCGAAGACGCGCTTGGCGCCGATCGAGGTCTGGTCCTCGCCGTAGTGCAGCGACTCGGCCGTCAGGTCTAGGACCCCGAGCCGGCCGAGGCTGACGAGCAGGTCGAAGCGTGGTCCGCGGGCAAAGCCGGCCAGGGTCCCGAGGCGCTCGAAGGCGCGGGAGAACCGGCGCTCCGGCGACCAGGACTCCTCCCCCGCGAGCCCGGCGACCTGGCCGCCGCTGCGCTCCGCCCACGCCCGGTAGGCGGTGAGCGTGCGGTCACCTCGTGCGGGGTCGTGCGAGGTGCGCGGCCCGAGCTTCGTCTCACCGAGGTCGGGTAGTTCGCCTGCGGCCCAGTCGGTGGCGGCACCGTCGATCGCGGCGAACGCGACATCGCCTTCCAGCGGCCCGAGGTAGGCGATGAGGAACGCCAGCCACAGCGCCTGCTCAGGATCATCGGCCACGGCGACGGCGGCGTACCCCACCGGCGGGTTGGTCGCCAGCTCGGCCAGGCGGGCGGCACTGAACGCCAGCTCCTCGGCCAGGCGGCGCGCGTCGGCCGAGGACTTCAGACCGGGGACCAGCTCGTTGCGGTACCCATCGTCCGCGGCCCGCACTTCGCGGCGGACCTGCACGCCGCTCGTGCGCCGGGTGCCGGACGAGGTGCGCTTGGTCCCCGACCCGGAGCGTGCCCGTGGGCGCGCCGCAGGTTGGGGCTCCAGCTCCTTCTTGCAGATCGGGCAGTTCTGGATGAAGCGGTTGTGACGGCAGAAGCTGGGCACCGACGGGCAGTCTAGGGTCCGGGTCGATGCCTGCTCGCTGGTCCGATCTCGTCGCCGCCGACCAGGCCCACGTCTGGCATCCGTACGGCCCGATGCCGGCTTCGATCGCGCCACTGCCGGTCGTCGGCGCCGAAGGGGTGCGACTGCAGCTGGCCGACGGCCGCGAGCTCATCGACGGCATGGCGTCCTGGTGGTGCGCCATCCACGGGTACCGCCACCCCGTCATGGACGCCGCCGTCTCCGAGCAGCTCGGGCGCATGGCGCACGTCATGTTCGGCGGGCTCACGCACGAGGGGGCGATCACGCTCGCGCAGCGGCTCGTCGCGATGACGCCGGACGGTCTCGAGCACGTCTTCTTCGCCGACTCGGGCTCGGTGTCCGTCGAGGTCGCGATCAAGATGGCGCTGCAGGCCGCGATGGCCCGCGGGCCCGGCCGCACGCGCCTGCTGACCGTGCGCGGCGGCTATCACGGCGACACGTTCGGGGCGATGGGCGTCTGCGACCCCGTCGGCGGGATGCACCACCTCTTCGCCGGGACGCTGCGCGAGCACATCTTCGCCCCGCGGCCACCCGACGGATTCGAGGCGCCGCTCGACGAGGCGTGGGCCGCCGCGGTCGAGCGCCTGGCCGAGGAGCACGCGGGTGAACTCGCCGCGGTCATCGTCGAGCCGGTCGTGCAGGGCGCCGGCGGGATGCGCATCCACAGCCCGGCGTGCGTGCGGTTCCTCCGCGACCTGTGCGACCGCCATGGCCTGCTGCTCATCCTCGACGAGATCGCCACCGGCTTCGGTCGCAGCGGCGCGCTGTTCGCCGCCGACCACGCGGGCATCACGCCGGACATCCTGTGCCTGGGCAAGGCGCTGACCGGCGGGTATATGACGATGGCCGCGACGCTCTGCACGACCGCGGTGGCCGACGCGATCACCGAGCACGGCGGCGGCGCGCTCATGCACGGACCGACGTTCATGGCCAACCCGCTGGCGTGTGCGGCGGCGCTGGCGTCGACCTCGCTGCTGCTCGACGGTGACTGGGCGGCCGATGTCGCGCGGATCGAGCGGGGCCTGCGCGACGGGCTCGCCGATGCCGCCGAGATCGACGGCGTGCGCGAGGTGCGGGTGCAGGGCGCGATCGGCGTCGTCGAGCTGGACCACGATGTCGATGTCGCCGCCGCCACCGCGGCGGCGATGGACCACGGCGTGTGGATCCGCCCGTTCCGGGAACTGGTCTACGTCATGCCGCCGTACGTCACGAGCAACGAGGACCTCGCGACGGTGACGGGCGCGGTGCTCGCGGCGGCGCGGGCGGCCTGAGTTCAGCAGCCGGTCGCGTCGCGCAGCGTGCGACACGCCTGGGACATGCGCGCATCCGACAGCTGCGTGATGCACCGACGGAAGGCGTCGCGCCCGACGGTGTGGACGTTGTCGAAGTTCACGACGCATGCCGTCGGTACGCCGTCATCCTGCGGCGTCAGCTCCAGCTCGGAGACGAGCCCTCGGCGGGTGCGCGTCAGCGCAGCGACCACGACGGCGCCGATCCGGTCGGCGACCGGATCGCGCGTCAGGACGAGCACCGGCCGGTCTCCACCCGGCGTCGCGGCAAACCAGACCTCGCCGCGCTTCACGCGCTGGCCCAGTCGGTCCAGTCCTCCGCCGGGCCCCAGTCCGCAGACGCGCCGAGCGATCGTTCGCCCTCGGTGAGCGGCTGCGCATTCCACTTCTCCGCATCGCGCGCGCCACGGAGGCTCACAAGGTGCTTGTGCAAGGCGTCACGCAGCAGCTCAGAGCGATCGATTCCCAGCTCCTGAGCCCAGCGCTGAACTTCGTCGGCTTCATCGTCCGGGACCCGGAAGCTCAGCATTGTCATACATCCATAGTACGGCGTATGACGGACGGTTGCTACCCCTCTCGCATCCGCGCGAACCCACCCAGGAAGATGTCCGCACACAGCCGTGTCGCCGTCTCCACGTCCACCGGATCGCGCTCCGCCGCGCGCATCCCGACCTCGAACGCGCTGCCCAACATCGCCGTCGCCATGAGCTCGGTGTCGTGCGGCGGGATCAGCCCGGCGTCGATGCCCCGCTGAAGGTCAGCACCGAGCTGCGTGAGCACCGCGTCGATCGCCTCGCCCTCGAACAGCGACCGCACCGCACCGGCGTTGCGCCGCAGGAGCTCGCAGCGCACCGGGTCCTCGGCGAGGTAGACGAAGAACGCGCGGAAGCCCTCCTCGACGAAGTCGTCGAGCGTCGTGGCACTCGCACGTGCCTGGGCGGTCAGGCCGCCGACCTCCAGGGCCAGCTCGTCGAGCAGCGCCCGGAACACCGCTTCCTTGTCCGGGAAGTAGTTGTAGAACGTGCCCGCCGCGAGGTCCGTGCGGCGGATGATGTCGCGCACCGACGCGGCGCCGTAGCCCAGCTCGGCGAAGACCTCGCGGGCGGCGTCGAGGATCGTCGCGCGGTTCGCGCGCTTGGTCTGCTCGCGGCGGCCGAGCGGCGGGTCGGCGGCGGTCGTCACGCCGCGGCGCGCTCCGGGTCAGCCGCTCGTGCCGGGAGCGGCGGCGTGAACCCCGCCGCCCGCGCGCGTTCGGCGCCGGCGCGCTCCTCCCGGGCGAGGTGCCACAGGTAGTCGTCGAAGTCGACCTGGATCGTGTGGCGCTTGCTCGACACGTATCGCCTGGCCATCGACGCGAGGTCGCGGCGGATGTCCTCGCGCATCTGCGCCGGGGACGGCAGCCGGTACTCGCCGCGCAGGTAGCGCGCAACCCAGCGGCCCTGCGCCTCGGCCAGCGGCATCACCGCGCCGAGCGGCTGCAGCAGCCCGATGAACGCGAGGTTCGCGTGGTCGGGGTGCCACACGCGGCGGAACAGCTCGATGTGGTTGTCCGGGGCGGAGATGAGGTCCTCGGCGAAGAACGGGAAGGTCACCTTGTAGCCCGTGCAGTAGATCACGACGTCCGCGTGGACCCGCGATCCGTCGGTGAAGACGACCTCGTCGCGCTCCAGCCGCGCGATGTTCGGCTTGGGCGTCACCGTGCCGTGCGTCAGCCGGTCGAGAATGCGGCCCGAGATCGTCGGGTGCGCCTCCCCCATCGCATGGTCGGGCTTGGGCAGGCCGTAGTCCTCCGGCTTGCCGACGTTGAGCTCGAGCAGCTTCTGGAACGTGCGCTGGCGCAGCTTCCACGGCAGCTGCGGGCGGTTGAACTTCGCGGCCATCGCGTCGGTCGGCCGGCCGGCCATGTGCTTGGGGACGATCCAGGCGCCCCGCCGTGCAGCGAGGTACGTGTTCTCGGCGACGTAGCTGGACTCCACGGCGATGTCCATCGCGCTGTTGCCCATGCCGAGGATGACGACGTCCTTGCCGCGCAGCATCTCGTTGTCGATGTAGCTGTGCGCGTGCATCTGCACGCCGGTGAAGTCGTCGCTGCCGGGGAACGCGGGCTCGGGCCAGCGCGGGTCCCAGTGGTGGCCGTTGGCGACGAGGAGCATGTCGTACGCCTGCGTGCCGCCACGGTCGTCGGTGAGCTCCCACGCGCCGTCGTCGCTTCGGACAGCGGAGGTGACCTTCGTCTCGAAGCGGATGCGGTCGCGGAAGCCGAAGTGATCGACGTAATCCTCGAAGTACGCGGCGATCTGGTCGTGGCGCGGGTAGTCGGGATAGGACGCCGGCATCGGGAAGTCGGCGTACTCCATGCGGGTGCGCGACGTGTTGATGTGCAGGTGGCGGTAGGCCGCCGACATGCCGTTGGTGTTGCCGAAGACCCAGTTGCCGCCGATGCGATCCGAGGCCTCGTAGCCCACGACGTCGATGCCGCGCGTGTGCAGCTCCTTGATCGCGGCGATGCCGGACGAGCCGGCTCCGATGACGGCGGCGGTGGGCAGATTCGGCATGGCTGGCAAGACTCCCGCGGTTCGAGAAAAGTGACGCAGGCGTCACCTTAGCGAAAGATGACGCCTGCGTCATCTTCAATCGGCGCATGAACATGACGTCGGCGTCACCATCGCTCCATGAACCGGGTCATTCCTCGCGCAGCGGTCCCCGCCGCCGCGCTGGCACTCCTCGCGGCCGTCCCCGCCTCGAGCAGCGCCGCCGACTACGCCCCCGTGGCGCGCAACATCATCCCGTCGGGTCAGTACGGGGCCGTGCCCCCACCGCCCGCCGCGTCCGACCAGGCGCGGATGTACGACGCGCTGACGCCGAAGTTCAACCAGGTCACCAACGACGACCTGTTCAGCCTGTTCAAGAGCGAGCAGCTCGACCCCGCCGTCGACGGCCCGCTGACCCCCGACCCCGCGCCGCGCGCGGGCGTCACCATCGAGCGCGACCGCTTCAACGTCCCGCACATCACCGGCCAGACCGCCGACGACGTCGTGTGGGGCGCCGGCTGGGTCGTCGCGAAGGACCGCGCGCTGCTGCTCGAGCAGGCGCGCTACAACTCGCGCGTCGCGGCGATCGACGCGCCGGGCCTCTCCGCGATCGGCCTCGTCTCCTCGCTGGCCCAGTTCGCGCCGAGCGCCCAGACCGAGCGCGAGGTCGCCAAGCAGGTCAACGTGCTGACCGCGCAGGGCCCGAAGGGCCGCGAGGTGCTGCGCGACATCGACACGTACATCGCCGGCATCAACGACTACCTGCGCGCCAGCGGCTCGCCGGCCAAGCCGTGGACCCGCAACGACGTCATCGCGCTGAACGCGCTGAAGGGCCAGTTCTTCGGCCAGGGCGGCGGCGACGAGGCGCGCCGCTCCACCCTGCTCACCGGCCTGCGGTCCGAGCTGGGCGACCGGCGCGGCCGCCAGGCCTTCGACGACCTGCGCCAGAAGGACGATCCCGAGGCCAGCCTGTCGATCGACCGGTCGTTCCCCTACGGCGGCGCGACGTCGCGGTCGGGGCCGGGCAGCGTGGCGCTCACGAGCTACACGCCGACGCCGGCCGCACGCACCTCGGCGGTGCCGCGGACGATCCCGCCGCAGCAGAGCAACGCGCTGCTCGTCTCCGGTTCGCGGTCGGAGACTGGCAACCCGCTCATGGTCGCGGGCCCGCAGATCGGCTACTTCTACCCCGGCCTGACGCTGGAGATGAACCTCCGCGGCCCGGGCATCAACGTCCGCGGCGCGACGAGCGCGCCGCTGCCCGGCTACATCCTCATCGGCCGCGGCGAGGACTACGCATGGTCGCTGACCAGCGCGGGCGCCGACATCATCGACGAGTACGCCGAGGAGCTCTGCGGCGGCAGCCGGACGCGGTACCGCTACAACGGCCGGTGCCGGTCGATGGAGACCTTCGACGCGGGCACGCTGACCATCGGCGGGAAGTCCCAGCGCCTGCGGTTCCACCGCACGGTGCACGGGCCGGTCGTCGGCTACGGCAGGGTCGGCTCGCGCGAGGTCGCGATCAGCTCGAAGCGCTCGAGCTACGGCCGTGACGTCGTCGACCAGATCTTCTACGCGGACATGTTCCGCAGCCGCGTGAACTCGCCCCAGTCGTTCATCCGCTCGGCGCTCCAGTCCCCGCAGACGTTCAACTCGTTCTACGTCGACCACCGCAACATCGCGCTGGTCACGACCGGGCGGCTGCCGCTGCGTGACCGGCGCGTCGACCCGGCGCTGCCCACACGCGGCACGGGCGAGTACGAGTGGGACGGGTTCCTCGCCGACTCCCGCCACCCGCAGCAGGTCAACCCGAAGAACGGGACGATCATCAACTGGAACAACACCTCGGCCGCCAAGTTCACCGCGGCGGACGACCAGTGGATGCAGGGCTCGATCGCCCGCAACGACCTGCTCCGCCGCGGCGTGTTCTCGCGGTCGAAGCACTCGCTGGCGTCGCTGACCGGCGCGATGAACGCGGGCGCGACGCAGGACGTGCGCGTCATGGAGCTCCAGCCCACGCTGTCGCGTCTCCTGAAACAGTCCCGCCCGCCCTCCACCCGTGCCCAGCGGATGCTCGACACGCTCGACGCATGGCGACGCAACGGCGGCAACCGCCTGGACCGCAACGGGGACGGCCGGATCGACGACCCGGGCGCCGCCGTCATGGACGGCATTTGGGCGCGGCTGGCCGACGCGGCGATGGAGCCCGTCCTGGGCCGCCAGCTGCCGCGCCTGCGCAGCATCGTGCGGCGGTTCGACGCCCCGCCCGGCGGCCAGTTCGGCGGCTGGCATCAGTACATGGACAAGGACCTGCGCACGATCCTCGGGCAGAACGTCCGGGGCCGGTACAACCTGCGCTACTGCGGTGCGGGCGACCGTGCCGAGTGCCGTCGCGATCTGTGGCGGGCGATCGACGCGGCGGGCTCGTCACTGGCCCGGCGCTACGGGTCGAGCGACCCGACGACCTGGCGGGCCAACGCGAACGCCGAGCGGATCGACTTCGTCCCCGGAGTCCTGACGACGACCATGGCGTACTCCAACCGGCCGAGCGGGATCCAGCAGGTCATCACGTTCAACGGGCACCGCTGAACACCCGTGGGAGGACGGCGGCGGCCACGGCCGTCGCCGTCAGCATGAGCACGATCGACGCGGCGATCGTGATGTGCAGGCCGTCGAGGAACGCGAGCCTCGCCGCGTCGGTGAGCGCGTCACCGATCGCGGCGGGCAGGCCCTGCGCGATCTCCGTCGCCTCGCTCAGCGACTCGCGCGAGCCCTCCATCTCACCGGCGGGCACGCCACGGACGGTCGTCAGCCGGTCGGTGTAGATCGCGGCGAGCACGCTGCCGAGGACCGCGATCCCGACGCCGCCGCCCAGTTCATACGCGGTCTCCTCGATCGCCGCGGCGTCACCGGCGCGGTCGGTCGTGACCGCCGAGACGATGACGTCGTTCGCCGCGACGGCGACGACCTGGATCGCCAGCCCGAGCACGACGAACGACGCCGACAGGACCACCCACTCGTCGGCCAGGCCGAGCGACAGCAGCGGCACGAGCGACAGCGCGCTGAGCAGCAACCCGCCCGCGATGGCGTTCCGGGTCCCGACGCGCGCCAGGATCGGCGCCGCGATGAGCCCGCCGGCGATCGTCGCCACCGCCAGCGGGATGAGCCGCACGCTGGCCGCGAGCGGTTCGAGTCCGAGCACGAGCTGCAGGTACTGGGCGAAGAAGAAGTCCAGGCCGATGAGCGCGACCATCGCGAGCACGATGCAGCCGACCGCCACCGCGAAGGCGCTCTGGGCGAACAGCCGCACGTCGAGCAGCGGCGTCGTCGTGGCGAGCTGCCTGCGCACGAACGTGACGAGCAGCCCGATGCCCCCGAAGAAGGTCACGAGCGCCACGGGGTCGTCGAAGCCGTAGCGCGCGCCGTGCTTGCCGCCGAAGGCGAATCCGAGGATGCCCGCGGTGACGAGGCCGACGCTGACGGGGTCCAGCGGCGCCGGGTTCGCCGCGCGGCTGGGCGGCAGCCATACGAGCGTGGCGACGGCGATCGCGGCGAGGATCGGGATGTTGATGAGGAACACCGATCCCCACCAGAAGTGCTCGACGAGGAAGCCGCCGATGATCGGCCCGATGGCCGCGCCCGCGCTGCTCACCGAGACCCAGATGCCGACCGCGGTCGTGCGCTCCCGGCGGTCCGGGAAGACGTCGCGCAGGATCGACATCGTCTGGGGCATGATCATCGCGCCGCCCACGCCCATGAGCGCGCGGCCGAGGATGAGCACGGTCGGGCTGGGGGCGAACGCCGCGACCATCGAGGCCGCCGTGAACACGGCCAGCCCCGCGAGCATCACCTGCGGGCGGCCGACCTTGTCGCCGAGCTTCGCGAAGCCCACGAGCAGCGGCGCGACGACCAGCGCGTACCCGTCGATGATCCACAGCAGCTCGACCGCGCTGGGCCGCAGGTCCTCGCTGATCGACGGCGCGGCGATGTGCAGCACCGTCGCGTCGATGACGACGACGAGCAGCGCGGCGCAGACGACCGCGAGCACCCGCCAGCGGTTCGCGTCCGCCGCGGTGGCGGGACCCAGGGACATCGGCGGACTATCTCAGCCGGGCGGCGGCATCGGGTCGGCAAACGGGCACATGCTCCCCGTCTGTCGACCCGATGCGGCAGACCGTTACGCGTCGGCGCCCGCCAGCGCGAATTCCGGCTCGAGCTCGGGTGCGGTCTCGCCGTGCGGCGGCATCTGCACCGGCCGCACCACGAACGCCGCGACCGCGATGGCGACGAGCACGAGCCCGGCCGCGACCCAGAACGCCAGGTGGTAGCCGTCGAGCAGCGCCTGCGCCGTCGCGGTGCCCGTCGCCTCGGCGTCCTCGGTCCGAGACGCCGACAGCGTCGCGAGCACCGCCAGACCGACCGCCCCGCCGACCTGCGCGCTCGTGTTCACGAGCCCGGACGCGAGACCCGCGTCCTGCGGCGTGGCGCCCGACATCGCGATCGTCATCAGGCCCGGGAAGCAGATCCCGGCGCCGAGGCCGAGCAGCACCATCACCGGGAAGACGTGCTCCCAGTAGTTGCCGTCGACCGTCGTGCGCGTGAACAGCACGAGCGACAGCGCGACGAGCGCCAGGCCCGGGAACTGCAGCGTCCGCGCGCCGAAGCGCGTAATGAGCGGCTCGGCGAACTTCACCGACAGCGTGCCCATCACGATGGTCATCGGCAGGAACGCCAGCCCGGTCTCCAGCGCGTCGTAGCCCAGGATGCGCTGGAGGTACAGCGCGCCCAGGAAGAACAGGCCGAACATGCCCGCGATCGCGAAGATCTGGATGAGGTTCGCCCCGGTGACGTTGCGCGACTTGAAGATCCGCAGCGGAATGAGCGGCGTGGCCGCCGTCGACTCGCGCACGATGAACGCGACGAGCAGCACCAGCGCGCCGAGCGCGAACAGCAGCGTCTCGCTGTGGGTCCACCCCTGCTCGGCCGCGGGCGCGACGATCGTGTAGACGCCGACCATCAGCGCGCTCGTGATGAGGATCGCGCCCGGCACGTCGGCGCCGGCCTTCAGCCCCAGGCCGGCGTCGTCGGCCAGCAGCCGCTGCGCGAGCACCGCGGTGACGAGGCCGATCGGCAGGTTGATGAAGAAGATCCAGTGCCAGCTGATCGCCGACGTCAGGACGCCGCCCGCGAGCAGGCCGATGGACCCGCCGGCCGACGCGACGAACGCGAACACCCCGATCGCCTTGGCCTGCTCCTTCGGCTCGGGGAACATCGTGACGATCATCCCGAGGATCACCGCGGCGGTCATCGCGCCGCCGATGCCCTGCAGGAACCGTGCCGCCACCAGCCACTCCTGACTCGACGCCAGGCCACACAGCAGCGATGCCGCGCTGAAGAGCGCGAGCCCGGAGAGGAACATCTTCCGGCGCCCGATGAGATCACCCATCCGGCCCGCGAACAGCAGCAGCCCGCCGAACGCGATCATGTACGCGTTGACGACCCACGCCAGGTTCGAACTCGTGAAGCCCAGATCGTCCTGGATGGTCGGCAGCGCGACGTTCACGACCGTGCCGTCGAGCACGATCATGAGCATGCCGGCGCACAGCACGTAGAGCGCGACCCACCGTTGCCGGTCCTCGGAGGCGCTGAGTTTCTGGGGATTCTGGGATTGCATGGTGTCGGGTCCTCGATGGTGAGCGTGGTGCGTGCCGGTTCAGACCTCCGGGCGGCGGAGAACTCATCGGTTCGTTCATGGTGCGCGACCGATGAGTTCCGTGCGGTGCGGCGGTCCACACGGGTACTGACGACGACCGAAGGGGGACACACGGTGCTTGCGACAACCGAGGCCTTCAGCAGCTTCGCGGTGGACGACATGGAAGCGGCGCGCCGGTTCTACGGCGAGACGCTCGGTATCGACACCGAGTCCATTATGGACGGATACCTGCTGACGCTCAAGCTCCACGGCGGAGCACGGCCGACGATGATCTACACGAAGCCCGACGTGCGGCCGGGGAACGCCACCGTCCTGAACTTCCCCGTCGAGGACCTCGAGGCCGCCGTCGACGGCCTCGCGTCACGCGGCGTGACGTTCGAGCGCTACGACGGCTTCGAGCACGACGAGCGCGGCATCTCCGGCGGCGGAGACGACGGGCCGCGCATCGCGTGGTTCACCGACCCGGCGGGCAACATCCTCGCGCTCATCGAGGAGCGCGGGATGGCTTAGCCGTTGAGCTTGCCGCCCGCCAGCCCCGGCGACACGTGGATCGGCGGGCCCTCGGGCCCCTCGTCCGCGTCGCCGACCGGGAGGTCGCTGCGATCCAGCCCCATGAGGTAGCGGTCGACCATCCGGGCGCACTGGCGGCCCTCGTTGATCGCCCACACGATGAGCGACTGGCCGCGGCGCGCGTCGCCCGCGGCGAAGACGCCCTGCTCGGAGGTCGTGTACGGCTTCGTCGCCTTGATGTTTCCGCGCGGGTCCTTGGCGACGCCGAACTGGTCCAGCAGCGGCTGCTCGGGATGCAGGAAGCCCATCGCCAGCAGCACGAGGTCGGCCTTGATCTCGAAGTCGCTGCCCTCGATCGGCGCGAACGGCGGAGCCGGCTGCGCCTTCGCGGCGTTCAGCGTCGTCACGCGGCCGTCGACACCCGAGAACGACGTGGTGACCACCTGGTAGTCCTGCTCGCCCTTGGCCAGCGCCTCGAGCTCCTCGGCTGCGTAGCTCTGGCGGTACTTCGCCGGCCACAGCGGCCACGGGGTCTGATCGTCGGGGCGGGTCTGCGGCGGGAGCGGCAGCAGCTCGAGCTGCACGACCTGGGTCGCGCCCTCGCGCAGCGAGTTCGCCACGCAGTCCGCGCCGGTGTCGCCGCCGCCGATGACGACGACGTTCTTACCGGCGGCCGTGATCTGCGGCAGCCCGTCGGGCGCGGGGACGGCCGGGGCCGGGCCCTCGGTCGCCGCCACGAAGCGGTTGCGGACGTAGAGGTAGTCCATCGCCGGGTGGATGCCGTCGAGCTCGCGACCGGGGACCGGCAGGTCGCGTGGCTCGCGCGAACCCGTGGTCAGGACGACCGCGTCGTACTCGGCCTGCAGCTGCTCGGCGGTGACGTCGACGCCGACGTCCACGCCCAGGCGCAGGTCGACGCCCTCGTCGATGAGCTGCTGCACGCGGCGCTCGACGATCCGCTTCTCGATCTTGAAGTCCGGCACGCCGAAGCGGATGAGCCCGCCGGCGGCCTCGTCGCGCTCGAACAGCGTCACCGCATGCCCGGCGCGGCGCAGCTGCTGCGCGGCGGCCATGCCCGCGGGACCCGCGCCGACGACGGCGACCTTGCGGCCCGTCTCGATCGACGGCGGCTGCGCGACGACCCAGCCGTTGTCCCAGGCGTGGTCGATGATCGACTGCTCGATCTGCTTGATCGTGACGGCGTCGCCCTCGTTGATCTCCAGGACGCACGCGGCCTCGCACGGGGCCGGGCACAGGCGGCCCGTGAACTCCGGGAAGTTGTTCGTCGCGTGGAGCTGGCGGATGGCGTCCTGCCAGCGGCCGCGGTAGACGAGGTCGTTCCAGTCGGGGATCAGGTTCCCGAGCGGGCACCCGTTGTGGCAGAACGGCACGCCACAGTCCATGCAGCGCGCACCCTGCCGCGACAGCTCCTCGTCAGGCTGGGGTGCGACGAACTCGTGGTAGTCGCTGATGCGCTCGTTCGGGTCCCGGTACTGGACGCCGTGACGCTCGATCTTCAGAAACGCGCCGAGTTCACCCACGACTACTCCCCTTCTCCGGGCCGCACCGCCGGCGCACCGACGACGTCGACGGCCTCGTCCTTGAACTCGTCCGCGCGCGGGGGCGGGACGACCTGGCCGTTCCCCTCGGCCGACGCCTTCGCCGCGCGCTCGGCGAGCACGCGCTTGTAGTCGGTCGGGAAGACCTTCGTGAACTTCATCGACTGGGTGTCCCAGTCCGCGAGGATCCGCTCGGCGACGGCTGACCCGGTCCGGTCGAAGTGCTCCTGTACGAGCGACCGCACGAGGTCGCGGTCCTCCGGGAGCAAGCCCTCGAGCTGGTCGAGCATCGACGGGTTGACGTGGTCGGCGAACCGGCCGTCCTCGTCGAAGACGAACGCGTAGCCGCCGCTCATGCCGGCGGCGAAGTTGCGGCCGGTCTCGCCGAGCACGACGACGACACCGCCGGTCATGTACTCGCAGCCATGGTCACCGACGCCCTCGACGACCGCCGTGGCGCCCGAGTTGCGGACGGCGAAGCGCTCGCCGGCGAGCCCGCGGAAGAACGCCTTGCCGCTGGTCGCGCCGTAGAGCGTCGTGTTGCCGATGATGACGTTCTCTTCGGCCTTGTACGACACGCCCTCGGGCGGCCGGATGGCGATGGTGCCGCCCGACAGGCCCTTGCCGGTGTAGTCGTTGGCGTCGCCGACGAGCGTGAACTCGACGCCGTGCGCGAGCCACCCGCCGAACGACTGGCCGGACGACCCGTTGAACGTCACCTTGATCGTGCCGTCGGGCAGGCCGTCGAGGCCGTACCGCTGCGCGATGTGGCTCGACAGGATGCCGCCGACGCAGCGCTGCTTGTTGACGATCTCCTTCTCGAGCTGCACGGGCTGGGCCGCGTCGATCGCGTTCTTCGCGTCGGCGACGAGCTCCCAGTCCAGCGCGTCGTCCAGCACGGCCGGCGGCAGCTCGGTGCGGTGCAGCACCGTGCCCTCCGGCAGCTTGGGCATGTGCAGGATGTGCGTGAGGTCGATGCCCCGCGCCTTCCAGTGGTCGATCGCGGTGTCGGCCTTGAGCAGGTCGACGCGGCCGATCATCTCGTTCAGCGTGCGGACACCGAGCGAGGCCATGATCTGGCGCAGCTCCTCCGCGACGAAGAAGAAGTAGTTGACGACGTGCTCGGGCGTGCCCTTGAACCGCGAGCGCAGCTCCGGGTCCTGCGTGGCGATGCCCACCGGGCACGTGTTCAGGTGACAGGCGCGCATCATGATGCAGCCCGTCGCGATGAGCGGCGCGGTGGAGAAGCCGTACTCGTCGGCGCCGAGGCACGCGGCGATGGCGACGTCCCGACCGGTCTTCAGCTGGCCGTCGGTCTGGACCGTGATGCGGTTGCGCAGGTTGTTCAGCAGCAGCGTCTGCTGGGTCTCGGCCAGGCCGATCTCCCACGGCGCGCCGGCCGCGACGATCGAGCTCAGCGGCGACGCGCCCGTGCCGCCGTCATGGCCGGCGATGAGGACGTGGTCGGCGTTCGCCTTCGAGACGCCCGCGGCGACCGTGCCGACACCGATCTCCGACACGAGCTTCACGGACACCGAGGCCTTCGGGTTCGCGCAGCGCAGGTCGTAGATGAGCTGCTTGAGGTCCTCGATCGAGTAGATGTCGTGATGCGGCGGCGGCGAGATCAGGCCGACGCCCGGCGTCGTGTGGCGCACGCCGCCGATGTAGTCGTCGACCTTGTGGCCGGGCAGCTGGCCGCCCTCGCCGGGCTTCGCGCCCTGCGCCATCTTGATCTGGAGCTGGTCGGCGTTGACCAGGTAGTTGATGTGGACGCCGAAGCGGCCGGAGGCGACCTGCTTGATCGACGAGCGGCGGTCGTCGCCGAAGCGCACGGGGTCCTCGCCACCCTCGCCCGTGTTCGAGCGCCCGCCGAGGCGGTTCATCGCCTGCGCGAGGGTCTCGTGCGACTCGCGGGAGATCGAGCCGAGGGACATGGCGCCCGTGGCGAAGCGCTTGACGATCTCCTCGGCCGGTTCGACCTCGTCGAGCGGGATCGCCTCGACGTCGTCGCGGAACGTCATGAGGCCGCGCAGCGTGCCGCGGCGCGCGGCGTCGTCGTTGACGCGCGTCTTGAACTGGTCGTACGTCTCCTGGGCCTGCTCGCCCTCCTGGCGGACCGCGTGCTGCATGAGCGCGATGGTCTCGGGGTTCCAGGCGTGACGTTCACCGTCACGGCGCCAGTAGTACGTGCCGCCGACGGGGAGGATCTCCTCGTTCGTCGGGTAGGCCGACTGATGGCGGTCGAGCGTCTCGCGCGCCAGGACGTCCAGGCCGATGCCGCCGATGCGCGACGACGTGCCCGTGAAGTGCCGGTCGATGAGGTCCTTCTCCAGGCCGACGGCCTCGAAGATCTGCGCGCCCGAGTAGGACTGGATCGTCGAGATGCCCATCTTGGAGATGGTCTTCAGCAGGCCCTTGCCGATCGCCTTGACGATGTTCTTCTCGGCGTCGTCGGGGCTGGTGACGCCCGGGACGCGGCCCTCGACGACGAGCTCGTCGGCCGTGTCGAGCAGCAGGTACGGGTTGATCGCGTTCGCGCCGTAGCCGATGAGCGTGGCCATGTGATGGACCTCGCGCGGCTCGCCGGACTCCAGGATCAGGCCGGCCTGCAGGCGCGTGCCCGCGCGGACGAGGTGCTGGTGCACCGCGCCGACGGCCAGCAGCGCCGGGATCGGCACGCGCGCGGCCTTCATCATGCGGTCGGAGAGGACCAGGATGCTGACGCCCGCCTCGATCGCGTCGTGGGCCTCGTCGCAGATCTCGGCGAGCCGGACCTGCATGCCGTCGACGCCCTGGTCGGCGGGCCACGTGATGTCGATCGTGTGCGTGCGGAAGACGTCGTGCGCGCCGTAGAGCAGCGTCTCGAGCTCGACGTTGCGCAGGATCGGCTGGCTGAGGACCAGCTGATGGGCATGCGCGGGCGTCTCGTCGAGCAGATTGCTCGTCCGGCCCAGGTGCGACGCCAGGCTCATGACGATGGACTCGCGGATCGGGTCGATCGGCGGGTTCGTCACCTGCGCGAACAGCTGCTTGAAGTACGAGTACAGCGGCGGGCGGAAGTCCGAGAGGACCGGCAGCGCGGTGTCGTTGCCCATCGAGCCGAGCGGCTCCTCGCCCTTCGCGGCCATCGGCGCGATGAGGACACGGAGGTCCTCCTGCGTGTAGCCGAACGCGCGCTGGCGCGTGGGCGTCGGCTCGACGCCCGTCATCGTCGGCTGGACGAGCTCCATGTCCTTGAACTGGACCGTCTGCTGGTCGTGCCACTCGCCGTAGGGCTGCTGCGTGGCGACCTCCGCCTTGACCTCCTCGTCCTCCACGATGCGGTGGCGGAGCAGGTCGACCAGGAAGAGCTTGCCCGGCTGGAGGCGGCCCAGGCGCTTGACCTGGTCGGGCTTGATGCCGAGTAGGCCGGCCTCGGAGCCCAGGACCACGAGGCCGTCGTGCGTCTCGACCCAGCGGCCGGGACGCAGGCCGTTGCGGTCGAGCGTGGCGCCGACGACGTCGCCGTCGGTGAAGCACACCGCCGCCGGACCGTCCCACGGCTCCATGAGACACGAGTGGTAGGCGTAGAACCCGACGAGATGCTCGGGCAGGTCGTCCCGGCCGGCGAAGGCCTCGGGGATCATCATCATCACCGCGTGCGGCAGCGACCGCCCGCCGAGCATGAGCAGCTCGAGGACGTTGTCGAACGTCGCGGAATCCGAGCCGTCGGGGCGGACGACCGGCATGACCTTCTGGAGGTCGGCGCCGAGCAGCTCGCTCTCGAGCTGACTCTCACGGGCCCGCATCCAGTTGATGTTGCCGCGCAGCGTGTTGATCTCACCGTTGTGCGCGATGACGCGGAACGGGTGCGCGAGCTCCCAGCTCGGGAACGTGTTCGTCGAGAAGCGGGAGTGCACGAGGCACATGGCGCTCGTGAACTTCTCGTCCAGCAGGTCCGGGAAGAAGTTCCGGACCTGGTGGGAGATGAGCATGCCCTTGTAGTTCAGCGTCTTCGACGAGAACGACACGACGTAGAAGTCCGGACCCGACGCCAGCTCGCAGATGCGGCGGATGACGTAGAGCTTGCGTTCGAACGCCTCGCGGTCCTGGTCGAAGCCCGGGCCGGCCTCGACGAAGAACTGCTTCATGTACGGGCGCGTCTCGTTGGCCGTGTCGCCGACGTGCTCGAGGTCCACGGGGATGTCGCGCCAGCCGAGGACCCGCTGGCCCTCGACACGCGTGTTCAGCTCGAGCAGCTGCTCCTGCTTCTCGCGGATCGCCGGATCCTGCGAGAGGAAGCACATCGCGACGCCGTAGCGGCCGACCGGAGGAAGCTCGAAGTCCACGACCGTCCGCAGGAACGCGTCGGGCATCTGCGTGAGGATGCCCGCGCCGTCGCCGGTGCGGACGTCGGCGCCCTCGGCACCGCGGTGCTCGAGGTTCTCGAGGGCGAGCAGGGCCTTCTCGACGACGTCACGCATCGGCTCGTTGTCGAGCTTGGCGACGAGCGCGACGCCACATGCGTCGTGTTCGAACCTAGGGTCGTAGAGGCCGTCGGCCTGTGGCGGCAAGATCTGCGGATTCATAGGAGTGCCCCCGGGCGGACAAACGGCACTTGAGGGAACGGAAAGGGTATCAGTGGAAGGTCGATCAGACCCGTCCGGCGGGATGGGATTCGGCGCACCGAGTGCTCCATCGCGTCCAGGGACGCCCTCCCCGCACGCAGCCGATTCGCGGCACCGTCCTCGCGCGCGTGGACGTAGGACGGCACAAATGTCCGCGCCCGAACGACCAGACGCCCAGGTATCGTCCACATTCGAGGAATGAGACCGGGCCCAGCGGGGCACCATCCCCGGGCAGGACCGATCCCTTCCGTCGTAGGACCGAGCGCCACCGAGAGCCCCGCCCAGTGAGCCAATCGCCCGATCTCCAACTCCTCGTCCCGGCCCGGGCCGAGAACGTCGCGGTCGTCCGCCATGCGTTCGGTGGACTTGCTGACGCGCTCGACCTGCCCGACCAGATCGCCGCGGACATCAAGCTCGCCGTCACCGAGGCGTGCACCAACGTGGTGCTGCACGCCTACACCGAGGACGACGGCCCGCTGGAGGTCGACGCGACCATCAGCGACGAGGAACTCGTGATCGTCGTCCGCGACCGCGGAGCGGGCATCCACCCCCGTCCGGACTCGCCGGGTCTCGGCCTCGGGCTCCCGCTCATCGCGACGCTCTCGCAGTCGCTCGAGCTCGAGGGCGGCAGCGCCGACCACCCGACCGAGGTCCGGATGACGTTCGGCCTCACCGGAACGCAGGCCGCGTGAGCACCCCGCCGCGCCAGACCGTGGCGACCGTGGTCGTCCGGCGCGGCCCGATCGTCGGGCCGGTGCTCAGCGCGGTCGTGGCGATGCTCGCCGCACGCGCGGACTGCCCGATCGACCGCCTCGACGACGCCCTCCTGCTGGCCGACGCGATCGCCGCCCACGGTCCCGAGCAGGGCGCCGACGGCCGGATCAGCATTCAGATCACGGCATCCTCAGAAGGCCTCGAGCTGCAGGTCGGCGACCTGCGCGACGGCGGCGGCGCCGCACTCCTCGAGGCAGCGAGCCTGCCGGGCGTCGGGAACGTGCTCGAGCGCGTCGCCGACACCGTCGAGGTCGCCGAGGAGCCCGACGAGTTGCGGGTCCGGCTCGCATTCGCTCCGCCGGTAGTCTGAGGAACGATGCCTGCTGAGTTTGCCCTGCGCCACGAGCCGCAGCCCAACGACCGTCACGTCATCGCCGTGGCCGGGGAAATCGACCTGTACACCGCGCCGGACCTCAAGCAGACGCTCACGCAGGTCATCGAGGGCGGGGCCACGGGCGTCGTCATGGACCTGTCCGAGACCACGTTTCTCGATTCGACGGGCCTGGGCGTGCTGATCGGCGGTCTCAAGCGGCTGCGCTCGCGCGAGGGCGCGCTCGCCGTCGTCAACGTCGACGAGAGCATCGCCCGCACGTTCGAGATCACCGGGCTCGACCAGATCTTCACGATCCGGTCATCGCGCGACGAGGCCCTCGCGGCGCTCGACGCCGATATCGCCGCGTAGTCAGCGCTCGATCCGCCGCAGCGCCGGCGTCCGACCCTCGACCCAGGACTCGACGATCAGCTTGTCGCCGCTCTCCGCCAGACGGACGAGCGCGACCTCGCTGATGTCGGCCCGGAAGAGGTGGAACTCCGTGAACGCCTCCCCCTCCGGGTCGTTGCCCTGGGCGCGCACCAGCGCCTTCGCGGCCTCGCGGTCGTGCACCTCGACCGCGCGCCCCGAGACCTTCGCGTCGCCCTTCCATGCCGGCGGGTCGTCCGACCCTGAGTGCAGCGCGAACCGCGGATCGCGCTGCAGATCGATCGCCTTGACCGCGTTCGGCATCGACCCCCACCACAGGTCGCCGTCGACGAACGTCGCCTCGGTTCCGCTGATGCGCGGGGAGCCGTCCCGGCGCAGCGTCGCGATGGTCTTGTGCTGATGCGCGTCCAGGAACGCGCGCGCCGCGGCGGCGAACTCGGGCGCCGCCGCCTCGATGTCTCTCCAGGAAGCCATGCCTCGCATCCTGGCGAAGGTTCAGGCCAGCATCCGGCCGCAATCCTCAGGAGCTGAGCAGGCGCAGCACCGCGCGCTCGACGGGCCCCTGGATCGCCGGTGCGTCGTCCTCGGCGCCGAGCTTGGGCAGCACCGCGTGGATCGACTCGCCGTCGGAGAAGCGGTCGAACACCCGCGGGTCGATGTACGACGCACGGGCCACGGCCGGCGTGTTGCCGAGGTAGTGCGCCACCTCTTTGATCGCGTGCCGCACGGCCCGGGTCCGCGCGGTCTTCGAATGCACGTGCGGCTCGGCGACCGCGAGGGCGACGGCGGCCACGACGGTCGCGCCCCATGTCCGGAAGTCCTTGGCGCTGACGTCGCGTGACATCGCGTCCTTGAGGTACGCGTTGATGTCGGTCGATCGCACGTCGACCCAGCGCCCGCTGCGCTTGTAGGCGAGCAGCTCGTCGCCCCCACCCCGCCGGCGGCGGAGCGTCGCGACGACGTCCGCGACCTCGGGGTCGACGACCGACTGCACCCGGCGCTTGCTGTGCTTGGCCGGGTAGTCGAAGACGATGACGGCGTCGCTGACGGTGACGTGCTCCTTGCGCATGGTCGCCAGGCCGTACGTCTCGTTCTCCACGGCGTAGTCCTCGGTCCCGATGCGGAAGAACCCGCGATCGAGCAGCCGCACGGCGACCGCCAGGATCTGCTCGCGGGAGAGGTCGCCGCGGGCGAGGTCCTCGTCGACCAGACGGCGCAGGCGCGGCAGCTTGCGCGCGAACGCGAGCATGTCGTCGAACTTCTCCTGGTCGCGCCGCTCGCGCCAGCGGCGGTGGTAGAGGTACTGCTTGCGCCCCTTCGCGTCGATCCCGGTCGCCTGGATGTGCCCGCCGGGGTACGGGCAGATCCACACCTCGGTCCACGCCGGCGGGATCGCGAGCTCGGTGATCCGCGCAAGGGTCTCGGGTGCGTCGACGCGCTCACCGTCCGCGCTCTCGTCGAGATAGACGAATCCGCGTCCGTGCCGGCGACGGCGGATCCCCGGGCCGGCGCTGCTGACGCGCCGGAGACGGATCGCGCGGGTCAGCTCGCCTTGGCCTTCGGCTTCGCCTTCTTGGCCGCCGGCTTCTTCGCGGCGGTGGAGGCAGGCTTCTTCTTCGCCTCACCGCCGTCGCGGGACTTCACCGCGTCCAGCGACGCCTTCAGGGCGCTCATGAGGTCGGGCACCGGGGCCTCGTCCTCTTCGACGACGGGCTGCTCGGCGATCTCCTCACCGGCGGCCTTGCGCTCGATCAGGGCGATGACGTCCTCACGGTAGGTGTCCTTGTACTTCTCGGGCTCCCACGCGCCGGCGAGCGAGTCGACCAGCTGCTTGGCGATGTCCAGCTCGCGCTTGGTCGTCTTGACCTCGTCGGGGTCGGGGATCTCGTCGAGCCGGTCCGCGCCGAGGACCTCGTCGGCGAAGACCATCGTGCTCATCTCCAGCGCCTCGCCCATCGGGCGGATCGCGACGAGCTGCTCCTTCGAGCGGATGACGACCTTGGCGACGGCGACCCGGCCGGTCTCGCGCATCGCGTCGAGCAGCAGCCGGTACGGCTTGGCCCCGCCGGCGCCCGGCGCCAGGTAGTAGGGGTGGTCGTAGAAGATCGGGTCGATGTCCGCTTCCTCGACGAAGTCCTCGATGTCGATGGTCTTCGTCTTCTTCGGATCGAGCGCCTCGAGCTCGCTGGGCTCGATCACGACGTACCGGTCCGGCGACAGCTCGTAGCCCTTGACGATGTCGTCGTACGGGACCTCCTCGCCGGTGCTCGGGTCCACGCGCTTCTGCTGGATGCGCACGCCCGTCTTCCCGTTCAGCTGGTGGAACCGAACGGATTTCCGCTGTACGGCGGAGTACATCTTCACCGGGATCGTGACCAGCCCGAAGCTGATGGCGCCCGTCCAGATCGCGCGGGGCATGAGGGAAGTATCGCCCGCTGCGCCCGTTCGGCAAACGGGCGCAGCGTCTCTTGCGCCGTGGCTAGGCCGCCGACGGGGTCGGCGCGTCCTCGTGACGGCCCTCGGCGAACTCCTCGACGGCCTTCGCGCTGAACGCCGGGATGTCGTCGGGATTGCGGCTCGTGACGAGCCCCTCGTCGACGACGACCTCGCGGTCCACCCACTCCGCGCCGGCGTTGCGCAGGTCGGTCTGCAGCGACGGCCAGGACGTCACCGTGCGCCCGTCGACGACCCCGGCCTCGATGAGGATCCACGGGCCGTGGCAGATCGACGCGATCGGGATCTTGCGCTCGGCGACGCCCGCGACGAACCGGACGGCGTCCTTGTCGCCTCGGAGGAAGTCGCCGTTGGCGACGCCGCCGGGGATGAGCAGGCCGTCGTAGTCGGCGGCGTCCGCGTCGCCCACGGCCTTGTCGGCGTGGAAGGTCGTGACCTGGTCGAGATGGTCGAAGCCCTGGAACTCGCCGGCCTCGAGGCTCAGCAGTTCGATGTCAGCGCCTGCGTCGCGCAGGGCGTCACGGGGACCTTCGAGTTCGACGCGCTCGACGCCGTTGGTGGCGAGGATGGCGATCTTCTTGCCGGCAAGGGTGGATGACATGGGGACCTCAGGGTTTCGTGGGGTCCCCATGCCATGCCCGCGCCCAGCGGCGGCTAACCGCGACGTGGGAGCGTCTTCGCGACGAGCTCGGCGATGATCCGGTAGCCCTCGGTGGTCGCGTGGATGTCACGGACCGAGCAGTAGAAGCTCAGCCGGCAGACCTCGGCGACCGCGACCGGGATCGTCCCGTACTCCGCGGTGGTCGTGGTCTGGTCGAGCGGGGTGTAGGCGCCCGTGGCCTTCGTCACGTCGACGAACTGGCCCCCGACCTTCTCGTAGCCCTTCTTCAGCGCGGGGTTCATGAGCGACTGGAACGCGGCGACCGACAGCTTCGCGAGGTCCTGGTTGGGGTTCTCGCCCACCCAGGAGCCGAGGATGACGTCGGGGTACGTGGTGCCGACGAGGCGGACCTTCGGACCGGCAGCGGCACGCAGGCGCTTGAGCAGCGTCGCGAGGTTCTTCTCCAGCTTCGGGATCGCCGTGGCGACGCAGTCCACCGCGTTCGCGGCGCGGGCGCAGGACGTGACGTCGTTGCCGCCGATGGACACGGTGATGAGCCCGACCTTGCCTCGGTTGGCCTTCAGGAACTTCTCGGCGGCGGCGACCTGGGTGCCGGTGTAGCCCGGCGCGCCGGGGCCCTTGCACTTGGCGTCGGCGGCGAGCTTCTGCTGCAGGATCGACGTCGAGTTCGCGCCGCCGCAGCCGAAGTTCACGAGCTTGAACTTGTAGCCGCGCTTGGCCGCGAGGCCCGGCAGCTGGTAGGCGAACCCGTTGCGGGTGCCGCCGCTCTTGGACGTCGGCTGATAGCCGGTGGCGTACGAGTCGCCGAGCGACACGTAGTACTGCTGCTTCGTGGCCGCACCGGCGGCGGAGGGCAGCGCGAGTGCGGTGACCGCCGCGAGGGCGCAGAGAACCAGGTTTCGGGACATCGATCCAGCCTAGGCGTGTGACCCCCGTCACAGGCGCCCAGAAGCATCGGACATGTGTCCAGGTCCGCCTACGGCAGCGCGGCGCTCTGGAGGACCCCGGCGTCACGCCAGGTGACCGACGCGCCGGAGATTCGCAGGCTCGTGACGTCAATGCCGCGGCTCTCGGCGAGTACGACCGTGGCTCCGCGGCCGGGTCGCGCGACACAGATCAGGTTGCCCTTCGCCGGGTCGCGCCGGTCGCGGGCCGAGAAGACCGCGGTGCCCGTGGGCGTCACCAGCATCCGCCGGACCGCGGCGAGCCCGTAGTGGTAGGTCACCGTCTGGGAGGCCGATGTCACTGACCACGAGCCCGGGCACGCGTCGTAGGTCCACCGTCGGCCGCGCCGCAGATCAACGACGCGGACCGACGAGATGTCCAGCCACGCGTCGAGGTCGGCCTGCTCGACTCGGGTGGCATACGCAAGCCAGCGACCGGAGAGGACGGGCCGCGCGACCACCACGCACAGCGGCAGCGAGGTTGAGAACCCGGTGATGCACCCTGTGCGCTCGAGTTCGCGGCCGCGCGTCGCTCGACCGAAGCAACCGAACAGCAGGTCGCCGGCGCGCCGGACCCGCGCCTCCTGCGATCGCAGGACCGTGGCACCGCGATCGCACGCCGGCCCGCGCCGGAGCGTGTCCATGGTCGCCTGGGCACTCGCGGCCGAGGCGAGACCGACGGTGACGGCCGCAATTGCCACCAGAGAACGAACCAGGGTCATCGCCGCACCAACGACCAGCGTCCCACGAAGTTGCTGCACAACGACCGAGGGCCCCGCAGTGCGGGGCCCTCGGAACATCTTGGTGCTGCAGCCGGGTGGTTACGCGGCGACTTCGCGCAGCGCGGCCACGTCGGGCTCGCGGCTGAGGCGCTCGAGCGCGCGGCGCTCGAGCTCGCGGGCCACCTTCACCGGGACGCCGAGCTTGCGCGCGGTCTGCTCGACCGAGTGCTCGCCCTCGCGGCCGGTGCCGAAGCGCAGGTCGAGGACCTGACGCTCGTCCTGGGGCAGGCGGTTGAGCTGGATGCGCAGCTCCTGCCCGTGGACGGTGTCGATGACCTGCTGCTCGGTGTCGGCGCCTTCGACGGGGATGAGGGCGCCCAGGGGCGTGTCCTCCTCCTCACCGACGCCGGCGTCGAGGCTGGCCAGGACGCGGTCGTAGTCGCGCAGGCGACCGATCTCGTCCAGGTCGGTCTCGAGGACCTCGGCGAGCTTCTCCGAGGACGGAGCCTCGCCGAGCTCGACGGCGAGCTCACGCTCGACACGCCGCAGCTTGCGGACACGCTGCGCCACGTGGGCGGGAAGCCGCACGGTGCGCCCGGTGTTATCCAGGCCGCGCTGAAGCGCCTGCCGGATCCAGATCGTTGCGTAGGTCGAGAAGCGGAAACCCTTGCGGTAGTCGTACTTCTCGGCGGCACGGATCAGACCCAGCATGCCCTCCTGCACCAGGTCGCCGAGCGCGAGGCCCTGCCCCTGGTAGTTGCGCGCGATGGAGACCACCAGGCGCAGGTTGGAGTTGATCAGCTTCTCCTTGGCCGCGAGATCGCCCTTCTCAATGCGCTGGGCGAGGTCGACAACCGTCTCGTGGTCGAGCAGCGGGAAGTGCTCGGCACTGCGGAGAATCTGCTCAAGCTGGTCGTAGTCGTTCTTCACGATGCCTTTCGGGGGGGAAAATCCGAGGGGGGAAGTAGGTATTCTAGCTCGAAGTCGTTGCTTGTGCAACCACCGGAAGTGGTGATGGCACATGGTGCTACGGTCGTGGTCCCGATCTGGGTTCTCCCGGGACCGTCGGCTCTTGCCTGATACGACCCGTCAGACCCGGAGGAGTTCCGGTCCTGTGACCGCACTCACGGTGCGGGGCGCGGTGCCGAGCGCAGCGTCGCCCCGTGGAGTGCGGGTGAGCCGTCGGCGTGCTGACGTGGCGTACCGGATCGAGATCGACGTGGTGTCGCGACGCGTCACCACCTCCACCGACCCAGGGGGCGTCCGTTGCCGGAGCGCCCGCCGAATCTGAGAAGTATAGGGCCTAGTACCCATTCCGTCGAGTTTCGACGCGAACGTGAGAATCCTGCCCGGGTCCTGGCCGTTCGTTCCCCCGGCTCAGCGGGCGCGCTGCAGCGCCCACCTGATGATGCGCGCGGTCGAGCCCACGGTCGAGCCATACGTCCGGGCGATCGCCGCGGCGTCGTGGCCACGCGCGTAGGCGAGCAGGACCGACAGCGGCTCGAGCCGTCGGTCCGCCGTCACATGCCGAGAGGTGAGGACGAGCACCAGGGTCTCGATCTCGCAGTCGGCCGCCCGCGCAAGCTCTGACACCGAGGGCGCCCGCCGACCCAGCTGCGTCAACCGCTCACGTTCGGCGTCGACGCGGCGCGCCAGCGCCTGCAGTTCGCCGGGCGACGGGTCGCGCTCGCGGCGGCGTCGCAGGTCGCGACCCCGGGCAGCGGTCGTCGCCCACATGCGTGCGGGCAGGCCAAAGGCGTCTGATGTGGGGCGGCGATCGTCGAGCATGTCGCTGGACAGGTCGACGCCGGGGGCAGGGACGTCAGGCACTCGAGGGTCGACGGGGGTCGGGTCGAACCAGGAGCTGGTGGAATGATAGCCCCATGGCGACGACCCCCGAACAGGCCGGCCCGACCGCCCTGCGTGTCGCGCTTGCCGACGAGGAGCGCAGCACGCTCCGGACCCTCGGCACGCTGCTGGAGACGCTCGGCCACGAGGTCACGGCGCTGGCGGTCACCGTCGAGGAGGCGTCCGACCGGATCGCGGCCACCGACCCTGAGCTCGCGATCGTCGTCCTGCACCGCGACGACGAGCACGCCCTCGACCTGATCGAGGAGCTCTCCGAGGCGCTCGAGGGCCCGGTGATCGTCCTGCTCGAGCGGCCTGACGCCACCTTCCTCGCCGCCGCCGCCGAACGCGGCATCGCCGCGTTCGCCTCCTCCGACGAGCTTGCCGAGATCCAGGGCGCCATCGAGGTCGCGATCCGCCGCCACGGCGAGGCGCAGGCGCTCTCCGACGAGGTCGACACGCTGCGTGGCGCGCTGGAGCGGCGCGCCGTCGTCGAGCGCGCCAAGGGCATCCTCATGGAGCGCCACGGTCTCGACGAGCGGGCCGCGTTCGAGCTCCTGCGCACCCGCGCGCGCAGCCAGGGTCGGCGCGTGGTGGATCTCGCCGCGGCGGTCGCCGACGGGCATGCGCTGCTGCCCGGCGACTCCGCCTGATCAGGCGGACGCGGCGAGCGCCGCGGCGGCGTCCTCGAGGCGGTCGTCGCCCCAGAACCGCTCCGCGCCCACGAGCACCGTCGGCACGCCGGTCACGCCCAGCGCCACGGCCTCCTCGGTCGCCGCGCGCACCTCATCCTTGCGCGCCGGGTCCTCGATCGCGGCGGCGGCGTCGGCGACGGGCAGCCCGGACTCCTCCGCGGCCGCGAGCACCGTGGCCCGCTCGGTCAGGTCCGCCCCACGCTGGAACTCCGCGCGGTAGAGCGCCCGGCTGTACGCGGCCACGCGCCCGTGCTCGATCGCCACCCGGGCGACCTGCTGGGCCATGAGCGTCGACCGCGCGGGCGTCGACGACGGGATCAGCCGGTCGGCCCAGCCGTCGCACAGGACCAGCGGCGGAAGGCCCCGGTCACGCAGGCGGCGTTCGACCTCGGCCCACTCCTCCCCCGCCCGCTCGGTGTAGACCCACGACCGCCGGCCGCCGGCCTTGAACACGCCGACCAGGAAGACCGGGCACCACTGCACCGGTCCCAGCAGCGCCTCGATCCGCTCTGCCGTGAGGTACGCGTACGGGGAGCCGTAGTCGAAGAAGAACCGCGGGCTGGCCACGCCCGGGACGCTACCGGCTGACCCCATCCGGGCGTGGCCGGCCCGAGGAACGGGCATGATGCCCCGGATGGCGATCGACGCCCCCGAGAAGCCCGACACCGCACCCGGACCCGCGCCGCACGGCGTCGTGGCGGTCGCGAAGGCGACGTTCCAGCGCTTCACCGGCGACCAGATGACCGACCGCGCCGCGGCGCTCACCTACTACTCGATGATGTCGCTGTTCCCGGCCCTGTTCGTGATCGTCGCGGTCCTCGGCCTGCTCGGCACGGAGGAGCTCGTCGAGGAGGCCGTGCAGTACGCGGCGGACCAGGGTGCGGACGCCGCGGTCGCCGACGCGCTCGAGCAGTCGCTGCGTGGCGCGATCGAGCGCTCGGGCGGCGGCCTCGGCGCGGCGCTCGTGGTGGCCATCGCGATCGCCGCCTACGGCGCGAGCGGGGCGTTCGGCGCCGCGGGACGGGCGCTGAACAAGGTCCACCGCGTCGAGGACGACCGCGGTTTCGTGCGCCAGAAGGCCGAGAACCTCGGGTGGACGCTCGTCGTCGTCGTCCTCGCGATCCTCACGCTGGTCTCCATCTTCCTCGGAGGCGGCATCGCCGAGGACCTGTTCGGCACGATCGGCTTCGGGGACGTCGCCGCCGACGTCTGGAACGTGGCCCGCTGGGCGGTCGCGCTCGGCTGCGCGCTGCTCATCTACGCGGTCGTCTACGCGTTCGCCCCGGACGTCGAGCCGCGCCGGTGGCGCTGGATCACGCCGGGCGCGATCCTCGGCGTCGGCGCGTGGATCGTCGCGACGATCGGCTTCTCCTTCTACGTCCGGAACTTCGGCTCGTACGGCGCCACGTACGGCGCCTTCGCCGCGGCGATCATCCTGCTGCTCTGGCTGTGGATCACCAACCTCTGCCTGCTGCTCGGAGCCGAGCTCAACGCGGTGATCGAGCGCGCCGACCGGTCACCCGACAGCGACCTCTGACGGCTCGCGCAGCGTGAGCGCGACCGGTTGCGGGCAGAGGCCGCCGCGCCCGGGACAGCCGAGGCAGAGGTCGCGGTGAGGCACCGCCGCGACCCGCGCGTCGCCCGCGATCAGCGGCGCGGACACCTCACGCAGCCGCGCTTCGAGGCCCGCGGCGTCCTCGGCCTCGTACGTGGTGACGATCGGGTCCTCCGGCCGGTCCAGCAGGACGTAGGCCACGGTGACACGGGGCGCGTGGGCGCGCAGGGCGGCGAGCGCGTAGGTCTCGCGCTGCACGCGATAGGCCGCGTCGAGGTAGGCCTCGCGGTCGGCGTCGTCCGGGAGCCGGTCGGTCTTGTAGTCGACGACGAGCCACCCGTCGCGCTCGTGCGCGACGACGTCCACGACGCCGTTGACCAGCGTCCCGTCGAGCGGGAGCGAGAACGTGTGCTCACGATGGATCCGGCGCGCCTTGCCCAGCCGCCGGGCGATGGGCGACGCGACGAAGCCCGCCACCAGGCCCGCCATCTCGGCGACCTGCTCGTCGTCGGGCTCGGCGCCGGCGCGCTCGGCGGCGACGCGCACGAGCGTCTCGCGCGCGGCCTGATCACCTGCGGCGTCCCACGGCGCGGGACGCGCGAGGTCGAGGTCCTCGAGCAGGCCGTGCACGATGCTGCCGCGCATGCGCCCGTCCAGGCCCCCGGGGGCGGCGTCGCGCCGGCGCAGCTCGCGGTCGTCCCGCCGCTCGGGCAGGCGCAGGATCCGCTCGAGGTAGAAGCGGTAGCCGCAGCGCCGGTGCAGCGCGATCGCGGTGTACGACAGGGTGCGCGCGGGCGGCGCCGCCGCGGGGAGCGGGGCCGGCGGCGCGCTGACCCCGGCGGGGCGGGCGGGCGGCAGGTGCTCCCCCGCCGGCGCGAGCGCGTCGGCGAGCAGCACCTGGCCCACGGTCGCCGGACGGTTCAGCGCGCACCGGACGACCGCGCGGCTGCCGCCGACATCGTGCGTGAGGTCGGCCACCGGCGCCTCATCGGTCAGCGCCCCGGTGCGCAGTCCCGGCGCCAGGGCGAGCCCGAGCCACGACAGCGGCGGGGCGCCCGCGGCGGTCGGGTCCGGCCACTTCTCCACCGCGAGGCCGCCGCTGAGGATCAGCCGCCGCTCCGCGCGCGTCATCGCGACGTAGGCGACGCGCTGCTCCTCGGCGGTCTGCGCCGCCTGGCGCTCGAGCTTGAGCTCCTCGTAGTCCAGGGCGCTGGCGGCGCCGCCGTCGAGGTCGCGCACCCGCAGGCCCACGCGGTCGCCCTCGACGAGCAGGTCGCCGAAGCGGTTGGGCTGGCCCCGGCCCAGGTCGGCGACGCACACGACGGGGAACTCCAAGCCCTTCGCCGCGTGGATCGTCATGACGCGCACCGCGCTGGTGCCGGAGAGCTCGACGGGCGCGTCGGACTCGCGTGCGTCGGCCTCCAGCTCGGCGTTGGCGTGGTCGGCGAACGCGCGCACGTCGGCCCCGACCCCGGCCTGCGCGGCGGCGAGGCGCAGCAGCTTGTGGACGTTGGCCAGGCGCCGCGCGCCACCGGGCAGGGACAGGACGTGGAGGTCGTAATCCGCGGCGGCGATGACGCGTTCGAGCAGGGTCTCCAGCGACACGTGCGCGAGCAGGCCGCGCTCGTGGGCGAAGCGCGCGGCGAACCGCTCGAGGCGGTCACGGTCGTCGTCGCCGAGCTTCGGGAGCGCGTCGCCGGCCTCGATGCTCGGCCACAGGCGCCCCCGGCCGCTCTGCGCGACGACCCACAGCCCGTCGGAGGACAGCCCGACGAGCGGGGACGCCAGCACGCCATACAACGCCAGCTCATCCAATGGGTTGGCCAGGGCCGACAGCCAGCCGCACAGGTCGAGGACGACCTGGCGGCCCCAGTAGCCCCGGCCGCCCGTCGCCAGGACGGAGAGGCCGCGATCCTCGATCGCGCGCTCGTAGACCGGCAGGTCCCCCAGCCCGCGGACCAGCACGACGATGTCCTGTGGCGGGGTCCCCTCGGCGACGAGCTCGGAGATCCGCTGCGCGAGCAGCCGCGCCTCGGCGTGACGCCAACGGGCGGCGTTCGGCAGCTCGCCGAGCGCCACCCCGTCGGCCTCCTCGGACTCCCACGCCTTGGCGTCGGTGAGCAGCAGCTCGACCGGCGGGGGCCCGTCGGGCGTCTCGGCATCGTCCCGGCCGGCGCGCAGCGGGGTGAAGTCCTCGTCGAAGATCGGCGCGAACGCGACGTTGACCGCGGCGAGGATCGCCGGGTCGCTGCGGAAGTTCGCCGAGAGGACGGCGACGGCATCGCGGGGCGCGAGCTCGGCCCGCCGCGCGCGGAAGACCTCGACGTCGGCGTGGCGGAAGCCGTAGATGGACTGGCGCTCGTCGCCGACGACGGCCAGCTCCCCGCTCTCAGCGGTGAGCAGCGCGAAGAGCTCGGTCTGCAGCGGATTGGAGTCCTGGAACTCGTCGACCATCACCCGCACGAACCGCTCGGCGTACCGGACGCGGATGGCGGGGTGGTCGCGCAGGAGGTCGCGGGCGCGCAGCTCGAGGTCGTCGAAGTCCAGCGCCGACGCCGCGGTCTTCTGCGCCGCATACGCCGCCGCATAGCGGCGCAGCAGCGCGTCGAACAGGGCGACCGCTCCGGCGGCGCGCCGGTCGTTCCACGCGCGGGTGTACGCGCCGAGCACGTCGAGGTAGCGCGTGCACGGGTCGGTCTGCAGGGCCTTCGCGTTGCCCGCCTTGAACGCGGACGCGGCGAGCGCCCCGGCGTCAGGTCCCTCGGCCGGCTCGGCGGCGGCGAGCATCTCCCCGCACGCGTCAAGCGCCCGGCGGGCGGTGATCACGCTTCGGTTGTCCTTCGCCGCCGCGAGCTCCGCGGTCGCGTCGGCATGGGCGAGCATCAGGGCGGTGCGATCGGGCGCCGGGGGCAGCGTCGGCGCGGGCAGCCCCGGCTGCGTCTGGCCGGCGCTGCGCAGCTGATCGTGCGCCGCGGCGACCTCCTCGCGCAGCTTGTCGGCCGAGTACGCAGCCGTGAGGTCCAGCGCGCCCGGGCCGTCCTCGTCGAGGAACGCCGTCAGCGCCGTGCGCCACGCCTCGGTGCGCAGGTCGCGCGCGCCCGACTCGTCGAGAATGTGGAAGTCGGGATCCAGCCCGGCGGTGACGGCGTGGGCGCGCAGCAGCCGCAGGCAGAACGCGTGGACGGTCGAGATCCACGCGCGCTCGATCGTGCGCGCGGCCTCGCGGTCCCCGCGTTCGAGCAGGCGCTCACGCACCCGGGACCGCAGCTCCCCGGCGGCCTTCTCGGTGAAGGTGATCGCGAGGATGGACTCCGGGGCGATGCCGTCGTCGGAGATCATCCGCACGAACCGCTCGACGAGGACGGACGTCTTGCCGCTCCCCGCGTTCGCGGCGAGGAGCAGCGGCCCGCTGCGGCGTCGCACCGCGTCGGCCTGCTCGTCGGTCAGCAGCCGGCCCCCGGGGCCGCGCATGCCGCTCATCCGACGCACCGGCAGATCGTCGGGTACGCGCAGCCGCCCTGCCACGCGCAGGTGTCGGGACGGCCCTCCAGCGCGCCGGCGCGCAGCTCGGCCACGGTTTCCAGCACGCGCTCGACCACACCCTCGAGCGCCTCACGCAGCGCGTCCTCGTCGAGCCGGTCGTTGGCGAAGAGGTCGAGTGCGAGGTCGTCGTCGTCGCGGACCGCGCCGCGTGGTCGCAGCTCGGTGGCGCCGAGCGGCTGGTAGAGGCCGCCCGCGACGTCGACGCCCAGCAGCTCGCGGGCGGCGAGGATGTACAGCGCGATCTGGAACTTGCGCTCGTCGACCCACTTCGCGTGGGCGGTCGCCGTCTTGCCCTTGTAGTCGACGACCACGGCGCGGCCGTCCGGCGTGACATCGACCCGGTCGATCCGACCGGTGATCGCCACGCCCTCCGCCAGCGTGAACGCCGGGAGGTCGTCGTCGCGGCCCCCGAAGCCGACCTCCGTGCGCCGCGGAACCAGCGGGCTGGACGTGCTCACCGCGTGTTCGACGTAGCGCAGCAGATCACGCTCGAGGCGATGCGCGATCGCGCGGGTCCGCGCGGGGTCGGTGGACAGGCGGTGCTCGGCGGCAAGGCGCTGGAGCGCGTCGCGGACGAGGTCGCGCAGCTCGGGCAGCCGCTCGGGCGTCAGCCGCGTGTCCCCCTCCAGCCCGGCGATCATCGCGTCGAGCGCCGCGTGCGCCAGTGCGCCCTTGGCCATGGCCTCGGGGTCGGGTTCCAGCCCCTCCGGTCGCAGGCCGCGCTCGACGAACCACTTCACCGGGCAGCTGGCGAAGACCTCGAGCTGGGACGCCGACCACGCGGGGCGCGCGGCGAGCGTCGCGAGGACGGCCGGATCGCGCAGCGGCGCCAGCGGGGGCTCCATGCGCCGGGGTGCATCCAACGCCGCGCGTCGCAGGGCATCGCGCTCGGCGGGCGCGCCCGCGGCCCATCCAACCGCGCCGAGGGGGCGACGGACCGTGCGGGCGTCCGGGTCGTCGGCGAAGAGGTCGACGACATCGTCGACGAAGAACGACCGGACCGCCGGGTCGCCGCCGTCGTCAGCGATGTGCCAGGAGAGGACGAGCAGCTCCTCGGGACGCGAGACGGTCGCGTAGAACAGGTACCGCTCGGCGTCGAGCTCGTCGGCCCGGCGGCGCAGCACGAGGTTCGCCGCCTGCGCGATCTCCTGGCGCTCGCCGTCGCCCAGGAGCGCGTCGGGCCGCGACGGGCCCGGGAAGACGCCCTCCTGGAGCCGGCAGGCGAACAGCGCCCGGACGCGGCGCGCCCGGATCGTCAGCGGGTCGGTCACGGCGACCGCGACGTCCCCGGTGCGCTGCGTCACGCGGACCTTCAGGTCGGAGAGCAGCGCGATGACGTCTTGGGCGGTGCACGTCAGCCCGGGGTCGCGCTCAGCCAGACCGGCGAGCTCGTCGAGGGCGCGGCGGGCGGCGGTGACCGCGGCTGCGTCCACGGCTTCCTCGGGACCTAGGATCGGCGCAGGCGGCGAGATCGCGTCTGACGCGGGCGCCTCCTCATCACCTTCGTCCCGATACGGCGCCGCCAGCAGCGCCTGGAGCTCGGCGGCGACGCGGCGCGGCAGTTCCGGCCCACCCGCGGCAGCAGCAGCCGCGAGGCGGTCCAGCGCATCGAGCCGCCAGTGGCGCGGCTGGGCCTCCCAGATCGCACGCGCGTCGGCGGCGGTGCGCGCACCGGTCAGCCGCGCGTGGCGCTCGACGTCGTCGACCCAGCCCGGCGTGCGCACCAGCCCGGGTGAGCGCAGCCACGTCAGCAGGTCGCCGGCGGTCCCGTCGAGCAGCGCGGCTCGCAGGAGCGCCAGGAGCGCGCGGCCGATCGGCAGCCGGCCGAAGGGGACCTGGCGGTCGATCGCGACGGGCACCCCGGCGGCGGCGAAGACCTGCTGCACGAGCGCGGAGGCGTCCTCGACGGTGCGCAGCACGACCGCGATCTCGTCCGGGGCGAGCCCGTCGTCGCGGATGAGGCGCGTGATGCGCTCGGCGACCAGCTCGAGCTCGGCGCGCTCGCCGCCGCCCTCGAGCAGCTCGACCGCGTCGCCCGCGGCGACCGTCTCAAAGAGCGCGCCGTCCGGCGGCTCGAACAGCCGCCGCTCGAGATGGTGCAGCGCCTCGCGCGAGGACGGCGCGTAGTGCTCGGCCCGGCCGGGCAGCTCGCGGTGGCGGTCCACGGACGGCAGCAGCTCCGCGACGGTGCGCGCACGACCCGCAAACGCGCTGCGGCCGGCCTCGAAGTTCAACGAGACCGTCACGTCGGCCGCCCGCGCGAGCGACTCCAGCGCGTCGCGCTCGAGCTCGGTGAGATCGTCGAAGCCGTAGAGGAAGACCGGCGTGCCGCCCCACTGTGCCGGATCGCGCCGCAGCGCATCGAGCGCCGCGAGCCGCCGGGAGACCGCGTCCGGCCGCCGCGCGCGTTCGAGCCGGCGCAGGTAGCCCGCGTACAGCCCGGCCAGCTCCTCGCCGTAGCCCCGCCGCGCCGGGTCGTCCCCCGCCCAGGCGCGCATGGCCTGGAAGAAGCGCTGCGGCGCCACCCGCAGCTCCGTGAGCTCATCCACGAGCCGCGCCAGCGCCCGGCCGAACCCCGGCGTGCCCGCGGCCGCGGCGAGCGCGTCGAGCTCGGCGTCGGCGACCGCGGCCGTCACCACCCGCAGGCGAGCGGTCGGGCCGAGCGCGCGCCCGCGGGTCCCGGTCCGCCGGACGATCTCCTCGAAGAGCCCGCCGAATCGCTCCACACGCAGGCCGAAGACCAGGCCCTCCTCCGCGAGAGCGAGCCGCAGACGCTCGACATCGGGGAACGTCGGGACGACGAGGATCGCCCCGTCGTCGACCGCGGCGCGGAAGCCGTCGAGGACGGGCCCGGCCTTCTCACTGTTGGCGGGACCGGTGACGAGGGTGAGCGGCATGCGGCGGACAGGGTCGCGTACGGGGGCGACGGCCTGACGTGACGATACGGTCCAGCGGTGCTGACGCGCATCGCGTTCTTCGCTCTCACGGGCATATCCCTCTACCTGCTGGCCCCCACGCTGCTGCAGGTCTTCAGTTCCTACGACGAGCTGGACCGGATCGCACCGTGGTGGCTGGCCGTCATGGTCCTGCTCCAGGTGGGCTCGTTCGCCTGCCTGTGGGGCCTGCAGCGGATCGCGATCAACAACCGCGACTGGTTCGTCGTGATCTGGTCCCAGCTCGCAGGAAATGCCTTTGCGCGGGTCGTGCCCGGTGGCGGCGCGGCGGGTGCCGCGCTGCAGTACCGCTACCTCAACCGCGCCGGCACCCCGACGGGGATCGCCGTCACGGGGCTGACCGCGTCCAACGTCCTCGTCTTCGCCGTCCTCCTGGCGCTCCCGGTGTTCGCCGTGCCGTCGCTGCTCAGCGGCGTCAGCGCGGACGCGAGCCTCATCCGCGCCGCGGTCGGCGGGCTCGTCCTGCTCGTGGTGATGTTCGCCGTCGGCGTCGTCCTGCTGGCGTTCGACCGGCCGCTCGAGGTCGTCGGCGAAGTGGTCCAGCGCATCCGCAACCGGATGCGCCGCCGCCGGCCACCCCGCACCGACATCCCGGCGCGGCTGATCGAGGAGCGCGAGCTCATCCTGCACGTCATGGGGCGCCGCTGGTGGGAAGCGCTGCTCGCCGCCATCGGCCGGTGGCTGCTCGACTACGCGACCCTGCTGGCCGCGCTCGCCGCCATCGGCGCCCGGCCGGCGCCCGCGCTCATCCTCCTGGCGTTCGTGACCGCGCAGATCCTGGCGCAGATCCCGCTGACCCCCGGCGGGCTCGGGTTCGTCGAGGCGGGGCTCACCGGCACCCTGGCCCTGGCCGGCGTCACCGGCGGCGGCGCCGTGCTCACCACGCTCGCCTACCGGCTCGTCTCCTACTGGCTGCCAATCCCCTTCGGCGTGGTCGGTGCGGTGCTCCTCAGCCGTCGGTACGGAGGCGACGCCGAGGAGGACGCCGAAGAGGCCGTGGAGGCCACCACCTGACGGTGAGCGGTCACGCGCCGGTTTGGCGTCACCTCGGCGGTGTCCGGGTACGGGCGACGGACCCGACCCGAGGAGACACCATGTCGACCATCGAGGAGAGCATCGACGTCGCCGTGCCGGTCCGCACGGCGTACGACCAGTGGACCCAGTTCGAGGAGTTCCCCAGGTTCATGGAGGGCGTCGACGAGGTCCGCCAGCTCGACGACACCCACACCCGGTGGCGCACGACCATCGCCGGCCGCACGAAGGAGTTCGATGCCGAGATCACGGAGCAGACCCCGGATCAGCGCATCGCCTGGAATTCCCAGGAGGGTGCCGAGCACGCGGGCGTGGTGACGTTCCACCGGACCGGCGAGGACCAGACGCGGATCATGCTGCAGATGGACGTCGAGCCCGAGGGCCTGGTCGAGAAGACCGGGGACGCGCTCGGCCTGACCAAGCGCCGCGTCAAGGGCGACCTCGAGCGCTTCAAGCAGCTCGTCGAGGAGCGCGGCCCGGGCGGCGAGACCGGCGCGTGGCGCGGCGAGGTCGATCAGACGTCGACGCACTGACGCGGTCCGGCGCCGGGGTGGGTTGCGTGACTAGGCCCACCCCTGGCGCCGGAACCACACGAGCAGCGCAAGGCCGGACACCACGAGGCTCCCGACCCCGAAGACCCAGAACGACGCGGGGCCGCGGATGAGGTCGGCGACCATGAAGCCGAAGTTCTGACCGAAGAACCCCGTGATGAACGTCAGGGGCAGGAAGATCGTCGCGATGAGGGTGAGCTGCTTGTTGATCTCGCCCTGCCGGAAGGACACCGTCGACAGGTAGAGGTCCATGGCGCCCGCGAGCAGGTCGCGCTGGGCGTCGATGACCTCGCTGACCCGGATCAGGTGGTCACGCACGTCGCGGAAATACTCGTCGCGGTTCGGCGTCGACCCGGGGATCTCGGCCAGCAGGTCGCCGCCTGTCGTGAACATGTCCCGTTGCGGAGAGATCACGCGGCGCAGGTCCACCAGCACCCGACGCAGGCGGATGATCCGCTCGACCTGCATCTGGTCGGCGCCCTCCAGAATGTCGGCCTCGACGTCGTCGATGGCGTCGTCGATGCGGTCCAGCGCCGGGAAGAACGACTCGGTCAGCGTCTCGAAGAGCTTGTAGAGCAGCATCGCCGGGTCGGGCATGCCGCGTTGCATCACGCGATCGCGCAGCTCGTGCAGCGGCGGGATCGGGTCACGGTGGACCGTGACCAGCCAGTGCGGCGAGGCGAAGAAGTGGACCTCACGCATCTGCGGCGCGCCCGTGTCCGGCTCGGCGCCGTAGAACACCCCGCCGAGGTGGTCGCCGAAGTGCTCCAGGCGGCTGCGCTGACCGAACTGCCTGAGATCGACGACGCTCAGCGGATGCAGCGAGAAGACCTCCGCCAGGCGGTCGACCTGCGTGTCGTCGGGGTCGTGGATCTCCACCCAGACGAACTCCCCCGCGGCGATGAGCCGGTCGACCTCCGGAACGAGTTCGGTGAAGACATGGGCGGCCACCCCCCGGGGTTCGGAGCGCAGCCCCCGTTCTCCTGCGCGGCGCTACGCGGCGGGCGACGCCGCGGCGTCCTGCGCCGCGGCTGCGGCGATGGCCTGCTTGGCGGCGTCCGTCGCCGTCTCCGGCACCGTCTCGGCGTCCGGCGGCTTCGCGCCCTCCTTGGCCCAGGCCTCGTCGAACTCGACGCGCCACTTGCCCTCGTCGCTCTGCTCGAGCGCCAGGCGCGCACGGAAGTTCCGGCCGCTCCGGCCCTTGAAGCCGGTGATCTGCTTGGCGGTGCGTCCCGTCGCGATGAGCTCCTTCGCCACGGCGACGGGCAGCTGCTTGCCGGCCTTCGCCTTCCAGATGACGAAGCCGCAGCCTGGGTCCTCGCGCGACCAGCATGAGTAGCCCTTGCGGTTCTCGACGATGTCGTGCCCGCAGACGGGGCAGGGGCCGAGGTTCGCGCGCGGGATGCGGACGTCCTTGAGCTTCTCGTCGAGGACCTGGATGGTCTTCTCCGCGAAGCCGGCGATGTCGTCCATGAACGCCTTGCGCTGCTCGACGCCCTGCTCGATCTTGTCCAGCCGCTGCTCCCAGTCGCCCGTCAGGCTGGGGGACGTCAGCGGGTGGTTGTCGAGCAGCCGGATGACGTTCAGGCCCTTCTCGGTGGCGACGAGCGCCCGGCCGTCACGCTCGACGTAGCCGACGTCGATGAGGCGCTCGATGATCGCTGCACGGGTCGCCGGCGTGCCGATGCCGGAGTCCTTCATCTGCTCGCGCAGCTCCTCGTCCTCGACGAGCTTGCCGGCGCCCTCCATCGCCCCGAGGAGCGAGGCGTCGGTGTAGCGCCGCGGCGGCTTCGTGACCTTCTCGAGGCTCTCGACCGCGCGCGTCTCGGCGGCTTCGCCCTTCTCGAGCTTCGGGAGCTGCTGGTCGCGACCCTCGTCCTCGTCGTCGCGCTCGGACTCCTGCAGCTCGCCGTAGACGCCGCGCCAGCCCGCCTCGATGAGGACCTTGCCGCGCGTGCGGAAGATGTACTCCGAGACGGTGGTCTCGACCCGGGTGTTGTGGAACACGGCCTCCGGGTGGAAGACGGCGAGGAAACGGCGCACGACCATGTCGTACACGCGGCGGTCGTCGTCGCTGAGCTTGTCGATCTGGTGCGGCGAGTTCGTCGGGATGATCGCGTGGTGGTCGCCGACCTTCTCGTTGTTGACGACCCGCTCGAGCGGCAGCAGGTCCATCGACGTGACGTAGTCGGCCGCCACCTTGTAGTCGCGCTGCGCGCCGACGTGCTCGGCCGTCGGCTTGATCTCGGGGACCATGTCGCTGGTCAGGTAGCGCGAGTTCGTACGCGGATACGTGAGCACCTTGTGCTCCTCGTACAGGCGCTGCGCCGCGGCCAGCGTCCGGCGGGCGGAGAAGCCGAAGCGGGTGTTCGCGTCGCGCTGCAGCGACGTGAGGTCGTACAGAAGCGGCGCCTTCTCCTTGCGCGTCGTCTTCTCGAGCTTGGTGATCTCGCCCGTCTGGCCCTTGACGGCCTCGACGACGGCGGCGGCCTCCTCGGCCGTCGTGATGCGCGGGTTCGCGCCGGCGTGGAAGCGCCCCTCGTACTGGCGCGCGTCCTGACCCTCGGCCGCGAACTTCGCGTCGACCAGCCAGTACGGCTCGGGGATGAACGCGCGGATCTCCTCTTCGCGGCGCGTGATGATCGCCAGCGTCGGCGTCTGCACGCGACCCAGTGACACGGCGCCGTCGAACGAGCTGCGCAGCCGGATGGTCGCGGCCCGGGTGGCGTTCATGCCGACGATCCAGTCGGCTTCGCTGCGCGACCGCGCGGCGGCCTCGAGCTTGGCCATCTCCTCGCCCGGGCGCAGCGTGGCGAACGCCTCCTTCATGGCGTCCATCGTCATCGACGACAGCCACAGGCGCTGGACGGGCTTCTTCGCCCCGGCCTTCTCGAAGAGGTAGGCGAAGATGAGCTCGCCCTCGCGGCCGGCATCGCAGGCGTTGATGACGTTGTCGACGTCGTCGCGCTTGAGCTGGCGCGTCACGACGGACATCTGCTTCTTCGAGCGCTCGTCGCGCACGACGAGCTTGAACTTCGGCGGGACGATCGGCAGATCGGCCATGCGCCACTTCTTGAACTTCGCGTCGTACTCGTCGGGCTCGGCGAGCTGCACGAGGTGACCGACGGCCCACGTGATGATGTGGTCGTCGGCCTCGAGGTAGCCCTCCTCCTTCTTGAAGGGGCCGGGCAGCACACGAGCGAGGTCGCGGCCGACGGAAGGCTTCTCTGCGATGACGAGGGTCTTGGACACGTTGGCGCGCAGCGTAGCGTCCTTCATCGGCCCCCACCCCCCGTGGTCACCGGACGCACGAACCCGTGTCGACCTCTCCGCTGATCTGTTGCAGGGCGTCGGAGACGATGCTGTTGGGCACCGCGTAGCCGCCGCGCGGAGCGGACGGACTGGCGTCCACAGCCTGGGCGAAGACCGTCCCCACGACGCGGCCCTCGCGGTCGACGAGCGGCCCGCCGGAGTTGCCCTGACGCACCCGCCCGCGGAACGACGTGATCGGCCGGCGAATCGGGCCCTCGCCGTAGGCGTCCTGGGAGAGCACGGTCCGCGTGCGGCCCAGACGCGCGGCGCGCACGTCGTACGGGCCGCCCTCCGGGAAGCCGAGGATGGCCGCCGACGCCCCGGCCTGCGGGTCAGGTTCGAGCACCAGCGCCGGCGCGTCGAGGCCGGGCACGGCGAGCGCGGCGACGTCGTTCTTCGGATCGAAGGCGACGACCGTCGCGTCGTACTCGGGCCCCTCCCCCGCGACCTGCACCTGCGTCTCCTCCTCGCCCGCGACGACGTGGGCGTTCGTCACCACGAGACCCGGGCCGGCGACCCAGCCGCTGCCCGCGACCCCGAACCCGCACGCCACGCCGGTGACGCGAACGACGGAGGCCCGCGCGGCTTCGATCTCCGGGTCGCCGGCGACGGCGGGATCGGGCGGCTCGCCGTCGGGCACCGGGCCGTCGACGCGCGGGAACGGATCGACCTCGGCCAGCGCGTTGAGGATCGGGCCGGTGGGCGGCAGGACGTCGTTGAGGCGCTGCAGGATCGCCGACCGCTGCAGATCGGCCCGCAGCGAGCGGGTCGCCGGTGCCTGCACGGCCACCGCGGCGGCGATCCACACGATCCCGAGTGCGGCGGCGACCGACAGCATCGCGCCCCCGAACCCGTCGACGGCCCGTCCACCGCGGGATCGGACCGCGCGGCGCATCCGCACACCGACCGTCTCCGCGACCGCGGCGACGAGCATCCCGAACACCACCGCGCCGAGCAGGCCGAACATCGGCGCCCACGGGGACTCGGCGCCGTCGCTCAGGACGATCGGGCCGATCCGGGTCCCGAGGAAGGCGCCCGCGACGAAACCGGCGAGGCTCAGCGCCCCCACGATGAGGCCGCGCAACACCCCGAGCGCGCCGAAGAGCGCGGCGAATCCCAGGATGGCCCAGTCGATACCGGTCACCGCATGGACCGTAGCTGGCGTCTGTGGCGCGTCCGCATTCGTGCGTAGACGGCACAATGTGGGACATCAGCTCTTCTCGCTCAGCCCGGCGTCGTGCCCGGCGCGCCCGCCGGGCGGGCCCTGTCCTGCTGCTCGCCCTCGCGGCGTTCGCCGTTGGCGTGGCCGTCGGCGCCGACGGCGGAAGCGATCAGCGCGAACTCGCCGACCGCTACGCGCAGGCCTGGGCCAAGCAGGACTACGCCGCGATGCACGCCCTGATCTCGCCCGAGGCGCAGGAGCGCTATCCGCTGGAGCGCTTCGAGGGCCTGCACCGCGAGGCGGCCTCCACCGCGACGGTCCTGCGCCTGCGCGCGGGGGCCGCCACCGAGGTCGAAGACGACGTCGTGACCGTCCCGACCGCGGTGCGCACCAACGCGTTCGGCAGCCTGCGCGCGCGGTTCGCCCTGCCCGTCGTCGAAACCGACGGCGCCCGCCGGATCGCCTGGGCGCCGTATCTCGCCTTCCCTGGCCTGAACCCCGGCGAACGCCTGCGACGCGACACCGAGCTGCCCGAGCGCGGGTCGCTGTCGGCCCGCGACGGCACGCTGCTCGCCAACGGGCAGGACCGTGCGAGCGAGACGCAGGAGGACCTCGGCGGCCTCGTCGGCGAGCTCGGCCCGATTCCCGAGAGCCGTCGCGGCGAGCTCCGCGCGCTCGGCGTGCCCGGCGACGCGCGCGTCGGCATCTCCGGGCTGGAGCGCGCGTTCGACGAGCGGCTGATCGGCACGCCCGGCGGGACGCTCCGGGCCGAGAGCCGGGTCCTGGCGCGCACGGAGCCGCAGGCCGCCAGCGGCGTGCGGACGTCCATCGACCTCGACATCCAGCAGGCCGCGCGCGAGGCGATGGCGGGGCGCTACGGCGGCGTCGCGGTCCTCCAGCCGGGCAGCGGCGAGGTGCTCGCGCTCACCGGGATCGCGCTGGACGGCCTGCAGCCCCCCGGGTCGACCTTCAAGATCATCACGCTCGCCGCCGCGCTCGAGGCCGGCGCGGTGTCGCGCAAGGACTCCTTCCCCGTCGAGACGAGCACGACGCTCGAAGGCGTCACGCTGGAGAACGCCAACGGCGAGACCTGCGGCGGGACCCTGAAGAACTCGTTCGCGCACTCCTGCAACACCGTGTTCGCCCCGCTCGGCGCGAAGGCCGGTGACGCGGCGCTCGTCAAGGCCGCGGAGGAGTTCGGCTTCAACACCGACCCGGGGATCCCCGGCGCCGCGACGAGCACGATTCCCGCGGCCGGCGAGATCGGCGACGACCTCGCGGTCGGCTCCACCGCGATCGGCCAGGGCAAGGTCCAGGCGACCGCGCTGATGATGGCGTGGGTCGCCGCGACCGTCGCCGACGGCGGAGAGCGCCCGCGCCTGACGCTCGAGCTCGGCGCCGCTCCCGAGCCGACGCGCGTGATGAAGGAGGAGGTCGCGACGACCATCGGCGAGTACATGCGCGCGGTCGTCACCGACGGCACCGGCGTCGCCGCGGCGATCGACGGCGTCTCGATCGCGGGGAAGACCGGCACCGCCGAGCTGCGGCAGACCCAGGGCGACTGCCAGCCGTCCACCGACCCCAACGCACCGCCCGAGACGTGCACCACCGGCCAGAATGACCCGAGCGACACGACCGCCTGGTTCAGCGCCTTCGCGCCGCTGAACCGCCCGCGGGTCGCGGTCGGCGTCGTCCTGCCGGGCAACGGCACGGGCGGCGACACCGCCGCCCCCGTCGCCCGTCAGGTCGTCGTGTCGGCCCTCAAGGAGGGCCCGCAGCAGACGTCAGCGCCGGGCAGCTGAGCTGCCCAGCGACCAGAGATGTTGAAGCCCTGCTTCAACTCTCAATGCCGCGAAGCGGCACCTAGACGTCGAGGTCGACGTGCCCGCGCTCGCCGCCGTCGGGCGGCGTGATGGTGAGCACGAGCGGGCGCAGCGCCAGCGTGTCGACCTTCAGCTTGAAGAGCAGCAGCGCGCCACGGGTCGACCCGAAGCCGGCCGTGCTGTTCGGCGCGGGGAGGACCTCCTTCGGCTCGAGCGGCGCGCTGGCGCGGTACGCGTAGCCGTTGTCCGGGCCCAGCAGGATGGGCCGGAAGACCGTGCCCTGGGTGTCCTCGATCTCGAAGCGCGAGGCGACGGGCAGCGGCTCGTCGGTCGTGTTCTGGACGCGCATGAAGACGCCGAACCAGGTCTCGTCGGGCTCCAGGTCACGCTCGGTCGGCGAGACCGCCGTGAGGTACTCCTGGTCCTCGGTGTCCAGCGGGTTGAGCTGGCGCGAAATCTGCACCTGGTACTTGAGCTCACCGACGTCGAGATAGATGCCCTCGGTCTTGCCTTCGAGGACCACGTCCTCCTTGTTGCCGCAGCCTGCGGCGAAGAGGGCGGCCACGGCGACAGTGGCGAGAATGAGGAAGCGGAGGGGCTGGATCATTGCGGCGCGGCAGTTTAGTGATTCAGGCGCCGATTCGCCCGCCGACCAACCCGGTGGCCGGCTTGCGCGCCCCGCCGGAGATGGTCGCCCGCTGACCGCGCTGGCGCCCGGTCTCGTGGATTGCCCGCAGCCGGCTCAGGGCCTTGCCCCAGCCGCGCCGCGCCCAGCGGCGCTTGCCGAGCTGCGCGAGCTTGTCGGCAGGGTTGGCGGGCAGCCACTCGAACGAGACGTCGACGCGCGTGCCGCCACCGTCGGGATGCAGCTCCCAGACGACGACGTGCCTGACGCGGTTGAACTTGCCGCTGCGCCCGCGCGCGACGATCTGCCAGGGCGCCTCGACGTGACTGAACGTGAGGTCGCCGTACGCGAATCGGTCGAACCGGCGCTTCATGCGGAAGCGCGCGCCGGCGCCCTCACCGGCGGTCTCCTCGCGCGTGAGGTGCCAGCCGGTCAGGAAGTGGTCACAGAACTCCGGATGGTTGGCGATGTCCACCAGATACGCGAACAGCTCGTCGCGCGGCTTGGAGATGTGCGTGCTGACGCTGACCGGATCCACAGCCGGAAGCTTAAGGGTCGGGGCGACGGCGTGTCAGGCGGCGCGCTGCACGCGGACGGTCAGCCCACGCTCGCTGTGGCGCACGATCTGACTCTCGACCGGCGAGGTCCGGCGCAACGGCCGGCACAGCTCGCAGACCAGCTCGCCGCGCGGGAAGGTGTGGACGTGCTCACCCACGAGCGGGGTCCGGCCACAGTCGGCGCACTGATGGCTCGCCGCCCGCAGTGCACCCACGCCCTTGCGGAGCAGCTCGCGCTCGAGGTCACGCTCGTCGATGGTTTCGGTGGGCCGCTGCATTGCCGTCTCGTTTCGGCCGGATGGCTCAAACTCCTCCATTCGTCGACGCCGCTTAGGCGGTCTTTAGCGAACGGCGGACCATGGAAGACGGATAGGCGAAGCGACGGATGGGTACAACGCGGTTCGTACTTGCTGATACCCGAGACGGTCGTTATCTTCGTCACAAGCGGGTGAGAGCTGGCATGCAACCCCCCTGCGTGCCTGCACAAGGGAGCTTGAGATGGATTCACTCACGTCAGGAACGCTCGCCGGGACCGGGTCGTTTCGCTGCGAGGAGTGCGGGTTTACGGTGACGCTTGCCGCCGCGGACACCTTGCCGGAGTGCCCGAGCTGCGGCGGAGCGGACTTCACGCGGGCGTCACTGTTCGGCACGCAGCGCTTCGACCGCGAGCCCGAACGGCAGGCGGACACCGAGCACGAGGATCCTGCCGTCTGGGTTGCCGAGACCCGCGCGGAGATCACCGAACCGGGCGAGTACCTCGCGTTCCAGGAGCTCGGCGGGCGGCGCATCGTGTCGCTGTCGCGCGAATGGACACGGATCGGACGCAGCCTGGCCGCCGACGTACGGTTCGACGACCCCACCGTGTCGCGTCGCCACGCGCTGATCGTCCGGCAGGCCGACGGCGTCCGCGTCTTGGACGACCGCAGCCTCAACGGCGTGTTCGTCAACGGCGACCGCGTGGAGTGGCAGGAGCTGCACGACGGCGACGAGATCGTCGTCGGCCGCTACCGGCTGCACTTCCTGCGGGTCACGGCGGTGGAGTCGGCCACCTCCGGCTCGCCGCTCGGCGCCACGGGCTGACCGAACAGACCGGGAACAGGTCCGGCTCGCGCGCTGTCGCCGAGCCGGGCCGGTGTGTATGGTGCGGCGCTCGTGGGCGCCACCATCGCAGTTCTCTCACAGAAGGGCGGGACCGGAAAGACGACGACGGTCCGCACCCTGGCCGACGTCTTCACGCGCGCCGGCCTCTCCGTCCTGGCCATCGATCTCGATCCCCAGGGCAACCTCTCGGACTACTTCGACGTGCCGCCGGAGGCCGACCCCACCGTGAGCGACGTGCTCATGGGCAAGGCGAAGCTCAAGGCCGCGGTCCACGACGGCATCGTCCCGGCGAACCTCACCCTGGCCGAGACCGAGCTGCAGCTCGCCGGCAAGATGGGCCGCGAGCTCACGCTGCGCCGGGCGCTGAAGCCCGTCAAGGACGACTACGACCTCATCCTGCTGGACTGCCCGCCGAACCTCGGCCTGCTGACGGTCAACGCGCTCGTCGCGGCCTCGCACGCGCTGCTGAGCACCGAAGCGCAGTACTTCGCGCTGCAGGGCGTCGAGCAGGCCAAGGAGGTCATCGACCTCGCCGCCGACAGCCTCAACCCGGACCTCGAGTGGCTCGGCGTCGTCTTCAACATCGCCGACATGCGCACCGTGCACTCGCGCGAGGCCTACCAGTCGCTGTCCGAGCACGTCGGCGACAAGCTGTTCGCCACCACGATCCGCTCGTCGATCGCCTACGCCGAATCGGCCGAGCGCGCGGTCTCGATCCTCGATCACCGCCCGGACCTGGGCATCGACTACGTGCGGCTCGCCGACGAGCTGCTCAAGCGCCTGAAGCTGCCCGCGGCACGGAAGCGCCTGAAGCCGCTGCTCGACGAGGCGCAGCCGGCGTAGCGATGGGCCGGGCCCTCGCGGCCGCCGTGCTCGTGCTGGTGCTGCTGGCCGGGTGCGGTGCGGGCGAGGACATCGCCCCCACCCCGCAGCAGGCCGCCGACGCCGAGCCCGAGCGGGTCCGGACCACCCCGGACGCGGAGCAGCCGCCGCCGCTGCGCGCCGGGCAGTTCTCGGCGAAGCTGCGCCGGTCGACGTGGCTGCGGGCCACGCCGGGCGGTCGGGTCGTGGGGACGCTCCGCACCCGCACGAAGTTCGGCTCACGCACGTCGCTGGCGATCATCCACCGGCGCGACGGCTGGTACGGCGTCCTGAACGAGCTCACGCCGAACCGCAAGGTCGGGTGGATCCCCGCGGCGGCGGCGACGCTCGAGCGCCAGCCGTACACGCTGCGGGCCGACCTCAGCGAGCGGACCGTGTCCGTGCTGCGCGGCGACACCGAGGTCCGCAGCCTGCGGGTCGCGATCGGCGCGCCGGGGACCGAGACGCCCACGGGCCGCGCCGCCGTGACGGACACGCTGCTGTTCCCCACGGGCTCCGGCCCCTACGGCTGCTGCGCGGTGGCCCTGACCTCCCGCCAGACGAACCTGCCTGCATCGTGGACGGGCGGCGCGCAGATCGCCATCCACGGCACGCCAGACGAGTCGGTCATCGGCCAGGCGGTGAGCCTCGGCTGCCTGCGGGCGCGGAACACCGATGTCCGGTGGATGGCGCGGAACATCCCGGCGGGCGCGCTGGTCACTGTCGTCCGCTGAACGGCAGATCCACGTCGCTCTGGCAACGTCGATCTGCCGGTCAACGCGTCAGGGGCGCGATGTCGCGCCGTGGCGGGCGTCGCCACACCCGTGACTCGATGCACCAGCCGAGCACGAGTATCCCCATGCCCGTCGCGAGATTGGCCACCCGTGACGGCCAGGTGGTGACGCACACATCCCCCGGGTCGAGACAGAGCCCGCCGAAGAACGCGAACGACGCGAAGTACGCGAGGACGAGGGCACCGACCGCGAGCAACACGCGTCCGCCCCACTTGGCGAACGTCCCATCACGTCCGCGGACGATGCCGGCGACGACGATCAGCGGCAGGCCGATCGCCAGCATGGCCAGAGGGAAGAGGACATCCACGCCCGACCCGAAGTCGCCGGCGTCCGGCTGGCTCCAGATCGCGTACCCCGCCACCCAGCCCGACAACACCAGGAGTGCCGCGAAGTACCACGGCCACGACGTCCGCCAGCGCGACACTTGTTGCATAGCCGAAATCGTACTGAGCGGCAGATTCACGTCGCCCTGGCAACGTCGATCTGCCGTTCGGCGCGTCAGAGGCCGATGACGTCCGCGCCCTGCGGCTCGAACGGCGCCCGCACCACCTGCGCCCAGCCCTCCGCATGCTCACGCAGCGCAGCCACAAGCCCCCCGGTGGCCTCGTAGTGGCACCACACCAGGACGGTCGGTCCGGCGCCGCTGATCGTCGCGCCGAGCGCCCCCATGTCCCGCACGTGGTCCAGCAGCTCGGTCGACCGAGGGAACAGGTGCGCGCGGTACGGCTGGTGCAACCGGTCGGCGAGCCCGCGTGAGACGAGGTCGAGGTCGCCGCGCGCGAGACCCAGCGTCAGCAGCGCACCGTGCGCCACGTTGTACGCCGCATCGGCCATCGGGACCTCGGCGGGCAGCGCCGCACGCGCCTCCCGGGTCCGCACGGCCTGCTGCGGGATGACGAGCACGGCTTCGAGCTCGGGCGGCGGGTCGAACCGCGCGGTCGTGCGGTCCGCGCAGATGACGAACCCGCCCCGCAGCGCAGCCGCGACGTTGTCCGGGTGTCCCTCCAGCTCGGTGGCCAGCGCCAGCAGGTCGGCGTCGAGCTCGAACATGCTGTCGGCGGCGAGCAGCCCCGCGACGTAGGCCGCCGCGCTGGTCCCCAGCCCGCCGGACAGCGGGATGTCCGAGCGGATCCGGAACTCGAAGCCCTCCGGCGAGTGCAGCCGGGCGAAGCCGCGGACCGCGAGGTTGCGGCGGTCCCGGGCGATCTCCAGGTCGGTCTGCACGGCGAAGCGACCGGTCTCGACGACCTCGATCTCGGTGTGCAGCGCCAGCGCGCAGGCGAAGGTGTCGAAGCCCGGGCCGAGGTTGGCCGACGAGGCCGGGACGCGAACGAGGCGGCGGCGCTCCACGCGCGCCTCAGTCGCCGAGGACGGCGGCCTCGACGGCGGAGAGGTCCGGCTCGCACGGGACGACGGACCCCGCCTGCTCGAGTGCGGTCTGCGGGTCCTTCAGGCCGTGGCCGGTCAGGACGCAGGCGACCCGCTCGGCGCCGTCGGCGCCGTACTTCAGCAGCCCGGCCACCGACGCCGCGCTGGCCGGCTCACAGAACACGCCTTCGCGCCCGGCGAGCAGGCGGTAGGCCGCGAGGATCTCGTCGTCGGTCACCGCGCGCACCATGCCGCGCGAGGACGTGAAGGCGGCCATCGCCTCCTCCCACCGCGCCGGGTTGCCGATGCGGATCGCGCTGGCGACGGTCTCGGGCTTCTCGACCACGGCGCCCTGCACGAGCGGCGCAGCACCGGCGGCCTGGAAGCCGAACAGGCGCGGCAGGTGGCCCGCCTCGGTGAAGCCCTTGGCGTACGCGGTCACGTTGCCGGCGTTGCCGACGGGGATGCAGAGCGCGTCGAGCTCGCCACCGAGGTCCTCGAGGACCTCGAAGGCCGCGGTCTTCTGCCCCTGCAGGCGGAACTCGTTGACGCTGTTGACGAGCGCGATCGGGTGCTTGTCGCACAGCTCGCGCACCAGCCGCAGCGCCTCGTCGAAGTTGCCGCGCAGCGCGATGACCTTCGCGCCGTGCATGAGCGCCTGGGCGAGCTTGCCCGTCGCGATCTTGCCCTCGGGCACGATGACCGCGCCCGTGAGCCCGGCCTTCGCGCTGTACGCCGCGGCGCTCGCGGCGGTGTTCCCGGTCGACGCGCAGATGACGGCCTTGGCGCCCTCGCGCACGGCCGCGCTGACCGCGCAGGTCATGCCGCGGTCCTTGAACGACCCGGTCGGATTCAGGCCCTCGAGCTTGAGGTGGACCTCGGCCCCGACCATCTCGGACAGATGCGGCGCGTGCACGAGCGGCGTGGACCCCTCGCCGAGAGTGACGACGGGATCGTCGGCGGCGAACGGAAGGCGCTCGGCGTAGCGCTCCATGAGACCGGGCATCGCAGCGGACCTAGCGGGCGTACCGCTCGACGACGGCCTTGGCCTCGGCCAGACCGAGCCCGGTCTGTTCACGGTGCAGCTTGATCGCCTGGATGAGCTGGCCGTCCTGCGCCATGGCGCGCACCTCGGCGGAGACGTCGCCCCCGACGCCCGCGGGCTGGCCGTCGATGGAGATCGGGCCGCTCACGCCACCAGGAAGCGGGTCGAGCACCTTGCGCTCAACCGCGGCGAGGCGCTGCTCGATGGTGTCGAGCCGCGCGAGGATGGCCTGGAGATCGCTCACAGCCGGGGCATCGTAGTAGGAAGGCGCATCAGACGAACTGCTCTTCGAGCACGCGGATCGCCCGCGGCGTCGCCCTGATGAAGTCCAGGCCCTCGATCATCTTCGTGGCCGCGGCAAAGCGGGACTCCAGCACCGGGTGCAGCACCATGACCAGGCGCGCCTTCTCCCCCATGCCCTCCTGGACCACGGACTTGATGGACACGCCCTGCAGGCCGAGGATCTGCGCGACCTGCGCGAGCACGCCGGGCTCGTCGTCGACTTCGAGGTGCAGGTAGAACGCCGACTCGACGTCGGTGATGACCGGCAGCGCGCTCGTCGGCTCGGGTGTCGGCGCGGGCGGCACCATCGCGCTGACGACGTCGCCGAGCACCGCGCTCGCGGTCTGCGGCCCGCCGGCGCCCGGGCCGGACAGCGTGATCTCGGTGATCGCGGGCGACTCGATCGTCACCGCGTTGTACGGGCCCGACACGCTGGCCAGTGGGTGGCCGGCGTACAGGAACGCGGGATGCACGCGGACAGAGATGCCGCCGTCGACGCGCTCGGCCGTGCCCAGCAGCTTGAGCCCCAGCCCCAGCTCGCGGGCGAACGCCAGGTCGTCGCTCGTGATCTGCTCGATGCCCTCGTAGACGACCTGGTCGAGCGACACCGGGGTGCCGAACGCCAGGCGCGCGAGGATCGCCATCTTCGCGGCCGCGTCCTTGCCGGTGACGTCGTCGGTCGGGTCGGCCTCGGCGTAGCCCAGGCGCTGGGCGGCCGCCAGCGCGTCGGCGTAGGGCTCGCCGGTGCGTGCCATCTCGGTGAGGATGTAGTTCGTCGTGCCGTTGACGATCCCGTGCAGCCGCTCGATGTACGCGCCGGCCAGCGTCTCCTGCATGACGCGGATCACGGGCACGACGCCGGCGACCGCGGCCTCGAAGCGCAGGCGCACCCCGTGCTCGCGCGCGGCGGCCCACAGCTCCTCCCCGTGCTCGGCGAGCAGCTGCTTGTTCGCGGTGACGACGTGGCGGCCGGCGTTCAGCGCACGCAGCACGTACTCACGCGCGGGCTCCAGGCCGCCCATGACCTCGACGATGAGGTCCGACCCCTCGAGGATCTCCTCGAAGTCGCCCTTGCTGCGGGTCAGGACACCCGACAGCTCGGGACGGCGCCCGGTGCGCGCCTCGATCTCGTCGGCGCGGCCGTCGAGCAGCTCGGCGAACGCACCGCCGACGGTGCCGTGGCCCAGCAGGCCGATGCGGAAGGGATCAGTCGATGTCACGGCTCGTCAGGTCCTCGAAGGTCTCCCGGCGCACCACGACCCGCGCGTCTCCGTCCTTGACGAAGACGACCGGCGGGCGGGGAATGCCGTTGTAGTTGTTGCTCATCGCGTAGCCGTACGCGCCCGTGGCGGGCGTGACGACGATGTCGCCGGGCTTGGGGTCGTCAAGCGGCGCCTCGCTGACGATCACGTCGCCGGATTCGCAGTGTTTGCCCGTGATCCTGCTGGGCGTGCTGCCGCCGAAGCGGTCCGCGATCTCGGCCTCGTACTGCGCGCCGTAGAGCATCGGGCGCAGGTTGTCGGACATGCCGCCGTCGACGCCCACCCAGGTTGAGACGTTGCGTTTCACCGACTCGACGGTGTAGAGCGTCACGCCCGCGTTGGCCACAAGCGAGCGGCCGGGCTCGTCGATGATCCGGACGTGGTCGCCGAGGAGTTCGCGGGCGGCGGCGACCTTCGCGGCGGCGTAGACCTCGATGCTCGGCGGGTCCTCCGCGTCGGTGTACGCCACGCCGAGCCCGCCGCCGAGATTGACGACCGGGAAGTTCCCGAGCGGGGCGATCGCCTCGACCGCGTCGCGCCACGGGCCGAGCTCGAGCAGCTGGGAACCGATGTGCAGGTGCAGCCCGTCGAGGCGCAGGTTCGGCGCGGCCTGCGCGCGCTCGATCGCGGTCGACGCGTCGGCGAGCGACAGGCCGAACTTCGAGTCGGCCTGACCCGTGGAGATCTTGTCGTGGGTCTCACCGCGGACGTCGGGCGTGACGCGCAGCAGCACCGGCTGGACCGTGTCGGTCGCCAGGGCGATCACGCGCTCGAGGTCGGCGAAGTTGTCGATGACGATGTAGCCCACGCCGACCTCGATGGCGCGACGCAGCTCGGCCTCGGACTTCGCGTTGCCGTGCAGGATGATGTTCGCCGGTTCGAACCCCGCCTTCAGCGCGACGTGCAGTTCGCCGCCGGAGGCGACATCGACGCCCAGCCCCTCCTCCGCGAAGACCCGCAGCACCGCGGTGCACGGGTTCGCCTTGCTGGCGAAGTGGATCTCGGCGTCGGGCGCGTGGGCCCGGAAGGCGCTGAGGTACTGCCGCGCGCGGTCGCGCAGGTCCTGCTCGGCGACGATGTACGCGGGCGTGCCGAACTCGCGCGCGAGCGCGACGGCGTCGACCCCGCCGATCTCGAGGCGGCGGGCGTCGATCAGCCGGCTGTCCGCCGGCCAGGCAGCGGTGAGGCGTTGCGCGGTGGCCATCGCGCAGGGAGTATGGCGGGGTGTCGTCCTCGTTGACCCGTGACGACGTCGCGCCGCCCGACGAGGAGGGCATGCACGACGGTCTCGCCTACGCGCTGTTCACGCCGTCCGCCCCTGCCCGCGGCGGGGTCGTGGTCATCCACGGCGCCGACTCGCGCAAGGAGAACCACTACGACTGGGGCCGCGAGTGCCGGGCCGCCGGGCTCGCAGCGGTCGTCTACGACCAGCGCGGCCACGGTGCCTCGCCGGGGATGCTCGACGGGCGGGTGCTCGACGACGTCGCCGCGATGGCGGCGCTGCTCCCGCCCGGCCCCGTCGGGCTGCGCGGGTCGAGCATGGGCGGATTCCTGGCGCTCACGGCGGCCACACGGCTCGAGGCCCGCGCCGTGGTCGCCATCTGCCCCGCGCCCGGCGACCTGCTGCTGCGCGGCCTGCGCCAGGGCCGGTTCGGCTTCCCGGCAGACGCCGCGGCGCTCGAACCGCTGCTCGCCCAGGCCGACCTCGAGGCCGCCGCGTCACATCTGGGCGACGCGCTGCTGCTCCTGCACGCGACGGGCGACGACCGCGTCGGGGTCGAGCACTCCGACGCGCTGCACGCCGCCGCGCCGGAGAGCCGGTTCATCCGGGTGCCCGGCGGCGACCACGGATCGATCCAGCACGACCCGGAGCTGCGGGGCGAAGCCGTGCGGTGGCTGGCCGCACGGCTCCTCCCCTGAGCCTCAGCCCGCGAGCCGCCCGGTGCCCAGCGTCCGCAGGTACCGGTCGTAGGCCACGACCCGCAGCGGCGGGCGTTCGCCGCGCAGCAACTGGTCGCGCAGCCGGGCGGGCACGCGGATGAGGGCCGAGCCCCGCCGCCCGGGCTCGACGCGGAACGCCGCCGAGCCGGTCGGCAGCCCGAACGCCCCGGTGAACAGCACGAGGCGCCCCTGGCACGCGGCGCGCCCGGCCGGGCAGTCGATGGCCACCCGCAGGCCCTCGTACTCCGGGACCAGGGTGAGCGCAAACCGCGGGGGTGTCGCCCCGTCGCACGCGGCGACGTCCGGCGCCGAGCCGTCGCTCGCCATGCCGGGGCCACTCGCGCGCAGCAGCAGCTTCGTGCCGGCTGACCCGTCAGCCCGCCGGAGGACGACCACCGCATCGCCGGTCGACGCCACCGCCCGATAGGTCGAACCGATCGTCGCCCATCCGGACGGCACCGGGAGGACGCGGAACGGCGCACCGCGATCGGAGAACGTCACCAGCTCGCGCCCCGCGTCCACGACCTCGTCGAGCACGTACCCGGCGCTGAGCGTTGGGGCCGCGAGCCAGCGAGAGCTGGCGCATGCCACCGTCTGGGGGGCGCCCAGCGTGCCAGCGGCCGTCGTGCCCCGCGAGATCCGGGCTGGACCCGGCGTGGCCACGCCGGGCGCGGGAGACTCGATCCGGAGGATCTCACCGGCATCGCTCAGCGTCACGCGGTCGTCCCGACCCGCAGCAGGGGTGAACAGGTCGGCGAACGCCCCGCCAGGCGGTCGGACGAGGACCCGACGCGTCGTGTCGGTGGTGCCGACGGACGCGACGGACCCACCGTTCTCGTCGTACGCGAGGGAGACCACCGGCGTCGTGCCGCCTGGGAGTTCCGTGACGGTGAACGCCGTGTCCGCGGCGGCGCTCACCGCGACGCGCGTCACCGTGGGGACACCCGAGCCGGTCTCGCGCCACGCGACGTGGAATCGACCGCTCTTGTCCGCGCGTGCGGCGAGCACTTCGCCGATCGGCGCGCCCGGGAACTCCGTCACCTCGCCGAAGGCTGCGGAGCCCGCCGCCTTGCGGGCCACGCGGACGACCTCGTTCGCGTCGCCCGGCCAGGCGACCACAGCGTCACCCGCATCGTTGACGTCCAGGTGGATGGACCGGGAGTACGTCGCGTCGGGATACGTGCGCTCCTCGTCGACGAGCGTCTGCACGGGGCCCGCCTCACCCGTCTTGAGGTCCACGGTCGCGACGCGGAACGCCCGGGGCGCCACGCAGTCGTGCCATGCCACCACGGCGCGGTCGCTGCCGTCGATGCGCAGCTGTGGCAGGCGGCTCGCCAGGCACGCGGGACTCCCGGCGATCAGGGTCGTCGTCCGCACCTGCAACTCGCCGCCCACCCGCATCCGCACCGCGACGTTCGGTCCTTGCTCGACGACCCACGCCATGGCGCCCGACGGGCTCACATCCGACGCGTAGCCGTTCCAGCGGGGCAGCGGCTCGCTGAGCGTGCCGTCCGGGCTGCGCAGCACGGTGATGCCCCCGTACGAGATCGCGGCGTCACCTGACGGCGACGCCTGCATCTCGGCCGACGGAAACGGCTGCGGCGCGTCCGGGAGCGTCTCGGTCTCGAGCACGGTCGACCCTGCCGCCTTGACGGCCAGGGTCGGCGTGGCCTCCCCGGCCTGCTGCAGGATGATGACGTCGCCGGCGTCCGTGGCCTGGAGTCCGCGAACCTGGACACCGTCGACCGCCGTCCATGCGGCGCTCGCCGGTGAGGCCGCGGCCAGCACCAGGACGAGCGCAGCGAGGAAACCAGCAACAGCGTGAAATCTCATGGTGACTCCGAGTTCCGGGACAGGCCGAACATGGTCAGCGGGCGCCGATCGTAAAGCGCCCATCACCGAATACCGTTCAGTTTTTTCATGAGAACGGTTCGCACCGCCGCTAGGCTGTCCCGGTCGTGCTCGAGGCCTTCGAACTCCCCTTCATGCAGCGCGCGCTCATCGCCGTGCTGCTGCTCGCTATCGCGGGAGGCCTCCTCGGCACGTGGGTCATCCTCCGGCGACTGGCGTTCTTCAGCCACGCCGTCGGCACCGCCACGTTCCCGGGCCTCGTCGTCGCCGCACCCTGGGGGCTCGCCGCACCGCTCGCGGCCCTCGGCTCGGCGCTGCTCTTCACCGCCGGACTCACCCGCCTGATCCGCGACCCGCGGCTCGGGCCCGACGGCGCCACGGGCCTGCTCGTCGTCGCCGCCCTGGCGCTCGGCGCGGTGCTGGCCAGCGACGTCTACCCCGCCGGGCCCGGGGTCGACCAGCTGCTCTTCGGCACCCTGCTCGGCCTCACCGACACCGATCTCTGGCTGGCTGCAGGGGTCGCGGTCGGCGCGGCCGTCCTGGCGCTTGCGCTGGGCCGCACCTGGCTGGCCACGGGCTTCGAGCCGCAGACGGCCGCCACGCTCGGGGTTTCTCGCGCGCGCGGAGACTGGGCGCTGCTCGCCGGCCTCGCCGTCGCCGTCGTCG
>JAEMQS010000077.1 GCA_016463765.1 Solirubrobacteraceae bacterium | reverse complement strand
CCGCAGACCGGCCAGCAGACCGACCCGTCCACGCCGGGCGCGATCGCCATCGACCCCACCACCGGCCAGCCGATCGACCCCGCCGCCGGCGGAAGTGAGGTGACCCCGTGATCACGATGCTCGCGCAGGCGAAGATCGAAGGGCCGGACATCGACTTTGCCGGCCTCTCGCCGATCATCGCGCTCATCGGCGGCTCGGTCATCGTGCTGCTGCTCGGCCTGTTCCGCTCCCGCCCCGTGCGCGAGCATCTCGTGCCGTTCTTCTCGCTCGTCGCGATCGGCGCCGCGCTCGGCCTGTCGGTCTGGCAGTGGGGCGAGCGCGCCGATCTCATCGAGGGTGCGATGCGGCTGGACGAGCTCACGCTCGGCCTGACGATCCTGTTCTGCGTCGCGGGCATCGCGACGGTGCTGCTCTCGTGGCGCCACGTCGCCCCGCGAGAATCGGCGCACGGCGAGTACCACGCCCTGCTGCTGGCCTCGCTGGCCGGCATGGTCGTCCTCGTCGGCGCGACGGACCTGATCACGCTCTTCCTCGGCCTCGAGCTGCTCTCCATCCCGCTCTACGTCCTGTGTGCGACGGAGATGCGCCGCGAGGGCTCCCTGGAGTCCGGCCTGAAGTACCTCATCATCGGCTCGGTCGGCTCGGCCACCCTGCTGTTCGGCACCGCGTTCATCTACGGCGCGGCCGGCTCGACGAACTTCAACGAGATCGCCCAGGCCATCGGCGAGGACGGCATCGCCGACAGCGCCCTGCTGTTGACCGGCGTCGCGCTGGCGATCGTCGGCCTGGCGTTCAAGGCCTCCGTCGCGCCGTTCCACCAGTGGACGCCCGATGTCTACGAGGGCGCGCCGACGCCCGTCACCGCCTTCATGGCCGTCGCGACCAAGGCCGCCGCGATCGGCATCACGCTGCGGCTCTTCGACGTCGCGCTCATCGGCGTCAGCGACGTCTGGCAGCCCGCCTTCGCGTTTCTCGCGGCGATCACCATCATCGTCGGCAACGTCGGCGCGCTCGGCCAGAGCTCGCTCAAGCGCATGCTCGCCTACTCGGGCGTCGCTCAGGCGGGCTACCTGCTCGCCGGCGTCGTCGTCGCGTCGCAGGCGGGCGTCGAGGCGGCGGTCTTCTACCTCGCCGCCTACACCGTGATGAACCTCGCCGCGTTCGCCGTGATCATCGCGCGGCAGGCCGAGCGCCCCGACGGCGACGACCTGGGCGCGTACCGCGGCCTGGGCACCGAGCGCCCGCTGCTGGCGTGGCCGCTGACCCTCGCGATGCTCGGCCTGGCCGGCTTCCCGCTCACCGCGGGCTTCATCGGCAAGTTCGGCCTCATCCAGGCGTCGGTCGAGGGTGACTACACCTGGCTCGGCGTCATGATCGTCATCGGCTCGATGATCTCGCTCGGGTACTACCTGAAGGTCGTCGCCGTGATGTGGATGACCACCAGCCCGGAGCCTGACGAGGCCCGTACCGCGGGCATCGTCGCCGGCACGCCGCCCGTGATCGCCGGGGGCAGCCCCGAGGCCGACGACGCGCGTGTCCCGTGGGAGGTCGTCCTCGTCGCCGTGGTGTTCGGGGCGCTCACGCTGGCCATCGGCGTGTACCCGCAGCCGCTGTTCGAGCTCGCGCAGGACGCCGCGGCGTCCCTCGAGGGTCTGCTCTAGCTTCGGAGCACGCCGAAGGCGAAGCCGTCGTGGCCCTTCAGGCCGACGGTCTGCAGCGCCGTGGCGTCGATCCGCGGGTCGTCGCGCAGGATCTGGAGCGCCGCCCGGATCCCCCGCAGGCTCGCGTCGTCCTGCTCGGGATCCGCGACCCGCCCGTCGCGCACGACGTTGTCGCAGATCACCACGCCACCGGGGCGCATGCGGTCGAGCGTCAGGCGCAGCTGCTGGTCCATGGTCGCCTTGTCGGCGTCGAGGAAGGCGAGGTCGAACGGGCCGTCGAGCGTCGGCAGCACGTCGAGCGCGGGGCCGACGCGCTGCGCCACGCGCTCGCTCAGCCCGGCCGCGGCGATGCTCTCCCCCGCCACGGCGGCGTATTCGTCCCGCAGCTCGACCGTGGTGACGGTGCCGCCGTCCGCGACGCCGCGCGCCAGGCAGATCGTGCTGTAGCCGCCCAGGGTGCCGAGCTCGAGGACGCGGCGCGCGCCGATCGCACGTGCGAGCAGGCCGAGCCACAGGCCCTGCAGCGGGCTGACCGCAATCTCCGGCAGTCCCGCCGCCCGCGCGCGCTCCGCGGCGGCCCGGAGCGCGTCGTCCTCGGCGCCCAGCACGGCGTCGAGGTGGATGTCGACAGCGGCGGCGTCCATGACGCCCAGGCTACTTCGCGGCGACGGCGCGGTAGAGCTCGCCGCTGCCCGTGGCCAGGACCAGCTCGCCGTTGGCGTCGGTCCCGATGTGCGTGAGCTGCGGCGCCTGCGCGGCCTCGCGCTCGACCTGATCGACCTGTGACGCCGGGCGCGGGCGCAGCGTCCAGAGCGCGCCCGAGCAGAAATCGCCGTAGATGTAGCGCTCACGCAGCGCCGGGATCCGGGTGCCGCGGTACACGACCCCGCCGACCACCGAGCAGCCGCCCTCGTCGTGGGTGTACTCGGCGGCGGGTCCGATGAGGTCCCCGCCGGCAACGAGGCGGTTCTCGTCCAGCACGGTGGCGCCCTCGCGGGCGGGCCAGCCGAGGTTCTTGGGCGGCTCGTCGGGCTCGGGGTAGATCCGGTTGACCTCTTCGATGTTGTCCTGCCCGACGTCGCCGATCCACAGCTCGCCCAGGGCGGGGTCGAACGAGAACCGCCAGGGGTTGCGCAGGCCGAGTGCGACGGTCTCCCAGACGGGCTCGCCGCGGCCCTCGATGTCGGCGGCGAGCATCTTGCCCAGGCGGCTGGTCTCGTCCTGGGCGCGATTGCCGGGGTCGAAGGCCCCGCCGCCGTCCCCCAGACCCACGTAGAGGCGCCCGTCGGGCCCGAACGCAAGCCCACCGCCGTTGTGGTTCTCCTCGGGCTGGTCCTCGGTCAGCAGCACGCGCGCGGACGCCGGGTCGGCGCGGTGATCGCGCACGCGGACCTCGATGATGCGGGTGTCGCCGTCGCGATCGGAGTGGTGCAGGACGAGGCGGCCGCTGCGCGCGAAGTCCGGAGCGAAGGCAACGCCGATCAGTCCCTGCTCGCCACCGACCTTCGTCTCGCCACTCAGGTCGATGACCACCTGATCATGGCTCCCAGCACGGCGAATGAACCGTCCGGTCTGTTCGGCGACGTAGAGGGCGTCGTCGCCCGGCGCCGAGCCGACCCAGGTGGGTCGCACGTAGCCCGACGCGATCTTGTGCAGGGCGAGCCGCTCGGATTCGCCCGAGGACCGCTGCGGCTGGGCCGGCGTGGGCGCACGGCCCTTGTCGACGGCGGGTTCGTCCTCCGCGCAGCCCGTGAGGAACGCGGCGGCCATGAGGGTGAGCATGCAGACGCGGCGCACAGCGGGCGGCAGTGTATTCGGGTTGCCTAACTCGTGCGTTCCCGAGGGGCACAGCGGGTCTCGATGCGCCAGGTCGCGGCGGCGACCGGCCCCGTGACCGGCGGTTCCACCGGCGCGCCGGCCGTTAGGGCGGAGGCCAAGACGACGTCGCCCTCATCCGGCGGGAACCCGACCCGCTGCTTCTCCACCTCCAGGTGCCACGCGACCAGCGTCCCGCGGTACGGGCCGGTGACCGGACGGCCGCAGCGCGCGAGCGCCTTCGGCCCGCCCGCCGCGGTGATCGCGCGGGCGAGATCGGCCTGCAGGTCGGCCTGGTAGGCGAGCGCCGCGCGATCGCGGGCGAGCCCGTCGAGCCGCGGGACCAGCGCGACCAGCACCACGCCCGCCACCGCGACCGCCCACGCGGGCCGCACCGTCAGGCCGGCGAGGCCCACCGCGCCGCTGACCCCGATCAGCGCCACGCCGGGCAGGGCGTAGCGCGGTTCCCCCGAGAAGCCCGCCTGCGCCATGACCGCGACGAGCAGCACCCACGCCGCACCGACTGCCGCCGGCAGCAGGGCCAGGCGGTCGCGGAGCAGAAGGACGCCCAGCGCGACCGGCATGAACGCCAGTGGGGCCGCCTGGCGCAGTGACGCCCACGCGGGAATGTCCGCAAGCGCGGGCTGCCCCGGGTTCGGCACCAGCGCCCGCGAGCCCGAGCGCAGGACGTCCCCCGAGCCCAACCACTCCGGACCGAACCAGAGCGCCGGGATCACGACCGCCCCGGCCGCCAGCGCGGCGCGTTCCCCGGACGGCGCCGCGCGCCACCGCCACACGACGGCCGCGAGGGCGAACGGCCACGCCTCGACACGCAGCAGGCAGCACAGGGCCAGCAGGCCGAGGGCCAGGCGCCAGCGGCGGTCCAGCGCGGCGAGCATCGCGCCGAGGGCGAGCGCGAGAAGGAGTCCCTCCGAGCTGCCGGCGGCCGAGAGCCGCACGAAGCCGGCGGTGCAGAGGACCGCCAGCGCCGCCAGCGCCGCCGCGCCCGCGGGGGTGTGCGACCGATCGTCACCTCCTGTGACGAATCGTCCAACACCCCCCGCCAGGCGCCACGCCAGCGCACCCCCGAGCGGGACCGCCGCGATCGCCCCCGCCCGCGCGAGCACCACCCACGCCACGGGCGCGCCGTCCCCCAGCGGGGCCAGCACGGCACACACGAAGACCGGCAGCGGCTTGAACGCCGGTCCCTCCGCCGTGCTCAGATCGGCCGACCACAGCTCCCGCCCCCAGATGAGCCAGGCCCACGGGTCGTAGGTCGGCGCGGCCGGCAGCACCGCCAGGGACAGCAGCGCCAGCGCGACACTCCCGGCCAGCGTGGCGTGCAGGAAGGTGGGACGGGGTAGAAATCGAGGCATGGACGAACCCAAGAAGCCCGCCCCGAACGAGGACACCGAGGACCCCCGCGGCAAGGACGTCGGCCAGGGCTACCCGGAAGAGAACCAGCCCGGCACGTCGCCCGGCAGTGCGCCCGCCCACGGCGGCGGCGGTGACCACAGCCCGGACAACCCCGACGGCGACCCCGGCCAGGCGACGGGCAACCCGGACGCCGCCGGCGCGGACTGACGGGTCACGGTGTAACCACCCGGCGACGGCGACGTATTCCTCGTGTCGTTTGTAACAACCTGTCGCGTCAACAAAGGAGAGACGTGATGGACATGATTCGCCGGGTGGAGCCGCTGTTCTTGCTCCTCCTCATCGTCGGAGGCCTGAACTGGGCGATCATCGCCCTGTTCGACACGAACGTCGTGACCGAGATCTTCGGCACGGGCACCGTCACCGACATCGTCTACGCCCTCGTCGGCGTGGCCGCGCTGATGGAGATCCCGCGGCTGCTCGACGGCCTCGGAGTGCACATGGGCAGCCACGGCGCCCATCCCACGGGCGCGTAAGGACGCCCGGAGGCCTCGCGGGGGACCCCGGTCCCCCGCGGCCGATACCCTCGATCAGGTGAGCGCAGGCAACCGGATCGCCATCATCGCCGTCGGCTTCGTCGCCATGGTCCTCGCCTTCGTGGCGCTGCGGCCGGCCGATGAGGACGCGACCTCCGCGACGACCCCGACGGCGACGGAGCGCACGACCACCACGCCGCAGACGGCGGTCACCTCCCCGCCGACCACGACGACGGCCGCCGCACCCGCGGGGCCGGAGACCGTCACCGTCGCGGTCCGCGGAGGGCAGCCGGTCGACGGGGTCCAGGAGATCGACGTCGACAGCGGGGACGCGATCCGCATCCGCGTGACCGCCGACGCTCCCGAGGAGGTCCACCTCCACGGCTACGACATCGAGAAGCCCGTCGGCCCGGGCGAGCCCGCGGTGTTTGACATCGACGACGCGAATCTCGAGGGCATCTTCGAGATCGAACTGCACGGCAGCGCCGTGCAGATCGCCAGCCTGCGCGTCAGCCCCTAGACGGCGAGCTCTTCGACCGCCGGCTCGGCACCCAGGGCATCCCATTCGTGCGGGATGTCCTTGCGGTAGGGGCGCCAGCCACGGAAGTTGCCCGACCACGCGCTCTCGGCCAGCTCGGCCTCGGTCATCGGACGCGCCGGGTGCTCGAAGGGCGACAGGTGTGCGCTCTCCAGCAGGCGGTCGTGCAGCGTGATGTCGGCGGACGGGTCGCGCGTGCCGCCGTGCGTCAGGTAGCTCACGCGGGCGCACCGCCCGACGGCGACCTTCAGCAGGTCGTCGGTGCTCAGGTCGGCGTCGGCCGCCGGGTCTCCCCCGTGCTCGCCGACGAGCGGGAGATGCCACTCGCCCTCGGCGACGTCGCGCGGCACCGAAGCCTCGTACGCAGCGAGCATGCGCGCGGCGATCTCCTGGATCTCGGGCTGCGCGTCGGGGTGCGCGCGCAGGTGGAAGAAGTTGTCCCACTCCGTGGAGGTCACGATGAGCGTGTGCCACATGAACGGCTCGAGCAGGCGGTTGGCCAGCTGCTTGTGCACGTTCAGCCACGTGTCGGGCACGTCGCGCGCCGAGATCCTGGCGCGCAGCTGCTCGACGAGCTCCAGCAGCTCGGCCGTCGGCGCGCCCGGGCGCACGGTGCCCGGCTCGGCGATGAGGCCGATGACATGCGCGACGGCGGCGTCACGTGCCGCGAGCCACTCGCCGCGGGCGCGCGCAGCCGGCTCGCCGACGAGGCTGGGCCCCGCCTGCATGCCGGGCTGGTTGGTCCCGAACTCGGCGGGGATGTACGGGTCCTCGAGCACGCGGCGCAGCTGCGTGGCGACCGGGATCGCGCGAGAGCTGGCGGAGTTGCGCGAGAAGACGCGGTGCGTGTTGAACTCCGCGAGCACCAGCCGGGGGAACGTGACCTCGAAGGTCGTGATCCGGTCACCTGCGGGTGACACCGAGTCGGCCAGAACGGTGCATGCGTACGCCATCGCGGCAACGCTAGCGCGATGGAGCGACGGACTCCGCACTCCCTCAGTTCAGCCGGGCGCGCAGACGCTTGAGCATCCCCTCCTGGCACCGGCGCACGTCGTCACCGAGCGGCAGCGCCAGCCGCAGTTCGGCCGCCTGCAGGGCCAGGCCGAGGTCGCCGCCGCGCGTCCCGCGGTTGACGAGAACCCCGAGCGTCGTGAACGACAGCTGGTGGGCGCAGCGCCACGTCATCGACGTCTCGTCGGCGCCGCGCAGCCCCGGTCCCGCCGGACCGAACTCGAGCGCCACCGGCTCCTCGACCGCCCGGTGGGCGACCAGGTGCCGCGCACCGTCCCCGATGACGCCGACGGGGAGACCGGCGCGCCGCCCCGCCTCCACGGCGATCGGCACGAGCGCGAGCGCGTGGCCCTCACAGGCCGCCAGCGCGGTGTCGACGCGCAGGTCACGCGAGCCGACGTGCGGCTCGACCACGGCGAACGCCCGCATCGCGTCGGCCAGCGCGCGGAGCTGGTCGACGGCGGGAAGCGTCCGCGCGTCCGCGAGTTCCACCGCGACGAGATCCAGCTGCGCGTCGGCGGCGGCCACGTCGACGGACCCGAACTCGGCGGCGAGCGCGAGGGCGAGCTCGGCGTGTCCGGGACAGGCCGCGGCGGCGCGGTCGGTGAAGGAGGGCGGCTCGATGGGCATCATGATTAGGCAACCCTAACACCTACCGTCAAGGTCGGGATAGGCGGCGGACTTCGGCGCAACCTTTCCTGACCGGAGCCGTTCCCACCGGCATGTTCATCCCTGTCCGCCGCATCGCGGCCCTCACCCTGGCCGCCGCGGCTCTGCCCGGCTCGGCCGACGCGCTCGTCGGCACGAAGCTCACGACCCTGAACCAGCCCACCGACGTCGCCGCCCGCGACGGCGCGATCGCCTACACCGAGACCGACGCGCAGGGCCAGCAGTCCATCGTGGTCCGCGCCCGGCCCGGCGCCACCGCGCGGCCGCTCGGCGTCCCGCCCCAGACCCGGCCGTTCACCCTGCGCCTCAGCGCCTTCACGAGCGGCAGCGCCCCCGGCCTGGCCTATCCACGCTGCACCGGTGCCGACCCGTCGAGCTGCACCCTGGCCTTCACACCGCTGACCTCCGGCGTCGAGCGGATCGTTCCCGGCACCCGCGGCGCGCTGCGGGGCGCCGCGTCCGGCTCGCGATTCGTGGCGGCGGTCGAATCCGCCGCGGGCATCCCGAGGATCGTGGTGACCGAGCACGGCCGCACGCGCGCCCTGCGTCTCCCCGCGCGCCGGATCGACGTCGGCAACCCGAAGCCGGCGACGATCGACCCGAAGACCATCGACGTCACCGACCTCGACCTCCTCGGCGACCGCATCGCCTACGTCCTGACCTACCAGGTGCCGACCGCGCCCCGCGCCGAGTCCGAGCTGTGGCTGCAGCGCATCGGCGGCCCGCCGCAGCTCATCGCCCGCATCGGCACCGGCGGCGCGTCGTCGGGCCTGCGCAGCTTCCTCGGCATCCGCCTGCTGCGCGACGCCGTCGTCGCCTACCGGCAGGGCCGTGACCAGGGCAACGCGCTCGTGAAGCTCTCCCCGCGCGGCAAGGCGCAGGGCCGCGTGAACCTCGGCCAGGACCTCAGCACCGACCTCGTCGACGGCGCGTACGACCGCGGCCGGTACGTCTATGTCACCGCCCCGTACCGCACTGGCCAGCCCCCGTGCCAGGGCGGCTCGCCCGACGAGCAGTGGCCGGGCGAGTGCGCCCTCTACGACTCGGGCCTGCTGGCCTTCAAGCGCTGAGCGTCAGCCCTCGTCCCCGGACACCTGCGCCTGCAGCTGCGCCATGATCGCCGGGTCGCGCAGCGTCGTCACATCGCCGACGGCGCGACCCTCGGCGATGTCACGCAGCAGCCGGCGCATGATCTTCCCCGAGCGGGTCTTCGGCAGGTCGTCGGTCCAGATGATCCGCTTGGGCCGCGCGAGCTTGCCGATCCGCACGGCGACGTGCTCGCGGATGGCGGCCTCGAGCTCGTCGTCGCCGACCAGGTCGCCCTGGAGGATCACGAACGCGGCGACGGACTGCCCGGTGTCCTCGTCGGCCTGCCCGATGACCGCCGCCTCGGCGACGACCTCGTGGGAGACGATCGCCGACTCGATCTCGGCCGTCGACATCCGGTGGCCGGACACGTTGAGCACGTCGTCGATGCGCCCGATGACCGACACGTAGCCCTCGTCGTCCATCTTCGCCGCGTCGCCCACCACGTAGGTCTCGGGACCGAGCCGCGACCAGTACGTGTCGACGTACCGGTCGTCGTCGCGGTAGAGCGTGCGCAGCATCCCGGGCCACGGCCGGCGCAGGACGAGCAGCCCCTGCGACCCGCGCGGGACCTCGTTGCCGTCCTCATCGACCACCGCCGCGTCGATGCCCGGCAGCGGCGTGCCCGCGATCCCCGGCTTGGCGTCCTGCGCGCCGGGGAGCGTCGTGATCATGATGTGGGCCGTCTCGGTCTGCCACCACGTGTCGACGATCGGGCAGCGCCCGCCGCCGATGACCTCGTGGTACCAGAGCCAGGCCTTCGGGTTGATCGGCTCACCGACCGTGCCGAGCAGACGGAGGCGGCTGAGGTCGAACTCCGCGGGGTGGGCGGGACCCCATTTCATGCACGCGCGAATGGCGGTCGGCGCGGTGTAGAAGACCGTCGCCCCGCTCTTCTCACACAGCTCCCACCAGATGCCCTTGTGCGGGTAGTCCGGCGCGCCCTCGTACATGACGGAGGTCACGCCGTTGGCCAGCGGGCCGTACACGATGTACGAGTGGCCGGTGATCCAGCCGACGTCGGCCGAGCAGAACCACACGTCCTCCTCGGGCTTCAGGTCGAAGACGTACTTGTGCGTCCACGCCACACCGGTCAGGTAGCCGCCCGTGGTGTGCAGGATGCCCTTCGGCTTGGCAGTTGATCCGCTCGAGTACAGGATGAACAGCGGGTGCTCGGCGGGCAGCTCCTCGGGCTCGTGCTCGGCGGGCGCGGCCGCCATCGCCTCGTGCATCCAGATGTCCCGGCCCTCGGTCATCGGCGTGTCCTCGCCGGTGTGGCGGACGACGAAGATCGACTCCAGCGCGGGCAGGTCGCCCATGACCGCGTCGACGCTGGCCTTCACCGGGGCGGTCTTGCCCTTGCGCCGCGCGGCGTCGACGGTGATGAGCGCCTTCGCGTCGCTGAACTCCATCCGCTCGCGCACCGACTCCGCGGAGAAGCCGCCGAAGACGACGTTGTGCGGCGCGCCGATCCGCGCGCACGCGAGCATCGCGACGACGACCTCGGGGATCATCGGCAGGAAGATCCCGACGACGTCGCCGCGGCCGATCCCGCGGGCCTGGAGCGCGCCCGCCATGCGCTGGACGTCACGGTGCAGGTCGGCGTAGGTGACGTCGCGCTGCTCGCCCTCCTCGCCGTACCAGTGGAAGGCGACCCGGTCGCCGTTGCCGGCCTCGACGTGGCGATCGACGCAGACGTGCGACGCGTTGATCGTGCCGTCCGTGAACCACTTGTAGAAGGGCGGGTTGCTGTCGTCCAGCGCGACCGTCGGCTCCTGGAACCAGGACAGCGCGCGCGCCTGCTCGGCCCACCACGCCGCCGGGTCGGCGGCCGCGGCGGCATGCACCCCGTCGTCGGCGATCAGCGCCTGCTCGGTGAACGCGGCGGGCGGCGAGAACCGCTCGACGGACAGCAGCTCCTCCAGCCTCTGGGCGAGCTGTTCCTCGGTACCGGCGCCGGCCATGTCTAGTCCTCCCACTCGCGAAACAAGAACCCGTGGCAACCGTACCCCTCAGGGGGGTTGCAGAAGCGCTACTTGCGGCGCTTGCGCGAGCGCTTGGGTGTGCCCTCGTCACCCGCGGCGGCGTCTTCGATCTGCTGGCGCTCGCGCAGCTCCTGCTGCGTCGGCCAGGGGATCATCTCGCCGCGGTTCCACGCGGGCGGGTCCGGGGTCGACCCCGGCATCTTCCCCAGCAGGATGAGGCCGAGGAAGACCAGCCACGAGCTGCGCAGGAGGTTGATCTGGTCGACCGGCACGGGAATGATCACGGCCGCCCCGACGATGATGCCGAGGATCCCGACAAAGCGGGTGATGAGCCCGGCGCGCATCGCGTTGAGCGGAATGATGATGAGCGCCAGGGCGAGCGCGAACCGGCCGACGAGGCCGACGATCTGCATGCCCGTCGCGGTACCCGTGGTCAGCACGTCGCGCGCCTCGGCGGCGCTGGCGCCCGCGAAGCTCCGGGCGTCGAGGCCGACCGCGAGCGCGTAGCCGAAGAGCCCGACCGCCGAGGCCACCGCGCCGATGACGAGCATCATGCCGCCGAGCTGACGCATGTCGTCCTTGCGCGCGCGGGTCGCCTTGAAGAGGAGGCCGACCGGGATGATCATCAGCAGCGCGCCGAGGGACGTCAGCAGCGTCGGGCCGATCCAGCCGATGAGGTGGTCGCCGAGGTACTCGACCTGGATGGCGTTGAGGCTGCGCGGCGGGGCGGTGTTCTCGACCAGGCGCGCCTGGAGCGACTCGAGGACGTCGACGACGCGCTCGGGGTCGGTCGGCAGCGACTGGCTGAAGAGCAGCGAGCCGATGCCGCCCAGGAGCGACAGGATGCCCGCGGCGAACGCGACGTAGGCGGCGCGGGGCCGCTCCGCCGCTTCGGCGGCGATCTGCTCGGGGGTCATCTGGGCCATCAGCGGTTGTCCTGGGCGGTGCGGCCCGCGCTGGTGCCGCCGCGCGGCGGCAGCGCGCCACCGGGCGCGGGCGGGAGATAGACGGGCGGCTCGGACCCGCCGAGCCGCGAGACGCGGTCCCCCGCCGAGAGCAGCAGGTCGAGACCCGGCGAGGCCAGGCGGAGCAGCAGTTCGAAGCGGTGCCTGAAGGCGAGCATCGTCGGTCCGGGCGGGGCGGCCATGTGCCGCGGAGTCTATGCGAGGCGATCCGCGTCCTGCGGCCAGGATGGCGGGGAAGGCGTATGGTCCGGGCGATGGAGATCCGGGAGGTCATGACCCGTTCGGTCGTCACCGCGCCCGCGGACGCGCCCGTGCGCGAGGTGGCCGAGCTGATGCGCGAGCGCGGCGTCGGCTCCGTGGTCCTCGTCGGCGACGACGGCGAGACGGTCGCCGGGCTCGTGACCGACCGCGACCTGACCGTCGGCGTCCTGGCCGACGGCCGCGACCCTGCCGAACCGGTCAGCGAGCACGCCTCGGCGCCCGTGATCGTCGTGGCGCCGGCCGACGACGTGACCGCCGCGGCGAAGCTCATGGTCGAGCACGGCATCAGGCGGGTGCCGGTCCTCGCCCAGGGGATGCTCATCGGGATCGTCACGCTCGACGACCTCGCGGCGCGCACCGGTGACTCGGAGCTGGCCCATCAGCTCACCGCCCAGGTCGCGCGCACCGCGCTCCCCGAGTTCTACTTCCACGACCGCGGCGGCTGACCCGGCGCTACGCGCGGCGTTCGATCTGCAGCGCGCCGCTCGGGCAGCGGCCGACGACCTCGACGACGTCCGCGGCGGGCGCGCCGTCGGGCTGGATCCACGGCCGCGCCTTCGTGTCGAAGACGGTGGGCAGCCCGCGGATGCACTCGGCGGCGTGCTGGCAGAGCTCGGCGTCGAAGCTCACGTCGACGTCGGCTCCGGTGTAGGTCTTGCGGCTCATAGTCCGAACGCCTCCCGGTTGGCTGCCGGCACCAGCTCGAGGTACTCGGGGTGCCGCTGGATGTACCCGTTGACGAACGGGCAGAAGGGCAGCACGGCGAGCTCGCGCGCCCGCGCGTCGTCGAGGGCGAAGCCGACGAGCTGCTTGCCCAGGCCCTGACCCTCGAAGGACGGGTCGATCTCGGTGTGCACGAAGGCCAGGAGACCCGGCCGCGAGCGGTACTGCGCGAAACCGCCGAGCTGCTCTCCGACGTGGATCTCGTAGCGCTGCTCGTCGGGGTTGTCGCGCACCACGGGCTCCATGGACCGAGCGTACCGAGCCGCGCAAGACCCTCAGGCCAGCGCGCGGGCGGCGTCTGCGACGTCGCCCGCCCGCTCGGCGACGGGCAGCTGGCCCAGCAGCGCGTCTGCGGCCATCGCCACGTGGGCCGGGGCGCCCTCGGTCACGACGACCCGGACCGGCACGCTGATCGCGCGCAGCTCCCGCCGTGATGGCGACCAGCTCGCGCGTCCCGCGTAGTCGGCGAGGAAGGCCCGCGCATCTGCGGGATCTGTGCCGCCCCACGCCTCCAGCGCGCCCGCGGCACCATCCGCGCGCAGGGTCTCCTCCAGCGCCAGGCGCTCGGCGGCGAGCGGCTCGTTGGCCTCCGGGACGAAGGCGAAGACCGGCGGGTCGGCGAGCACCGCGCCGCGGGTCAGCGCCGGGTGCCGGACGAGGAGGTCGAGGGCGATGAGGGCGCCGAAGCCCAGTCCGACGAGCAGCGCCGGCCCGTCCGCGAGGGCCCGCAGCACGGCAGCGGCGTCCTCGCCCTGCTCCTGGATGGTCGTGGCCGTGTAGACGTCGGGGGCGCCGCTGGCCCCGTACCCGCGGCGGTCGTACGAGATGACACGGACGCCTCCAGCGGCCAGGTCACGGCACATCGGCGCGACGGCTGCGGCGTTCGAGGCCATGTCATGCAGCACGAGCAGGGACGCGCCCTCGCCGGTCACTCGGACCTCCAGCTCCACCCCCGCGCCCTCGATCGTCGCCATCGGCCCAGCCTAGGCGCAGGGCCGAGGTCGCCCGCTCGCTACGCTTGACCCATGGAAGGCTTCGGAGGACTTTTCGGCGATCCGGACGAGCTCCAGCGCCGCATGGCCGAGCTCGCCGAGCAGATGCAGGGCCAGCAGAAGCTGGCCTGGGCGGACAACGCGATCAAGCTCGCGGTCGACATGACCGTGGCGGCGATCAACCGCGTGAACCTGCAGGGAGACGCTGAGGCTCAGGCCCAGCAGATCCGCGCGGTCATGGCGACGGTCTTCCCGGAGGCCGTGACCCTCGTGCGTGAAGCGCGCGAGGGCCTGCAGTAGCGCGAACGCGTCCGAACCAGACACTGTGTCATCCCCAGATGTGGGGAGTATTGGCGCGTAGCCGCTCGCATGCCTCCCCAGAAGTGGCGATGACCCCGGGACGTAAGACGTCGGTCGAACTGCCCGCCGCGTCCGCCGGTCCCGCTGGTCCCGCCGGTTCTCCCGGTGCCACCGGCGCCCCCGGCTCGGCAGGAGGGCACGGACCGCGATCAAGGACACACCGGTGCCGCGGGACCCGACGGGCCCGTAAGGGATCACGGGATCAGCGGGTCCCGCGGCGACCGGGCCGTCAGACGTCACTAGCGTGGGTCGGTGATGGTCCCGCCCGGGTACGGCACCGATCTCGCGCACATCCACGACACCGGCTTCGGTGACTTCGCCCGTGACGTGGCGCCAGGCCTGATCCGGCGCCTGCACGCTGCGGGGATCCGCGACGGCGTGGTCCTGGATCTCGGCTGCGGCAGCGGCATCTGGGCGGCAGAACTCCTCGACGCGGGCTACGACGTGGTGGGCATCGACCTCTCCGAGGATCTCCTCGCGATCGCCCGTGAGCGGGCGCCCGGCGGGGACTTCCGGTGCGCGTCGATCTACGACGCCGACCTGCCCGCATGCGTCGCGGTCACCGCGCTCGGGGAGATCCTGAGCTACCAGCTCGACGACCGGGCGGGCCGCGCCACCGCGCGCGGGCTGCTGCGCCGCGTGCGGGACGTCGTCCGCCCCGGCGGCCTGGTCCTCTTCGATGTCGTCGCGCCCGGGCGGGAGCCCGAGGACGGCCGCCGCACGTTCGCCGAGGGCGACGACTGGGTGCTGACGCTCGAGGCGTCCCAGACGCCCGGCGGAGAGCTGCGGCGCCGCATCACGACGTTCCGCCGTGACGGCGAGCACTGGCGCCGCACCGACGAGGAGCACGTCCTGTGGACGTGGGCCCCCGCGGACGTCCTCGCCGATCTCGCCGACCTCGGCTTCATGGAGGTCCGCGCGCTGCGCGGGTACGGCTCGGGCCACCGCTTCCCCCGCGGCTGGGCCGGCTTCAGTGCGCGCCGTCCGGTGTAGGCCCGCTCCCCGCCGA
>JAEMQS010000024.1 GCA_016463765.1 Solirubrobacteraceae bacterium | reverse complement strand
CCCCCGGCACCGCAGCCCGACCCTCAGCCGCAGCCCGACCCTCCGCCGACGCCGCAGCCCGAGCCGCCGGTCGAGACCACTCCCGCGCCGTCGACGCCGACGACGCCGACGCGACCCTGCCGGCCGAGCCCGCTGCGTCCGTGCTGAGCCCGCCGGGGCCGGTCCGGCGGCTGCGCGCATGCGACCAGGTCCTGACCTTCGATCGTCCCTGGCTCATGGGGATCGTCAACGCGACGCCCGACTCGTTCAGCGATGACGGCTCGACCCGCACGCTGGACGCCCGTGTCCGGCTGGCGTCCGAGCTGCTCGGCGCCGGCGCCGACATCATCGACATCGGCGGGGAGTCCGGCGTGACGAACCGTCCGGCGGTCGACGCGCAGGAGGAGATCGAGCGGGTCGTTCCGCTGATCGAACGGGTGACCGGTGAGCTGGGCGCGGTCGTGTCCGTCGACACCTACAAGCCCGCGGTGGCGCGCGCCGCCGTCGCGGCCGGCGCGGCCATCGTCAACGACGTCAGCGGGCTGCGCGACCCCGAGCTCGCGGACGTCTGCGCCGAGACGGGCGCGGGACTCGTGCTCATGCACACCCGCGTGCCGCCGAAGCAGAAGCTGCTGGACCCGTCGTTCTACGACGACGTCGTCGCCGACGTGCAGTCGTTCCTGCGCGACCGCATGCGGCTCGCCGCAGAGCGGGGCGTCGAGGCCGAGCAGATCATGCTCGACCCCGGCCCGGACTTCGCCAAGACGCCGGCGCAGACGGTCGAGAGCCTGCGGCGACTCGATACGCTGCACGCGCTGGAGCGCCCGATCCTCCTCGCGATCTCCCGCAAGGACTTCGTCGGGGCCATCACCGGCCGGCCGCCGCGCGAGCGCGGCGCGGGGACCCTCGCGGCGCTCGCCCACGGTGCGGACGCCGGCGGACACGTCTTCCGCGTCCACGACGTGGCGGCGGCCGCGGACTTCCTCGCGGTGCGCGCGGTGCTCCGCGGCGAGGCCGCGCTCGGGGCGGCCACGACGCTCGCCGAGGAGCTGCGCCGCGAGCCCACGGGCTGACCCGGTCCACGGAGGACCCGGCGGACCTGCGACGAACCAACCGGCAGGTCCACTAGATTGCAGGGCCACACGGGTCGCCGGCCGCTGACCAACGCGGAACCGGACGCCGACCGCCCCACTCGTACCCAGGAGGAACCCATGACCGTCTTGTCCCGCCCCGCGCTGGAGTCCAGCCCCCTCGCCGATCTGCACGAGATCGCCTCGGAGATCGGACTCGAGGGCTTCCGCCGCCTCCGCAAGGCCGATCTCGTCGACGCGATCCTCGGCGTCCAGGACCCGGACGCCGCGAGCGCCCCCGTCGACGAGCCCGTCGAGGACGGCAGCACCGACGAGGACGCGCCGCGTCAGCGCCGTTCGCGCCGCGGCGGCCGCGGCCGTGGCCGTGCGCGCGGCGAGGCCAACGGCGACGCCCCCGAGGCCGACGCCGAGGACGAGGATGAGGCCCCGCGCGAGCGCCCGCGCCGCGGCCGCACGCGCAACCGCGACGAGGACCGCGAGCCCGAGGCCGCCCCGCAGGAGGACCGCGTCGCGGAGGGCACCGTCGAGCTGCTCGGCAACGGGTCGGGCTTCGTCCGCCTGAAGGCGGGGGAGACCGGCGAGGACGACGTCTACATCTCGGCCGCGCAGGTGCGCCGATGCGAGCTCGTCGACGGTGACACCGTCGCGGGCCCCGTCCGCGCGCCGCGCCGCTCCGAGCGCCATCCGTCGCTCGTCCGCGTCGACACGATCAACGGCCGCCCGGCCGACGAGGTCGCCGAGGGCACCCGCTTCGACGATCTGCCCGCCGCGTTCCCGTCCGAGCGCTTCGCCCTCGGCACCGAGGACCCGACGCTCAAGGCCATCGAATGGCTCACGCCGCTCGGCTACGGCTCGCGGGCCACGATCACGGGCATGGCCCGCGCGGGCAAGAGCGAGGCGCTGCGTCGTCTCGCCGTCGCCCTGAAGGGCCACGACGAGATCGAGTTGTCCGTCGTCCTCGCCGGCGTCCGGCCGGAGGAGCTGGCCGAGTGGCAGGCCGCGGAGATCGAGCCGGCCGCCGCGCTGACGCTCGGCGCGTCCGCGGACACGCTCGCCCAGGCGACCGACCGGGTCCTGCAGACCGCCCGCCGCCTCGCGGCGCGCGGCGGCAACGCAGTCGTGCTCATCGACGGTCTCGACGCGCTCGCGCCGTCGGCGGCGCGCAAGGCGCTCGCCTCGGCGCGCAACCTGAGCGAGAGCGGGTCGCTGACCGTCATCGCGACGGCCGCCGAGCCGTTCGGTGGCGAGACCACGGTCATCGCCCTCGACGTGCTGCTGACGAGCACGGGCCGCTTCCCGGCGCTCGACCTCGCCGCCAGCGGCACCATCCGCCCGGAGCTGCTCGTCGGTGACGCCGGTGCCGAGGCGATCACGCAGGCGCGCGCCAGCGCGCTGGGCGTCGCGTAGGTCGCGGGGCTACGAGGCGGCGCGCGAGTAGGCGACCCGGCACCACGAGGGCTCGGGCGCCAGCTCGATGGGCGCGCCGCCACGGTCGGGCTGCACGTAGGAGAAGCGCAGCTCGGCGGGGTCGAAGACCACGTCGAGCTCACCCTCCTTGACGCGCTGGTCCAGCCACGCGGACCGGAAGACCAGCCGCCGCAGCCAGTGCACGAGCGACCGCTCGGCTGGGCCGCACAGCTCGGGCCAGCAGTCGTTGACGTGCTCGCCCAGTGCCGAGGCCGGGTCCTGGATCTCGCCGTTGACGGCAAGGTTCACGAGGTCCTCGAGCTCAGGGTCGTCGAGCGTGCCGCCGACGAACCCGAGCTTCAGCGCGGCCTGCTCGCAGCGCTCGGAGAAGTCTCGGTCGTTGAAGGTGAATCGCAACTCTCCGTACTCGAGCACGAAGTCGTCGCCGGAGTCGTAATTGCCGCGCCGGTCCATGAGCGTCGGCATCCTATGCGGGGTTCCTGCTCAGCCTGGTGTGCTGCACGCGATGTTGCACCAGGGGGGCGAATCTCCGCGGCTGTGCCCTAGAGAGGGCATGACCGACGAAGCCCACACCATTCTCCTCATCGAGGACGACGCGGCCACCCGCACGTTCCTCGCCGACAACCTCACGGCCGACGGCTACGAGGTCGTCCCCGCCGAGACCGCCCGCGACGGCGCGCGGCTCTTGGAGAGCAAGTATCCCGACCTCGCGCTGGTCGACGTCGGGCTGCCAGACGGCAGCGGCTACGACGTGCTGCGGCGCGTCCGCGAGGCCGACGGGCTCGCGAGCCGGGTGGACCCGGCGACGCCCGTGGTGCTGCTCTCCGGCAGGGCCACCGAGATCGATCGCGTCCGCGGGTTCGAGCGCGGAGCGGATGACTTCGTGGCCAAGCCGTTCAGCTATCCGGAGCTCCGGGGACGGGTCGGCGCACTGCTGCGCCGCCGTGCCGCGGTGTCCCGCGGAGGGCGGATGCGGATCGGCGAGCTGGAGGTCGACCCCGCCGGACGCGAGACCCGCATCCGCGGTGACCTCGTGCCGCTCTCCCAGAAGGAGTTCGCGCTCCTGCGCGCGCTGGCGGCCGAGCCGACCCGCGTGCATACGAAGGACGAGCTGCTGCGCACGATCTGGGGGTACCGCGTGTCCGGGCAGACCCGCACGCTGGACTCCCACGCGTGCCGGCTGCGCCAGAAGCTCGGCGTGCACGGCGACCGGTTCGTCGTCAACGTGTGGGGTGTCGGCTACCGCCTCGTCGACGGGCCGGTGATCCGATGAGCGCGCTGGGACTGCTGGGCTGGTGCGCGGCGCTCGCCGCGGTCGGCGCGGCGGGCCTGCAGACGCTTCGCCTGCGCCAGCGGCGTGAGCTCGTCGCGCGGGCGTGTCACGAGCTGCGCAACCCGCTGGCGGCCGCACGGCTGCTGCTCGCGTCGATGGAACGGCGCGGCGAGGCTCCGCAACCGCGCCTCGAAGCGCTGGACGGCGAGCTGCGCCGGGCGGGGATGGCGCTCGACGACCTCGCGGCCGCGCGCATCGGGCGGACCGTGGTGCTGCGCGACGAGCCCGTCGAGGTGGGCGAGCTCGTGGAGGAGTTGCTCGCCAGCTGGCACGTCGTCGCTCGGGCGTTCGGCAGCGACCTGCGGGTCGGCCCGACGCCCGCGGGGGTGCGGGTCCGCGGCGACCGTGTCCGGCTGGCCCAGGCCCTGTCGAACCTGGTCGCGAACGCGCTGGAGCACGGCGGGGGCCCGGTGGATCTCGCCGTGCACCGCCGTGGCGGCGCGGTCCACGTCGAGGTTGCCGACCACGGGCCCGGGCTGCCGGCGCCGGTCGGCGAGCTGACACGCCGCCGGCGTGCCGGGCGAGGGCGGCGCGGACGCGGCCTCGCGATCGCCGACCAGATCGCGCGCAGCCACGGCGGGCGGCTGGCGACCGCGCCGGCGGATCGCGGCGCGCGGATCGCCCTGGAGCTCCCGGCCTGCGAGCTGCCGGCGTGAGCGCGCCGCGTCCCGAGCGCGCGCGGCGCCGTCGGGCGCTCCTCCTCGGCGGGCTCGCGCTCGTCCTCGGCGGCCTCGCGGCGACCGACATGGCGGGCCGCGAGCGCGCGCTGGCCGAGCGCATCGGTGAGCCCGTGCCGGTCCTCGTCAGCCGCGGCGCGATCGCCGCGGGAGATCCGCTGCGGCCCGAGAACCTCGCGCGGCGGATGGTGCCGGCGCGGTACGCGCCCCAGGGGGCGCTCGCCTCGCCAGGCGATGTCGCGGGTCTGCGCGCCGCGACCGCCATCCCGCCGGACACGGAGATCCTCACGGCGATGCTCGACGACGGCCGCACGCCGGCGATCGGCGCACCGGTGCGTCGTGGCGAGCGCGTCGCGGAGGTCGTCGCGTCCGGGTCGGCGGAGCTCGTCCAGCCCGGCACGCGGGTCGATGTCCTCGTCACCCGGGATGATCGGGCTGGAGCATCCGGCGGGACGACGCTCGCGCTCCAGGACGTCGAGGTCCTCGCCGCGAATCCGGCCGGCGGCGCGGGGCCTGAGGGGACCGAGGCGATCGCGCGCGTGGAGGCGTCGCTGCGGGTGTCCCTGCGGCAGGCCGTCTACCTCGCCGCGGCGCAGAGCTTCGCCCGTGAGGTGCGTTTGCTGCCCCGGGCGGCCGGAGATCGCCGCCGGGCTCATGATATGCCGGAAATAGGTGCGGATCTGAGGGGTGGATGAGGCGGTCAGGGGGCCTGCCGGGCGCATCGGTCACCCGGCCAGAGGGCGTCCAGGCCTTCAAGGGCACGCGGGAGCCGTCGATCACCCAGCGTGATGGCTTCCCGCGCCCCGTCCGTCCCTTTCCGTCTCGTGCACGTCCTCGTCGCGTTCCTGGTGCTCGTCGGCGCCTGCGCACTCGTCGCGTCGTCGGCCGAGGCCGCCACGAAGAAGACCACGACGACGAAGAAGAAGGCCAAGAAGAAGACCACGTCCGTCTTCCCGACGGTGACCAAGGTCACGCCGGCTCGCGCTCGCGTGGGCGAGACGCTCACGATCCGCGGCAAGAACTTCCTCGTCGGCAAGAACAAGACGACCGTCGTGTTCCGCCGCGACGGCAAGAAGGCCATCTTCGTCAAGGCGTCGATCTCGACCAAGACGATGCTGAAGGTCGCGGTGCCCGCGACGCTCGAGACCCAGCTCGCGACCAAGGACGGCTACCCGCTCTTCACGAAGTTCCGCCTGCGCATCGGCGCCAAGCGCTTCGGCAAGAAGTACATCGCCAACATGCTGTCGGTCGGCCCCGTCGCCCAGCCCGGCGTCGACGTCGATCAGTGCGCCAGGGTCCGCACGGGCGGCGACCCGAACGGCGACCTCGACGCTGACTTCCTGACCAACAGCGAGGAGTTGCGCCTCGTCAACCCGCTGAACCCGTGCGCCGCGGACACCGACGGGGACGGCCTGGGCGACGGGTGGGAGTTCTTCTCGGCCCAGGACCTCAACCAGCGCGCTCTGCCGTATCCCGGCAAGCGGCCGTGGCCGAACCCGCTCGACCCCGACAGCCTGTCCGACTACGACGGTGACGGTCTCACCGCGACGCAGGAGTTCAAGCTCTGGAACTCCTTCGGCCGGCCGTACCAGACGATGGAGAACCGCGACCAGCTGCTCTACAGCGACGGCACGCAGGCCTCCAGCGGTCCCGGTCCTGACCAGCGCGCGGACCTCGCGACGCTGCAGGCGAACGCCGGTGCCTGCGCCGTGACGGTCGTCCCGCCGAACCTGGGCTACCTCGGGAATGGCTACGTCGACGCGACCGTCCCCGTCGAGGACGATGAGAAGGACGCTGACCACGACGGACTCAGCAACTGGGCGGAGTTCAACGGCTACCTGACCCAGAAGTGGTGGAAGGACGTGTACGCCACCGAGGTCGAGTACACGCTGCGGAAGTTTGCCGACCTTGACCCGGTTGACAACGACGGTGACGGCGACGGGTGCCTGGACGGCCTCGACGACCAGGATGCTGACGACTGGCCCAACTGGACCGAGCACGGCGATCACTACGGAACATGGCGCGACGCGTCGACGCAGTGGGGTGGCTTTACCCACGCCGGATTGGGCGACTGGAACGGGTGGGCCGACGCTGGCAACAGCGGGGTGCCGCCGTACGCCGTCAATCCCTTCAACCCGTGCCTGCCCGAGGCGACGTCCCGGACCTGCTCAAAGTACAGGCCGGCCAAGGACAAGTGGCCGCCCTTCAGCGATCCGTACGAGATCGAGGGGTGCACGATCTCGATCCCGTACCTTGGTCGCGCCACCACCGTCTGGGTCTGGGATCGCGCTGAGAAGCTGCCATGGCCCAAGGCTTCCTGCCCGCCGTAGGCCGGGGGGCGAGTTTCTAGCGTCCATGCCCTAGAAGGGGCATGGACGACGAAGCCTTCGATGCCCTCGCGGACAGTCTCCGTGAGCGCCTGATCGACGAGGCCGGCGGCGGCGCCGGCGACCTCAGCGACCGGATCGGCCTGCTCGTCGACCGCGAGGCGAGCATGCTCGATCCGGCATCTCGCGCGGAGCTCGCGCGCCGGGTCGCGCAGCGGGTCTTCGGGCTCGGAGCGCTCGAGCCCTTGCTCGCCGATCCCCAGGTCGACGAGATCATGGTCAACGGCGCGGGGGCGGTCTTCGTCGAGCGTGGGGGCCGGATCGAGGACGGGGGCGTGCGGTTCTCCTCGGAGGCCGACCTGCGCCACGCGATCGAGCGCATCCTCGCGCCGCTGGGGCGACGGGTCGACGAGGCGTCGCCGATGTGCGACGCCCGCCTGCCCGACGGCTCGCGCGTGAACGTCGTGATCCCGCCGCTGGCGCTGGACGGGCCGGTGCTGACCATCCGGCGCTTTCGCCGTCGCGGGTTCGCGCCCGACGAGCTGGTGGCCGCGGGCACGTGGTCACCGCCGCTGCACGACCTGCTCCGGGCCGCGATCACGGCGCGGCTCAACGTGCTGGTCAGCGGCGGCACGGGCTCGGGCAAGACGACGACGCTCAACGCGCTGTCGGCTTTCATCCCGGCCGGAGAGCGGATCGTGACGATTGAGGACGCCGCGGAGCTGCGCCTGCAGCAGCCGCACGTCGTCCGGCTCGAGGCTCGTCCGGCGAGCCTGGAGGGCCGCGGCGAGGTCACGGTGCGGACGCTCGTGCGCAACGCGCTGCGCATGCGCCCGGACCGGATCATCGTTGGGGAGGTCCGCGGCGCCGAGGCGCTGGACATGCTCAGCGCGATGTCCAGCGGCCACGACGGCTCGCTCGGGACCGTCCACGCCGGATCGGCGGAGGAGGCGCTGCGGCGCGTCGAGACGCTGGCCCTCATGGCCGACCTGGGACTCCCGCACGCGGCGATCCGCGAGCAGGTCGCCGGTGCTGTGGATCTCGTGGTCCACCAGGCGCGCCAGTCCGACGGCTCGCGCCGGGTGGTCGCCGTGGGCGAGGTCGTGCGCGTCGGTGCCGGCCCTGCGATTCGCGAGCTCTACCGCCTGCGCGAGGGACGCCCGGTCTGGCGGGCGCCGCAACGTGCGGCGCTGGCCGCGCGGCTGGAGGCGGCGTGATGAGCACGGCGGTGGTGCTCGCGGGAGCCGCGGCGGCCTGCGGCGTCGGGGCCGCCTGGGAGGCGCTGCACGCGATCGACCCCGACGCGCTCGGCGCCCGGGGGCGGCGACTCGTGCGGCCGCTGGTCCTCGCGGGGAGGACCGGTCGCACGCCCACGCCGCCCGAACGGCTGCGCCTCGCGGTCCTGGGCGCGGCCTCGCTGTTCGCCGCGGGCTGGCTCGTCGCCGGCCCGCTGGCCGGGCTCCTGGCGGCGATCCTCGGCCCGTGGCTCACGGCGGCGGCCGCCCGAGCCCGCAAGAACCGCTGGCGCGCGCGGCTGGCCGACGGCGCCGCCGCGGTCGCGCGCGCACTCGCTGACGCGCTCGGGGCCGGGCACTCGATTCGCGGCGCGATCGGGGAAGCCGCGCACGCCGCGCGTATTCCCGGTCCGGCCGGAACCGAGCTGCGGACCGCCGCTGCGGCGCTGGCGGTGGGCGAGCGCACGGAGGTCGTCCTGCAGACGCTCGCGCGTCGCGCGGCCGATCCGGCGTTCGACACGATCGTCGCCGCGATCCTGCTGCAGCGCGACGCCGGGGGCGACCTGTCGGCGCTGCTGCGATCGACCGCGGGCGCACTGGAGGCCAGCGCGCGGGCCCGGGCGGACGCGCGGGCAGCGACCGCGCAGGCGCGCTTCACGGCGTGGCTCGTCGCCGCGCTCCCGCTGCTCGCCCTCGGCTGCGCCGAGCTCGCCAGTCCGGGGTACCTCGTCGAGCTCGTCGGCGAGCCGATCCCGGCGCTGCTGGTCGGTGGTGCCCTCGCGCTCGAGGTGCTCGCGATCGTTCTCGTCCGCCGCGTCGCCGTGCTGCCGGCATGAGCGGCGCGGTCGTGCTCACCGGGATCGCGGCGGCCGCGGGCGCCGTGGCGCTCGCCGACACGCTGCACCTGTTCCGTGCGGCGCGGGCGCGGCGCCCCTCGCGCGCGGAGCGAACCTCGCGCAGAGGCCCGCTGCTGGCGCTGGTCGCGGGGCTCGGACGCCGCGTGGCGGCCGGGCGGCGCGCGCCCGGTGGCGGGCTGGCCGCCCGTCTCGACGCTGCCGGGCGGCCGCTGGGGCTCAGCCCGGCCGACCTCGCCGCGCTGAAGGCCGGGTCGGGCCTCGTGTGCCTCGGGCTGGCTGTGGTCTGGGGGCAGGCGCTCCCGGGCCGGCTGGGGATCGCCGCGCTCCTCGCCATGCCGGTGGCCGGCTTCTGGCTGCCCGACGCGCTGCTCGTTCGGCGCGCGGCGGAGCGGCGCAGGGTGCTTGAGCGCGAGGTCGCCGACGTTCTCGACCTCCTGCGCGTCGCCGTCGGCGCGGGGCGCGCCCCGGACCGGGCGCTGCACGACGTCGCGCTGTACCGCGGCGGCCTGCTGGGGGCCGAGCTCGGGCGGGCCGCCGAGCAGGTCGAGCTGGGCGTGCCGCGCGAGCGGGCGTTCGCCAGCCTCGCGGCCCGATGTCCGCTGGAACCCGTGGCGGCGCTCGTCGCGGCGCTGGGGCGAGCCGACCGGCACGGCGCGCCGCTGGATGAGGCGCTGACGTCGCTGGCCGCGCAGGCGCGTGCCGACCGGGCGCGACTGGCGCAGGAGGCCGGGGCGCGGGCGGCGCCACAGATCCAGCTCATCGTTGCGCTCGTGCTCGTGCCCGCCGTGATGCTCCTCGTGGCGGCGTCGCTCGTGCGCGGTCTGACCTGACCCGTCCCGGCGGGCGCCCGCGAAGGGCGCCCGCCGGAACCGTGGATCAGTCGGTCAGCGTCAGGACGATCCGCTGGCGGCTCACGTCGTCGTCGCTGTTGGCGCCCGCGGCGAGCGCGCGCAGCTGGTCGAGCGTGGGCTTGGCCATCTTGTAGTCCTCGTCCTCACCGAGGCCGAAGCCCTCGACCAGGTCGAGCACCGGGCGGAACCCGAGGTAGACGCTCGGCTTGATGCCGTCGCCCAGGGCGTCGGCCGCGGCCTTGAAGTCCGCGTTGTCGCCCAGGGTCCCGGCGGACTTGATCGCCGCCTGCAGCGCCGGATCGGTCACCGCGACGATGAACTTGTCGCCGGCCAGCGCGACGTTCACCGGCAGCGGGAACTGCTCGGTGCGGACCACGAAGCCCGCCTCCACGCCGGACGCGGTCAGGTCGGAGACCTGGACGTCCTTCCCGCCGAACAGGGTCACGAGCCGCCGGATCGTGGTCATCGACGCCTTCGTCGCCGCCGGATCCTTGGACTGCACGACGAGCGCGCCGCCGATGTCGGCGATGTTCGTCCCGCGCACGAAGACCGCGCCTTCGCCCATCCAGGCCAGCAGGTCCTCGCGGATGTTGATCTTCAGCTGGCGGTTGAGCTGCTCGATGAGCGTGTTGATGTCGCCCTGACCGGCCAGCGCCGTGAGGTTCGACACCTGGGTGAGCTGGTACTCGACGACCTTCTGGATGTCGCCGATGCCCAGGGCGAGCCAGCTGTCACCGGGGAGTGCGGCGACGGCCTCGGACGGATTGCCGAGGTCGGGCTGCTCCTTGGTGACCGGCGTCGCGATGTCCACGCGCAGGGCGTTCTCCTCGACGGAGAGACCGGCGGCGACGGACTCGAAGCCCGTGGCGCTGGAGATCTGCTGGAACGCGGTCGCCTCGTCGCTCTCGACTTCGCCCGACGCGACGGCCTGCTGGATGGCGCCCTTGACGTCGACGTAGAAGAACCCGATCGACGTGTCCTGGTCACCCAGGGCGCCGGTTGCCTTCTTGAACGCGTCGGCCTCTGCCAGCGCGTCGCCATCGCCCTTCAGCGTGGTGATCGCCGCCTGGACGCCGGACTCGCTGCCGACGATCGCGAGGTCATCGACGACGGCGTAGGCCGTGTCGTCGGACAGCGTGTACGTCACGCCATTCTGTTCCTTCTCGCTGACCTTCGGCGCGGGCTTACCGGCGTCCGGCTCGCGAGCCTCCTTGGCCAGTGCCTCCTTGGCCTTGTCGGCGTCGGTGGCCTGGAGGAGGAGCGCGCCCGCCGCGTCGTCCTCACTGATCTCGGTGAAGAACACCCCGACCTGCTGGCCAAGCCAGGGCTTGAAGTCCTCGTCGTAGTTGAAGTTGCCGGTTTCGGTCTCGGTGCCGGCCTCCTCGAGGAACTTCTTGAGCTCCGCTTCGGGGTCCTCGCTGTTCAGCAGCTTGCCGGCGACCGCCAGCGTGTTGTCCTTGAGGTCGCCTTCGGGGCGCACGGTGACCTCGACGTACACCGGGGCCTTCGCGGGCACGGCGGACGCGGGGTCCGGGCCATCGCCACTGGTGGAGTCCGAGCCGCCGCACGCGGCGAGCGGCAGGGTCAGCGCGACGGCCGCGCCGAGCAGGGCGCGCCGGGCGCGGCCCGTCCTGGTCGTAAGAGTCATGAGTTTGGTGCGTCTCCTGATCGCTGCGGTCTGGGGGCTCCAGGGTACCGGCGGCACAGGCGTTTCGCGCCTCCCACCACGCCCCACCACCGCGCCCCACCCGGGCATTTCCGGGCCGCGAGCACGAGCGTCGTCAGCACTGGCTGCACGAGACCGTGCATTCCGCCGGGCCAGGTGCTCCACCGGCGTGATCTCGAGATTCCCTGCAAACACGGGCAATCGGCATCGATCATTCGTCCACAGGTGTTGTGATGTGGGAGAAAAGTGCCGAACTGGGTTGCGATGTGGGAGATCGTGGGATACCTTCGCGAATGCGAGCCGAGGTGGAGGGGTTCCTCCCACCCCTCCACCTCGGCTCAACTCCTTTCCGGCCGGATCCCCTCGTAAATGGCCTTCCGCGGCACCTTCGACCACTCCCTCGATGCGAAGAACCGCCTCACGGTTCCCTCCAAGTTCCGCGCCGCGCTCAGCGGCGGGATCGTGGTCGCCGCAGGGATCGAGCCCTGTGCCGCCATCTGGCCCGCCGCGGACTACGACGCCTACGTCGAGCGGTCCGTCGCCCAGTTCCCCGAGCTTTCGCCCCAGCGCCGCCAGATGACCCGCTTCTTCTCCGCCAACGCCTTCGACGCCGAACTGGATTCGGCGGGTCGGGTCATGGTTCCTCCCAAGCTCCTCGCACACGCGGGTCTGACAAAGGAGGCGGTCGTCGTCGGCGCCGAGTCCTGCCTCGAGCTGTGGGACCGCGAGGCGTGGGCGGAGTACGACGCCGACCTGTCCCCGGAGCAGATCACCCAGTCCCTCGGCCATGCTGCTTCTTGACATGACCTTGCACATCCCCGTCCTCGCCGCCGAGGCGATCGGTCTGCTCGACCCGCAGCCGGGGGACACCGTGGTCGACTGCACCTTCGGCGCGGGTGGCCACAGCCGCCTGCTCGCCGACCGGATCGGCGCCGACGGCACCCTCATCGCGATCGACCGCGACCCCGACGCCGAGCGGCACTTCGACGAGTTCGCCGCCGAGGCCGCGTGCCACACCCGCTTCGTGCGCGCGTCGTTCGCCGAGGGACTACAGCTGCTCGTCGACGAGGGTGTGCAGGCCGACGGCGTCCTCATGGACCTCGGCATCAGCTCCATGCAGGTCGACACGCGCGAGCGCGGGTTCGCCTACGCCTACGACGCGCCGCTGGACATGCGGATGGACCCCACGCAGGAGCTCGACGCGCGCGAGATCGTCAACACGTGGGAGCAGCGCCGGATCGCGCAGATGCTGCGCCAGCTGGGGGAGGAGCGCCACGCCGGGCGCATCGCCGCCGGCATCGTGCGGGCCCGCGAGGAGCAGCCCATCGAGACGACCACGGAGCTCGTGGACGTCATCAGCGCGTCGGTCCCCGCACCCGCGCGGTTCGCGGGCGGCCACCCGGCCAAGCGCTCGTTCCAGGCGATCCGCATCGCGGTCAACGGCGAGCTCGAGCAGATCGACGAGGCGCTCCCGCGCGCGTGGGAACTCCTGCGGGTCAATGGGCGATTTGCAGGGATTTCGTTCCATAGCCTGGAAGACCGGCGCGTGAAGCGCTTTCTCGTGGACCGCGCGCAGGGCTGCATCTGCCCCCCGGAGCTTCCGGTCTGCGTCTGCGACCGCGAGCCTGCCGCCGCGCTGTTCTCACGGAAGTCGATTCAGCCGTCCGCCGGCGAGATCGCCGACAACCCCCGCGCCCGCTCGGCCCGTCTGCGCGGCGCGCGCAAGCTCAGGGAGGGCATGTGAGCACGCGCTCGGCAGCCGCACGGAAGCCCGCCTCGACGCCGCGTCGCCGCACGGCCGCACCGCGGCGCGCTCCCGCGCGCCGCGTCTCGGGTCCCTCTCAGGGCGCCGGTGGCATGCGCGGTGCCCGGGCCGCTGCCGCCGCCGCGGTTGCCCCGCGCGGGATCAGCGTGTCGCGGCCGTCGATGCCGCGCCCGCAGCTCGTCCACGTCGCCCGCGGGTTCTCGCCGGCGCGGACGTGGGAACGCCTGGTGCGCGGCAACGGCTGGGTCGCGCTGCTCGCCGTGCTGCTGCTCGGCATCGTCTTCATGCAGGTCCACATGCTCAAGCTCAACGCGGGCATCTCGCGGGCCGTCGAGTCGTCGGGGACGCTCGAGCGCCAGAACGCCCAGCTGCGCCAGGAGGTCTCCCAGCTCGGGGCGGCCGACCGGATCGAGGAAGCGGCCGGGATGTTCGGGATGGTCATGCCGCAGCCCGGGTCGGTGCGCTACCTCGACAGCCGTGACGTCGTCGTCGACGCCACGCGTGCGGCGAAGACGATGACTGCGCCTGACCCCACCGCAGCCGCTGCCGCTGGCGCGGCGCCCGTCGTCGCGGGCGCACCCGCCGCGACGTCCGTGGCCCCGGCCGCCACCACTGATCCCGCGGCGACGGCCGCACCCGCCACGTCCGTGGCGCCACAGAGCGAGCCCGTCGAACCCGTGACCGCGCCCGCGGCCACCCCGCCACCCGACCCCGTGGCGACACCGCCGGCGGCCGCCGCAGCACCCGCGACCGCAACACCGGCACCCGCAACGGGCGGCGCGACGCCCGGGCAGCCCTGATGGACGGGACGCTGTCCCAGCGCCGCATCGGGCTGCTCTTCCTCATCTTCTGCGTGCTGTTTGCGTTCGCCGCCGGGCGCGCGGCGTGGCTCGGCGTCGTCCAGGCGGACGAGCTCAAGGCGGCCGCGGTCACCCAGCAGCGCGCGCAGGTCGACGTGCCCGCCCACCGCGGGACCATCACCGACCGCCGGGGCGTCGAGCTCGCCGTCAGCCAGCCCGCCTCCGACGTCAGCGCGACGCCGTACCTCGTCAAGGATCCAAATGGGGTGGCTGAGAAGCTGGCTCCGCTGATCGAACGGCCGCAGGGCGAGATCCTCCGCAAGCTCACCGAGCGCGGCAAGGGCTTCGTGTACCTCGCGCGCAAGGTCCCCGCGGCCCGGGCGCAGAAGGTCGAGCGCCTGGAGATCGAGGGCATCGACGCGACCCCGACGAGCCGCCGCGAGTACCCGCGGGACTGGCTGGCCTCGCAGGTCCTGGGGACCGTCGGTGCCGACGGGGAAGGCCTGTCGGGCCTGGAGTACCGCTACGAGGACAAGCTGCGCGGCCGCGACGGGCAGCGCAGCGTCGTGCGCGACGCCACCGGCGAGGCGATCACCATCCGTGACCCCCGCCGGGCACTCGCCGGGTCCGACCTGCAGCTGACGCTCGACGCCGGGATCCAGAACCGTGTCGAAGAGATCCTCGGTGAGATCGGTCAGAAGTACCGGCCGAAGGGCGCGACCGCGGTCGTCATGGACCCGCACTCCGGGGACGTCCTCGCGCTGGGCAACTGGCCGAAGGTCAACGCCAACGACGTCGGCGGCGCCCCGCCGACGGCCCGCCAGAATCGCGCGACCGGCTTCGTCTACGAGCCGGGCTCGACGTTCAAGCCGTTCACGGTCGCCGCCGCGCTGGAGGAGCGCGAGGTCACCGAGGACACGATGTTCAACCTGCCGCCGCAGATCCAGGTCGCCGACCGGACGATCGGCGAGTCGCACCCGCGCGGGTACGTCTCGTTGACGACCAGCGGCATCCTCGCGCAGTCCTCGAACGTCGGCACGATCATGATCGGCCAGCGGCTGGGGGCCAAGAAGTTCGACCAGTGGGTTCGGCGCTTCGGCTTCGGCCGCCCCACGGGGATCGACCTGCCCGGCGAGGAGGGCGGCATCGTGCTGCCCCTGGACAAGTACAGCGGCTCGTCGATGGGCAACCTGCCGATCGGCCAGGGCGAATCGGTGACGCCCATCCAGCTGGCGTCCGCCTACAGCGCGATCGCCAACGGCGGCGTGCTGCGGACCCCGCGCCTGATCGACAAGGCCAACGGCAAGGCCGTGCGCCCCACGCCGGGCAAGCGCGTCATCAGCGAGCAGACCTCCAAGGAGGTCCGCGACATGCTCAAGGGCGTGGTCGCCGCCGGAGGCACCGCGAGCGAGGTCGAGATCGAGGGCTACACGCTGGCCGGCAAGACGGGCACGGCGAACAAGGTCGACGCCGAGACCGGGACCTACTCCAAGAGCCGCTACATCGCGTCGTTCGCCGGGTTCGCGCCGGCGGACAACCCGGAACTGCTCATCACGGTGATGGTCGACGAGCCCGGGGGCGGGAACATCTATGGCGGCGAGGTCGCGGCACCGGCCTTTGAGGACATCGCCCGCTTCGCGCTCCCGTACCTCGGCATCGCCCCGAAGTGAGGCCGGGGCCAGGCCAGCCGTCCTGACGGCGGCCCCGCCTGGGAAGATTCTGCGATGCGCCTGCAGGACCTCATCCCCGGTGCGGCCGGGACCCCCGCCGGGTCCGTCGACATCACCGCGCTGGCGTACGACGACCGGGTCGTGGCGCCCGGCACGCTGTTCTTCTGCGTCCCGGGGTTCACGCGCGACGGGCACGACTTCGCGCCCGCCGCCATCGAGCGGGGCGCCTCGGCGCTGGTGGTCGAGCGTCCGCTGGGCCTCGGGGTTCCGGAGGTCGTCGTCGACGACGTGCGCGCCGCGATGGCGCCCGCCGCGGCCGCGCTGCAGGGTGACCCGACCGCGGCACTCGACGTCGTCGGGATCACGGGCACGAACGGCAAGACGACCACGGCGTACCTCGTGCGCTCGCTGCTGGAGGCGGCCGGCCGTCGCACGGGGCTGCTCGGCACGGTGCAGTCCGTCGTCGGCGGCGAGGCGACGCCCGCGGTGCGCACCACGCCCGAGGCGATCGACCTGCAGGCGACGTTCGCCGCGATGCGCGACGGCGGGGACACCGCGTGCGTCATGGAGGTCAGCTCGCACGCGCTGGAGCTGCGCCGCGCCGACGCCATCCACTGGGACGTCGCGATCTTCACGAACCTCACGCAGGACCACCTCGACTTCCACCCGACGATGGATGCGTACTTCGCGGCCAAGCGCCGGCTGTTCACCGCCGGCGCGGCGACCGCCGTCATCAACGTCGACGACCCGTACGGGCGGCGACTGGCGGCCGAGCTGCCCGACGCGGTGACCTACGGCATCGACGCGGAGGACGCGGTGCTGCGCGCCCGCGACGTGCGGTTCGACCTGCGCGGCTCGTCGTTCCGGGTGGGGGACACCGCGTTCACGCTCCCGCTGCCCGGCCGGTTCAACGTCCTCAACGCCCTAGCGGCCATCGGCGCCGCCCGCGCGCTGGGGATCGCCGACGACGCCATCGCCGCTGCGCTGCCCGGCGGCGCGCGGGTGCCCGGGCGCTTCGAGCCCGTGGACGAGGGCCAGCCGTTCGCGGTGCTCGTCGACTACGCGCACACGCCGGACTCCCTGGAGAACGTCCTCGCCGCCGCGCGCCCGCTGACGGCCGGGCGGCTCATCAGCGTCTTCGGCTGCGGCGGGGACCGCGACCGCGGCAAGCGGCCGCAGATGGGGGAGATCTCCGCGCGGCTGGCCGACCACACGATCGTCACGAGCGACAACCCGCGGTCCGAGGACCCGGCGGCGATCATCGAGGAGATCCTCGGCGGCATCGGCGACCGGGCCGAGGTCGAGGCGATCGAGGACCGGCACGTCGCCATCGAGACCGCCGTCCGCGCCGCGGGCGCCGGGGACATCGTCGTCATTGCCGGCAAGGGCCACGAGCAGGGCCAGGAGTTCGCCGGCGGCCGCAAGGTCCCGTTCGACGACGCGACGGTCGCGCGCGAGGCCCTGCGCGCGATCACGGAGCCGGCGTCGTCCTGATGCGCGCGTGGACCGCCCAGCAGGTTGCCGACGCGGCGCGCGCCGAGCTTCAGGGCCCGGGTGCCGCGGGTGCGGGTCCGTCGCGGGTCACGATCGACTCGCGTGACATCCGGCCCGGTGACCTGTTCGTCGGTCTGCCCGGCGCACGGGTCGACGGCGGCACGTTTGCCGAGAAGGCACTGACGGACGGCGCGTGGGGCGTGCTGGTCGGCCCCGGCCACGACATCCGGATGACCGGGCGTGGCGTGGTGCTGGTCTCCGACGAGCCGCTGGTGGCGCTGCAGACGCTCGCCACGGCGTGGCGGCGCGAGCTCGGAGCGAAGGTCATCGGCATCACCGGATCGACCGGGAAGACGTCGACGAAGGACATCCTCGCGGGGATGCTCGCGCCGCACCTGCGCACGGTCGCCACGAGCCAGAACCTCAACACCGAGATCGGCCTGCCGCTGACGATCCTCGGGGCGCCGGCTGGGACCGAGGCGCTCGTGCTGGAGATGGCGATGCGCGGGCCGGAGCAGATCGCCGAGCTCACGGAGATCGCCGAACCGGACGTGGGGGTGATCGTGAACGTCGGGCCGGTGCACCTCGAGCTCCTCGGCTCGATCGAGGCGATCGCCGCCGCGAAGGCCGAGTTGCTGCGCGACCTGCCGACCGGCGCGACGGCCGTCGTGCCCGTCGATGAACCGCTGCTGGCGCCCCACCGCACCCGCGACGACGTGACGTGGGTCACGTTCGGCCCGGGCGGCGACGTGGCGGATCTCGGCGCCGTTGAGCTGCCGTTCACCTCCGCCCACATGCGGCTGAACGGCCTGGCCGCACTGGCCGCCGCACGGGCCGTCGGGGTCGAGCCGGAGGGCCCGGTCGACGTCGCGCTGAGCGACATGCGCGGCCAGCGCCGGGTGCTGGCCGGGGAGGTAACGGTCATCAACGACTGCTACAACGCCAACCCGATGTCGATGCTCGCCGCCCTGGATCACCTCGCCGAGGACACCCCATCTGAGGGTGCGCGCCGCGTGGCGGTACTCGGCGACATGCTCGAGCTGGGACCCGACGAGCGCCGGTACCACGCCGAAATCGGCGCCCATGCGCGGGAGCGGAAGATCGACGTGCTCGTCGCCGTCGGTCCGCGCGCCGCCGCCATGGTCCCGCCCTTCGGCGGCGAGGCCCACCCGGTGCCCGACGCCGCGGCGGCCGCCGCCCTGCTGCCCACCCTCGTCCGCTCGGGCGATCACGTGCTCGTCAAGGCGTCGCGAGGCGTCGGCCTCGAAGTCGTCGCCGACGCGCTGGACGCGGCGATCTCCTAATGGGCGAGGTCCTCATCGGCGGCACCGTCGCCCTGCTCCTGTGCGTCTTCCTCTCGCCGAAGTTCATCGAGTTTCTGCGCAACCGCGAGTTCGGTCAGCACATCCGGCCGGAAGGGCCCGAAGGCCATCACGCCAAGGCGGGCACCCCGACGATGGGCGGCCTGATCATCTTCCTGGCGATCAGCATCTCGTTCCTGATCCTGGTCGACTGGAGCGACTGGCGGGCGCTGGGCGTCTACGGGGCGGCCGTCGCGTGCGCGGCGCTGGGCTTCGCCGACGACTACGCGAAGCTCATCAAGCGCCGGTCGCTCGGCCTGAAGGGCCGCACCAAGCTCGGGGTGACGATCCTCATCTCCCTCGGGCTGTGGTGGGTCGCGACCGAGCAGGCCGAGCTCCAGGAGATCCTGCGGTTCCGGGTCATCGACGGGTACATCGACCTGTCGGGCTTCTTCGGGATCCCTTACCTGATCCTCATCTACCTCGTGGTCGCGGGGACGACGAACGCGGTGAACCTCACCGACGGGCTCGACGGCCTGGCGGCGGGCTGCGCGGCGATCGTCGGCCTGGCGTACATCGGCATCACGTTCATCACGACGGGCGAGCGGGAGCTGGCGCTCCTGGCCGCGTGCATGGTCGGGGCCTGCGTGGGATTCCTCTGGTACAACGCGTTTCCGGCCACGATCTTCATGGGCGACACGGGGTCGCTGGGGCTCGGTGGCCTGATCGCGGGGCTGGCGATCATGACCCAGACCGAGCTGCTGCTCATCCTGCTGGGCGGGATCTTCGTGGTGGAGGCGGCGTCGGTGATGATCCAGGTCTTCAGCTTCCAGACCTTCCGCAAGCGGGTCTTCCTCATGGCCCCGATCCACCACCATTTCGAGATCCAGGGGTGGTCGGAGACGAAGATCATCCTGCGGTTCTGGATCGTCGCGGCGGTGTGCAGTGCGATCGGGTTCACGCTGTACCAGCAGTCGATCGCCTGACACGCGTCGGGCGACGGTCTTGCACAGGTTTGGCCGCTTGTGCGATGCAAAATGCACCGACCTGCTCAATATGTCGAGAACATCTGGCTAATTTCTTGATTCCGTCCTGACGGTCCTGTTTGCTGCGCGGCGCTCTGTCTCGGGTGTCCCCTCTCCGCGAAGGACCGCGCATGCGTTTCGCTTTCGGCCGACGTTTCCATGTCAGCTCTTTGGCGGCGCTGGTCGCCGCCGCCAGCCTCTTGGTGGTCTGCCTGGTGATCAGTGCGGCCACGGCCTCGTCTCAGGTACGCGTTCCGGGGCCTGGGGAGCTCCAGGCAGTTGGGGTGGAGACTGAGCCGGTGGGTCCGGAGGTCGTGTCGTTGCGGACGGAGACGTCGCGGTCGTATCGCAAGGCCGATGGTGGCTTGCAGACGCGGTTCTCGTTGGCGCCGGTGAACTACCGCGATGGTGAGGGTGTGTGGCGGGCGATCGATCCGTCACTGCGGCGGACGGCTGCGGGGTTGGAGACGACGGCCGGCCCGTTGCGGGTCCAGTTGCCCGAGCGCGCGAACGGTGGCCGGGTACGGCTCGATCGCGGCGGTGACTGGCTGTCGTTTGGTCTTCGTGGCGCGCGTGGGGTCGCGGCGAAGGTCGCGGGCCGCGAGGCACGGTTCGCCGAGGCGCTGCCGGGAGTGTCGGTCGACTATGAGGTCGGTGCCGAGTCGGTCAAGGAATCGCTGGTGCTCGCGTCCGCTTCGGCGCCGTCGACGTACACCTTCGACGTTGCCGCCAGTTCGGGTCTGACTCCCGAGCTCGAGGAGAACGGCGAGGTCGTCTTCCGAGACGGTGCTGGTTCTCGACGGTTCACGATGGAGACGCCGTGGATGCAGGACGCGAACGGCGAGATGTCCTACGACGTCAGGTACGAGATCGACCCCGGCGCTGGCAGCGGATGGACGGTGCGCGTTGTCGCTGACGACCAGTGGTTGAAGGACCCCGACAGAAGCTTCCCAGTTGTCGTCGATCCGACCACGTACTACGGGATCGCGAAGCTATGCGAGATCGCGTCGGGGACGCTCTCGAATACCAACAACTGCACGACTGCGGAAATGGCGGTCAACGTCGGGCGTGAGAGCGGGCGAGTCCACCGTGCGTTGGTGGCATTCGACCAGGTGGAGCTGCAGGCTGCGCTGGGCGATTCGCTGATCACGAAAGCTGACCTGTTCTTCGAATGGACCACGAGCACGCCGGCTGACGTGACGCTCGACGCCCACCAGATCACCAAGACCTGGTCGCCGTTGGCGACGTGGTTCAAGTACAACACGACGTGGCCGTGGAGCCGGCCGGGCGGCGACTACCAGCCCGAGTACGACACGCGCCGCACGCTGCTCTCCGCCTGGGAGGGTGGCTGGGCCGGGCTGGGGCTGGGGCGGATCGTGCAGGGCTGGGTCGACGGGTCGATCGCCAACCAGGGCGTCGCCGTCAAGCCACAGAACGAGGGGATCACGAGGTTGGACACTCTCGACGGGATCGGCCTCGTGGTCGAGTCTCGCCCGCGCCGAGGCATCGAGCCACAGGCGTCCTTTGAGCGCGTGCAGCCCACAGCCAGCGCGACGGTCCAGGTCAACGTCGCCAACGGCAACCTGGTCTACGCCGAAGAAGACGCGCGGCTGAGCGCTGGCAGCGACGCGCTCGCGGTCGAGCGGGTGTTCAACAGTCGCGGCGACCTTGCGACCGGCACGTTTGGCACGGGGTGGAGCACGAACCGCGGAGCAGAGACGACGCTCTGGCAGCACTGGGTTGACGACAGCTACATCCTCGAGGGTCCCGGTGGACTGTCCGGTCGTTTCTATCGCCGCAGCGCTGGCTATCTCGCGCCTCCGGGCTGGAACGCGTCTCTGGTCGAGAACGGCGACGACACGGTGTCCATCACTTTCAACTCCACGGGGGAGCGCTGGGACTTCGATACCGCGGATCCCCGCAGACTGACCAAGGTCGTCAAGGGCGCCTACGAGCAGAGCCTGACGTATGACGCCGGACGCCTTCTGGAGATCTCTGACAACCAGGGCAACGCGCTCGCGTATGGCTACGACGCCGCGGACCGGCTGACGTCACTGTCGAACGGGAGCACCGCCCGCCAGTACGACATCGACACCGCCGACCGGCTCGCCAAGTTCACCGACCAGTCTGGAAAGGACACGACCTACACCTACGATCCCGATGCGCGCCTGAGCGAGATCACCTACCCCGGTGCGAGCCGCATCGCGCTGGCCTACGACAGCGCGGGCCGCGTGACATCGATCGTTGAGAAGGCCGACACCAGCACGGCGAATGAGCGGACCACGACGTTCGCCTACAGCAGCCCGACGGCACCATGCGTGGGCAGCGACTTCGGTAAGACCGTCGTCACGTACCCCAATTCACAGACCCGCACTTACTGCTATTCGCGCACCAACGCGGTGCGGGCAGCGGCGCCAGTCACGACCACCGACATCACCGACCCGGTCCTCACGCTCGCGGGCGGGGCCTGGGAAGACCGCGCCGGCTGGTACGGAACGGGAACGGCCGCGCTTCACGCCTTCGGGTCGGACGGGCACTCGGGGGTCAAGACCGTCGAGACGAAGGTCAACGACGCTGTCGTTGACACGAACACGCAAGCGTGCGCGGCGGGCCGCTGCTCGATGCAACGCGACGTCGACATCGACCTCGCCACCATGGACGAAGGCACCAACGAGGCCGAGGTTACGGTCACCGACATCGCGAATCGGACCACTACACGCGAATGGAACGTGAGGGTCGACCGCACTCAGCCCGCGCTGTCCCTCGACGGGACGCTGTGGAGCGACCGCAACGACTGGGCCGACCAGCAGGACCTAGATCTGACGGCGCAGGCCACGGATGGGGCGTCTGGTCTGAGCAGCGTCGAGGTTCTCGTCGATGGTCAGCGCAAGAGCTACGAGACGCAGTCGTGCGCGGCGGGTGGATGCGGCCTGGAGGCGAGTGCGAGCGTCGACGCCAACGGTCTGACTGCCGGCGAGCACACCGTCGAGGTCATCGCCGTAGATCACGCCGGCAACGAGCGCACCGAGTCTTGGACGGTCAACGTCGACCACGGCGACCCGACGGTCTCGCTGTCCGGTGCGGTTGCTGACGCCGATGGCGACTCGCTGGAAGTGGGAACGCACTCCTTGAGTATCGACGCGGCCGACGCGCCGAGTCAGCCAGGGTCGGGTGTGCGCTCCGTCGAGATTCGTGTTGACGGGTCGCAGGTCGATCTCATCGAGCAGTCGTGCCCCCAGGGCGGGTGCGCGCTGTTCCATGTCGGGAGCCTCGATGCGACCAGCCTTCCGCCGGGCCAGCACACCGTTCGGGTCGTTGTGACGGACGGTGTCGGTCGCAGCAGCTTCGAAGAGGTCTCGTTTGAGGTAACCGACCCCGGGGCGGGGATGGAGCCGATCGAGGCACCACCCATCGACCCCACGCTGCCGAGCACCACGGCGAACTCGACCGAGTTCATTTACAGCGGCAGTGACCCGGTGCAGACGGGCATGGACCCCGAGGTGCTCGAAGAAAAGCGCGTTGCGGTGATCCGCGGCAAGGTCCGTGATCGCAGCGGCGAGCCCCAGGGCAATGTCAAGGTCACCGTGCTCGACCACCCCGAGTACGGCGAAACGGTCACCCGCTCGGACGGCGAGGTGTACCTCGTCCTCAACGGCGGCCAGCAGTACACGCTCACCTACGAGAAGGAGGGATTCCTCCCTCTCCAGCGTCAGGTCGACGCACCGTGGCAGAACTGGGAGGTCACCGATGACGTCGTCCTGGTCGGCCTCGATGGCGAGTCAACGGAGGTCGACTTCGGCGAGCCCCTGGATGAGCCGGTTGTGCATGAGGCTGATCCCGTCACGGACTCCGACGGGACACGGCAGGCGAAGATCCTGCTGCCAGAGGGCACCGAAGCAACGATGACGATGCCGGACGGGAGCTCTCAGCCCCTGGCGACTGCGACGATTCGCGCAACGGAGTACACGGTTGGGGAGACCGGTGACGAAGCGATGCCGGGCTCGCTCCCGGCGACCAGCGCGTACACCTACGCGGTCGAGTATTCGATCGACGAGGCGCGGGCTGCCGGCGCAGAGACCGTGGAGTTCGATGAACCGGTTGTCGCCTACGAGGACAACTTCATCGACATGCCGGTTGGCGTCGCCGTTCCCGTGGGCTACTACGACCGCGATGAAGGCGAGTGGCAGCCCAGCCCCGACGGCCGCGTCCTGAAGGTTCTCTCCGAGGCCGACGGCAAGGCTCAGCTCGACGTCATGGGGCAGGGGGATCCTGCGACCGCAACCCAGTTGGACGCGCTGGCCATCACCGACGAGGAGCGCACCAAGCTCGCCGAGATGTATGCGCCCGGTGACGAGTTCTGGCGGGTGCAGCTCCGGCACTTCTCCCCGTACGACTTCAACTGGGGGCCGCGGCTTCCCGTCGGCGCGCAGTCTCCGAAGGGCACCAACGTCTCCGGTTCGACCGACGGTGGATGCTCGGCCGCTGGCTCGGTGATCGGGTGTGAGGACCAGACGCTTGGCGAGTCGATCCCGATTGAGGGCACGGGACTGCGGCTGCACTACCAGAGCGAGCGCACCCCGGGCTACACCGCCGGCAGGACCCTGCGATTCAAGGTCGCCGGCGACGAGACTCCGCACCCCGAACTCCAGGCCATCGAGGTCCAGGCCGAGATCGCCGGACGCAAGTTCACGCAGACCTTGCAGCCGCAAGCAGGCCAGGAGTACGAACTGCGATGGGACGGGAAAGACGCGTTTGGGCGTGTGGTTCACGGCACGCAGAACGTGCGCGTCCAGGTTGGGTATCGCTACCACTTCTTCTACTCCACCGGTCGGCCCTGGCCGTTTACCGACGGGGAGTTCGTCGGCGGCTTCTACTCGTTCGCGGCTCCGCCGACCGCACAGGATCGTGTTCCGGATCCTGCGGGGTATGGCGTCGGCGGGTCAGCTGGGCCTCCCTCTGGATGCCCGTACTACCTGGACCCTGAGACCGGCGCGTGCATCCCGCTGTGGGCGGGCGTCGGCGGGATGCCCGAGACCAGGCAGGACCAGGTCCTGACGCGGATCTTCCACACCACGATCGGGGGCATGACGGTTCGCACCGAGGACCTGGGTGGGTGGACGATGAGCAATCACCACACCTACGACGCGACTGCCAAGCGACTCCTTCACGGTGACGGGACGTGGCGGTCGGCCGCAGGCGTGTCCCAGGTCGTCAGGCGCATCATGTCCGAGGCCGAGGGGACGTCCATGACCGGGAGCTCTCAGGTGACTGGCCTTACGGTCGGTGCCGACGGTTCGGCCTATATCGCGCAGTGTTTCGCTCACCGTGTCCTGAGGCGCGCACCTGATGGCACAGTGACCGTGTTCGCAGGGACTGCAGTCCAAGGCTTCTCCGGCGACGGTGGTCCGGCCTCCCAAGCCAAACTGGCGTGCCCGACGGGCCTCGACGTCGAGCCGGGTGGTGGCCTGCTCATCGCAGACACGTTCAACAACCGGGTCCGACGAGTCGCAGCGGACGGCACCATGACGACCGTTGCCGGCAACGGAAGCTCTGCCGCCGGCGGTGACGGCGGCCCCGCGACGGAGGCATCGTTGCGCCAGCCCCGTGACGTCGCTGCCGGCCCGGCCGGCGAGGTCTACATCGCCGATACCGAGAATGGCCGAATCCGCACGGTGACACCGACCGGATCGATCCAAACCCATCTCAACGTGCAGCCGCCACAGCAATGCCTTGGCGCGGCGATGTGCAATTACCGCCCGACGGCGGTGAGTGTGGGATCCGATGGCACGATGTACGTGGTTCGCGACTATCGCTACTCGCCCTACGCGACGACCATCCTGCGAATCCGGCCCGGCGAGGATGCCCCGACCGCGATCGCGGACAACGAGATTGCGAGTGCTCGACCGGACGAAGATGGGGTGCCTGCGGCGACGGCGAACGTGGCAGCCACCGATGTCGATGTCGCGGCGAACGGGGATCTGTACGTCGCCGAGTACGTCCACTTCAAGGGCGGTGGACGCATCAGGAAGATCGGGTCGGATGGTGTGATCCGACTGTTGGCGGGCGATCCCAACTGCCCGGGGGCCCTCGCTCCTGGCGGCTGGCTGCTGCCACTCCCTGAAGTCGACGATGCCAAAACGGCTTGCATCCTTTCGGCCGACCTGAGGCTCGATGTCGGCCCGGACGGGGATCCCTACATCACCGATGGGTCCCGGCCCGGCCTGCGGGTGATCACGAAGTCGATGCCCGGCCTCGCGTCGGGCGAAGTCGCGATCGCATCGGAGGACGGCTCGTCGCTGTTCGAGTTCGATGCTGATGGCCGACACATCCGTACGCGTGACGCCGACACGGGGACGGTCGTCACGACGTTTACCTACACCGCGGACGGGCGGCTGGCATCACAGCAAGACGCCGATGGGAACATCGTGGCCATCGACCGCGACGCCCAAGGGAGCCCCGAGGCGATCGAAGGCCCCTTCGGCGCTCGGACGCTGCTCGACCTCCGGGCGGACGGGATGCTCAGCAGCACCACCGATCCCAAGAGCGCGACGAGCGAGTTCACGTACACAACAGACGGGTTGCTGACCGGATACACCGAGCCCAGTGGCGACGAGCACGCCTACGGCTACGACGCCGACGGCTACCTGGTCACCGATGAGAGTCCCGACGGGGAGACCACGACGCTGACTCGGACAGAGCGCTCCGACGGCCACGCCGTGACACTGACGTCGAACCTCGGTCGGACTCGCGAGTTCGTCGTCGAGCGCCGGGACGGCGACCTCGTTTACCGCAAGTTCACGAACGCTGCTGGAGACGCGACGGAGTCCTTCAGGCGTCTGGATGGCACTACGAAGGTCGAGCAGGCCGACGGGACGACCGCCGAGGCGACACAGGGTGCGGACCCCCGGTTCGGGACGCAGAGCCCATTCGTCGCGACGAGCGTCGTCACGTTGCCGTCCAACCGCTCACTGGGCCAAAGCAGGGCTCGGACGGCCGCGATGGCGACCCCTGGCGACCCGCTCACCCTCACAGGGAAGACCGACACCACAACCGTCAACGGGAAGACCTCGTCGACGTCATATGCCGGTGCGACGAAGCGGTACACGAGCACGTCACCGACCGGTCGGGAGTGGAAGGTCGATGTCGATACTAAGGGTCGGATCACGCGCAGCGAGACTGCGGGCGCGGACCCGGTCGAGTTCGACTACGACAGTCGTGGGCGGATCGACACGGTCACGGCGGGGTCGAGCACCTGGACCTACAGCTACGCGACCACCGGGTACCTGCAGGCGGTGCAGGGCCCGGAGGGGATGAGCACGTCGTATGAGACCGACGCCAACGGCCAGGTCACCGAGGCGACGCTGCCGGGCAGCCGCGAGGTCGCGTTTACGTATGACGTGCGGGGCAACCTGACGTCGCTGACGCCGCCGAGCCGGTCGCCGCACACGTTTGAGTACACCGACGGCGGCAAGCCGAGTCGGATCGTGCCGCCGGCGATCGCCGGTGTCGATGCGGATACCGAGTTCGCCTATGACGCCGATGGTGCGCTGGCGAGCATGACTCGTCCCGGTGGTGAGCTTGTCGATTTCGACTACGACACCGCTGGCCGGCCGTCGGAGATCTCGTCGGCCGATGGGGACATCGAGATCAGCTACCACGCAGGTGGCGCGGGGAAGGGCAAGCTTGACACGGTCACCGCGCCGGGCGGGCAGGACCTCGCGTTTGAGTACGACGGGCCGCTGGTGACGTCGGTGGCCGCATCTGGTGGCACCGAGGGTGAGTTGGAGTACGACTACGACACCGATCTGCGGCCCGCATCGGTGTCGCTGAACGGCGCGGGGGCGGTCGGCTACAGCTACGACAACGACGGGCTGCTGACCGCCGCCGGCGGCATGTCGATCTCGCGTGAGACGGCGACTGGCCGCGTGTCGGGCACCACGCTCGGGGTGACGTCGACGACGCGGGCGTTCGATACGCCGGGCCGGTTGGCGTCGCTGTCTGCGTCGGTGAGCGCGAGTCCGCTGCTGGGCAAGGTCTATGCCTATGACGATCTCGATCGGGTGCAGACGGCGACGGAGACGACCCCGGCGGGGAGCGTGTCGTTCGCGTATGCGTATGACGCGGCGGGCCGGCTGGAGGCGGTCACGAAGGACGGTCAGGCCTACCGGGAGTACGTCTATGACGCCAATGGCAACCGCACGTCGGACAAGCGCGCGGGCGAGTTGGCGGTTTCCAGCGTGTTCGATGCGCAGGACCGGCTGGTCTCGCGCGGTACTGAGCAGTTCTCCTACACCGATGCGGGGGAGCTGGCGTCACGGACCGATACCGCGACAAGTGAGACGACGACCTATCACCACACCGCTCGGGGGTTGGTCGGCGTCGATCTCCCCGACGGCACGGAGATCACGTATGACCTGGACGGGATGGGGCGTCGGGTCGCCGTCCGTCATGACGGGGTCGTGGTCAGCCGGTTCCTCTACGGGTTGGAGGCGATCGGCCCGGTCGCCGAGCTGAACCCGGACAACACGGTCCGGTCGCGGTTCGTGTACGGGACACGGTCCTATGTCCCGGACTTCATGATCCGCGACGGCGTCACCTACCAGTACGTCACCGACGAGCTCGGGAGCGTCCGGCGGGTCGTCAACACCGCCAGCGGTGTGGTCGCCCAGGCCGTGGACTATGACCCGTACGGGGTCGTGCTCGCTGATACCGACCCGGGGTTCCAGCCGTTCGGGTTCACCGGCGGGCTGATCGACCCCGACACCGGGCATGTGCGCCTTGGCTACCGGGAGTACGACCCGACGCTCGGGCGGTGGCTGAGCAAGGACCCCATCGATTTCGACGGTGGTGACACCAATCTGTATGCCTACGTCGCCGGGGACCCGATCAACACGATCGACCCTGACGGCCTGATCGGCATCTCACTCCAGAACGCCAGCGACTTCGCCGCCGGATTCGGCGACTGGGTCACCCTCGGCGGGACCAAACAGATCAGACGGGCCCTCGGCTCTGACGGCGTCGTCAACCCCTGCTCGGGCTTCTACACCGCGGGCGGCGTCACCTCGACGGTGATGGCAGCGATCGTCACGATGGGCGGCGGAGCCGCAGCCGGTGCGGGCGCCGCGACCTCAACCAAAGTGGGTTCCGCCGCGAGCGGCGAAGCCGCAGGCGCTGCGACAAGCGGCAGCTTGCGTGGTCGGCTGCTCTCGCGGTTGAAGGATGAAACCGGTTCGTTCGATCCCAAGGCTTTCCTCAAGGACTCGAAGACCAAGACCAAGGCGGAGATCGGTGACTCCCAGCGCGACGTTGACTTCGTGAATCGCCTCAATAGCGTCAATGCCCGAACTGGCGCTCAGCACCCCGCGGGCGGAGGTAGGATGCGACGAGCGGCCGCAGCAGTCCTGGGGATCCTCGATCAGCTCAGATGACCCACCTCTCAGCTCCAGAAATCATCGCTCGATCTGAATCTCTCCGGGAAGCGGGACAGGACACTGAGAGTCTTGCGCTCCTCGAGGAGGGGGTCCGCTGTTTCCCAGCCGATCCGGAGATACGGATCATGCTCGCCTCGAACCTACTCCGGCTCCGTCCGAGCGAGGCTCGCGAACAGATCGCGGAGGCGATTGCTCTCGACGTCAACGACGCGCGTCGAGTCACCCGAGCAGCTGTGATGCTTTTCGATCTCGGGGAGCTTGACGGCGCACGACAGTACGTCGCCCACGCGTTGCGGATCCTCCCGCGCGATGACGCAATCCTCGAGGTTGAGCTGACCGTTCTCGGCGGAGAGATCGCATCGACCCTCGGCGAGCATGAGGTCGCGGAGGAGGCCTTCCGCGCTGCCGTCGAAGCCTTCCCCCAGGTAGAGCACTATTGGGTCACTTTGGCGCAGTTCTTGGTGGACCAAGGCCGGATCGACGAAGCACGGAGCGCCATCAAAGAGGGTCTAGACCGAGCTTCTGGGGGCGTAAGGCTTCAGAGCGTCGTGCGGTCGCTGGGCTAACTCGCGCTCGCATCTTGCCGTGATGAAGTCGCCCATTTCCATCGGGTCTCGGCGGGACCCATCGGCGGCCCACTGCACAGCGCTTTGTTCGAGGCGACACCGATCGATATCGCGTCGCGCGACTCCCCGGGACCGGCGGAGAAGGGAGCCTGTCGGGCCCGCCTGCCAGCCTGTTCGCCGTGACTCGCCGCCCGCCCCTGCCCGAAGGACCCTGGCTCGTCGTCGGACTCGCTCGCTCTGGGGTGGCGGCCGGCCAGTTGTTGCGGACGCTCGGGCGCGAGGTCGTGTGTGTCGACGCTGGCCGTCCGGATGTCCCCCCGGAGCTCGACGCCCGGATCGGCACCGACGGGCTGGCCGAGCTCGAGGGGGCACGGGCAGTGGTGAAGTCGCCGGGCGTCCCGCGGGAGGCGCCGGTGGTCGCGGCAGCCCTCGCGCGCGGGATCCCGGTCATCGGGGAGCTCGAGCTGGCGTGGCGGTGCCTGCCGAACCCCTTCTACGCGGTCACCGGCACGAACGGCAAGACCACGACCGTCGAGCTGCTCGGCGCGATGCTCCGCGCGGCGGGCGGGCCGGTCGCGGTGGCGGGGAACGTCGGGCGGCCGCTCAGCGCACTCGTCGGTGAGCTGCCCGGCAGCGCGCCGGTGGTGTGCGAGGCGTCGTCGTTCCAGCTCGAGGACACCGACGCGTTCGCGCCCGAGGCGGCGGCGCTGCTCAACGTCGAGCCCGATCACCTCGACCGCCACCACACCTTCGAGGCCTACCGCGCCGCGAAGCTCCGCGTGTTCGCCCACCAGCTGCCGGGCGACATCGCGGTGCTCCCGGCCGGGTTCGACGACACGGACGTGGGCGGCGCGGCCGCACGCGTGCGGTTCGGCGTCGGTGGTGTACTGGACGACCGGGCCGGCCACCTGTGGTGGGACGATACGCCGCTCATCGCCCATCGCGACCTGCGCATCCGCGGCGCCCACAACCGGGCCAACGCCGCGGCGGCATCGGCTATCGCTCTGTCGCGCGGGGTGCCGGCCGAGGCTGTGCGCGAGGCGCTGCAGACCTTCCCCGGCGTCGAGCACCGGCTTGAAGAGGCCGGGAGCGTCGACGGCGTGCTGTACATCAACGACTCGAAGGCGACGAACGTCGCGAGCACCCTGGTCGCGCTGCGCGCCATGGCCGACGAGGGCGACGAGTCGCGCGGCGTGCACCTCATCCTCGGCGGGCAGGGCAAGGCCCAGGACTTCACCCCGCTGCGCGAACCCGCGTCCGCGTGCGCAGGGATCTACCTGATCGGCGAGGACGCGCCGGTCATCGAGGCGGCGGTCGGCGGGACCGTCGTCGGGGACCTCGAGCACGCGGTCGCAGCGGCGGCGTCGGTGGCGCGTCCCGGTGACGTCGTGCTCCTGTCGCCGGCCTGCGCGTCATTCGATCAGTTCCCCGACTACGAAGTTCGCGGCCGGCGCTTCAAGGAGCTGGTCGACGAGCGTCGAACTTCCGCTTGATGGCAGAACCCCGTCGCCGCCAGTATCCCGTCGAGCACAACCTGCTCCTGACGGCGACCCTCTGCCTCCTCGCGTTCGGCGCGGTCATGGTCTTCAGCGCGACGAGCGCCCCGAATGTCCTGGACGGTGGCGACGGCACGGGCTACCTCGTCAAGTACCTGGCCTACGGCGCGGTCGGGCTGCTGGTCATGCAGATCCTGGCGCGTGGCGGGCTGGACATCGTCCGGCGGTTCACGCCCGTGCTGCTCGGGGTCGCGTTCGTCCTCCTGATCGCGGTGAAGGTTCCGGGCATCGGCGTCGAGGTCAACGGGGCGCAGCGCTGGATCGGCGTGGGCCCGCTGACGTTCCAGCCGTCGGAGATCATGAAGCTGGCGATCGTCATCTACATGGCGCAGTTCCTGGCTGAGCGCCCGAAGCGCATGAACAGCGTGAAGACCCTGGTCAGCCCGCTGCTGATCGTGGTCGGCGCCGCGTGCCTGCTCATCGCCTCGCAGCCCGACCTCGGCACGGCGATCATCATCGGCTTCACGACGCTGGCGCTGCTGCTCATCGCGGGCGCCCCGATGGGCGTGCTCGGCAAGTTGCTCGGATCGGCGGGCCTGATCGTGGCGCTCGCCGCGTTCCTCGAGCCCTATCGGCGCGCGCGGCTCATGAGCTTCCTCGACCCGTGGGCGGACGCCGGCGGGGCGGGGTTCCAGGCGGTCCAGGGACAGATCGCGGTCGGCAGCGGCGGGCTGTTCGGGCTCGGCCCGGGCCAGTCGGTGCAGAAGATCCACTACCTGCCCGAGGCGCACACAGACTTCATCCTGGCCGTGATCGGCGAGGAACTCGGCCTGATCGGCATCCTCGCGCTGCTCACGCTGTACGGCCTCATCGCGTACGCGGGGCTGCGGACCGCCAAGGGTGCACGGAGCCAGTACGAGCGGCTGCTCGCCGCCGGCATCACGTCGCTCATCGTGGGCCAGGCGCTGCTGAACGTCTTCGCCGTGCTCGGCCTTGCCCCGCTGACGGGCGAGCCGCTCCCGTTCGTCTCCAACGGGTCGACGTCGATCACCGTCCTGCTGGCGGCGATGGGCGTGCTGTTGAACATCGCCTCGCGGGGCGCGTTGCAGCTACGAGCTGTCGCGCCGCCGGAAAAGGCGCAAGGATCCCCGCCTCATGCAGATCGTGATCGCAGCGGGGGGAACGGCCGGGCACGTGGTGCCCGCTCTGGCGGTCGCCGACGAGCTGCGGGCTGACGGCGCGGACGTCGTCTTCGCCGGTGGGGAACGCGCGGAGGTCACGCTCGTGCCCGAGGCGGGCTACGAGCTGCACCGCCTGCGGGTCCAGGGGCTGAGCCGGACGAACCCGCTGAAGGCCGCGAAGGCGGCCGTCATGGCGGTGGGTGCGGTGGTGTCGGCGTGGCGGTTGCTGGGGCGGGTCAAGCCCGATGCCGTGATGGGGGGCGGCGGCTATGTCGCGGGAGTCGTGGGGATTGCGGCCGTGCTGCGGCGGATCCCGCTGGTGCTCACCGAGGCCGACAGTCACCTGGGCGTGTCGAACCGTCTGCTGGCGCGGTTCTCGCGGGCGATGTGCCTGGCGTTCCCGCTGGAGGGGCGCGACGCGGCGCCCTACGTGGTGACGGGGCGGCCCGTGCCGCCGCCGTACACCGACCGGGCGGCGGCGCGTGCGCAGTTCGGCTTGGCCGAGGACGAACGCTGCGTGCTGGTCTTTGGCGGATCGCTGGGCGCGCGATCCGTGAACCTCGCCGCGGTCGACGGGCTGGCCGGGGGCGACTTTCGGGTGCTGCACGCGTGCGGCACCCGTGACCACGAGATGCTCGCCGAGCGCCTAGGGGACCCGCCGCCACCCGGCTACGACCTGCGGGCGTACATCGCGCCGTTCGCGCCCGCGCTGGCGGCAGCCGACCTGTGCGTGGCGCGGTCGGGTGGGTCGATCTTCGAGGTCGCCGCGCACGGGCTGCCGGCGATCCTCGTGCCGTACCCGCACGCGGCCGCCGACCACCAGACCGCGAACGCGCAGTGGATGGTGGATGCGGGTGCGGCGGTGGTGGTGCGCGACGACGAGCTCACGGCTGAGGGTCTGCGGTCGCTCGTCGACGAGCTGCTCGGCGACGCCGAGCGCCTGCGTGCCATGGCCGACGCCTCGGCGTCGCTGGCGCGCCCTGACGCTGCGCGCGCGATCGCCGCGCAGGTCACCGCCGCCGCGACTTCGCGCTGACCGGCAGATCCACGTCGCTATAGCGACGCCGATCTGCCGTTCGGCGGGGTGGCGAGCGTTTGCGTGCCAAATTGCGCGTGCAACTACCTGAAACGGACCGGGGTCCGCTATGGTGCTCGTATTGCAAAGCGGACTGGAGTCCGCACCACCACGAGACACCGAGGTACCACCCGCCATGAGCACCACCGCCGTCACACCCTTCGCCGCCGGCACCTACGCCGCTGATCCGGTCCACTCGAGCTTCGGGTTCGCCGTCAAGCACATCGTCAGCACCTTCCGCTCCTCGTTCGGTGACGTCAGCGCCACGCTCGTCGCCGCCGAGAACGGCGAGGTCACGATCGAGGGCTCCGCCAAGGCCGAGAGCATCGCCATCGTGCAGCCGGAGCAGTTCCGCGCGCACGTCCTCTCGCCCGAGTTCTTCGACGCCGCGAACTACCCGGAGATCACGTTCTCCAGCACGAACGTCGCGTTCGACGCCGACGGCACCGCCCGCGTCGAGGGCAAGCTGACGATCAAGGACAACACGGTCGACGTCGTCGCCACCGGCACGTACACCGAGCCCGTCGAGGGCCTGACCGGCGCTGCGGTCGGCGCGATCGAGCTCGAGACGACGGTCGACAAGAACGCGGTCGGCCTCACCTGGAACGCGCCGCTGCCCAAGGGCGGCAACGTGCTCGCCGACGAGGTCACCCTGAACATCCACGTCGAGTTCGTGGCCCAGGCCTAGTCATGAAGATCCTGGGTATCTCGGGCAGCCTGCGCCGCGATTCCCACAACACGCGCCTGCTCCGGGCGGCAGCGGATCTGCTGCCGTCCGGGTCGGAGCTCGAGGTGTGGGATGGCCTGCGTGACGTTCCGCCCTTCGACGAGGACCACGAGTCCGATCCCGCGGCCGCCGTCCAGGCGTTCCGCGCGCAGGTCGAGGCGGCCGACGCCGTCTTCTTCGTGACCCCCGAGTACAACGCCGGCATCCCCGGCCAGCTGAAGAACGCCATCGACTGGCTGTCGCGGCCCTACCCCGAGAACGCCCTGAAGGGCAAGCCCGTCGCCGCCATCGGCGCGAGCACCGGGCTGTTCGGCGCCATCTGGGCGCAGGACCAGCTCCGCAAGGCGGTCCAGTTCGCCGGCGCGAACGTCCTCGATGTGGAGCTGCCCGTCGGGCAGGCCCACGAGACGCTCGACGACGCCGGGCTCCCGATCGACCCCGAGCAGCGCGACGCGCTACGCGGTGTCCTGACGGATCTGGTCGCGCTGGCGGAAGGCGCGAAGGTCGGGTGATCGGCCATGTGTCCGCACGACGGCCGGGCGAGCGGTCAGAATGGTTCCATCATGGACCCGTTGCCGATGACCGCCGCCCCGGCCGCTCCCGTCGAGCGGGCTGACGCGGCGCGCAACCGCGAGCGCATCCTGTGCGCCGCGGCCCGGCTCTTCGCCGAGCGCGGGGCCGACAGCGTCTCGATGGACGACGTGGCCGAGCTGGCCGGCGTTGGCAAGGGCACGCTCTACCGCCGGTTCGGCGACAAGGCTGGGCTGGCGCTGTCGCTCCTCGACGAGGACGACCGCCGCCTGCAGGAGGCCATGATCCGCGGCGAGGCGCCGCTGGGGCCGGGAGCGCCGCCGCGCGAGCGGCTGCACGCGTTCGGTGAGGCCTATCTCGAGCTGCTGGATCGCCACAGCGGCCTGCTGGCCGTCGCCGCCGAGGGTGGGGGTCTGAAGGGCAGCCCGCCCTGGCAGCTGTACCGGACCCATCTCGTCGTGCTGCTCAGTGACGCGACGCCCGACGGCGACGCGGAGCTGGGGGCCGAGCTGCTGCTCGACGCGCTGAACCCGGGCTCCTATCGGTTCCGGCGCGCCCAGGGCTTCGAACCAGCGCGGCTGGCCCGGGGCTGGCGGATGCTCGTCGACGGCTGGATCGCGGCGTCGACCGGCGAGGTCCCGGCGCCCGTGCGTCCTGCGGTCGCCCCCGCCGAGTAGCCTGCCGCGCCATGTCTGCGTGGTCGGCCCGGCGCCTGCACTTCGTCGGCCTGGGCGGTGCCGGGATGAGCGGTCTTGCGATCGTCGCCCGGGCGCTCGGTGCCACCGTGACCGGTTCGGACCGGGCGCAGTCGCCGTACCTCGTCCGGGTGCGCGAAGCGGGCATCGAGCCGGTGATCGGTCACGACGCCGCGAACGTCCCGGAGGGTGACGACGTCGAGATCGTCGTCTCCACGGCGATCTCGGAGGAGAACCCCGAGCGGGCCGAGGGGCGCCGGCGCGGTCTCACCGAACTGCACCGGGGCCAGTTGCTGGGGCAGGTCAGCGCCGAGAAGCGCACGATCGCCGTCGCCGGAGCCCACGGAAAGACGACGACCACGTCGATGATCGCCCACGCGCTGCTGGGCGCCGGGATGGACCCGTCGTACCTCATTGGCGGCGCCCTGCGGACGACCGGCACGAACGCGGCGTGGGGGACGGGGGAGTGGCTGGTCGTCGAGGCCGATGAATCCGATCGCTCGTTCCTGAACCTGCATCCGGAGGTCGCGATCGTCACGAACTTCGAGCTCGACCACCACACGACGTACGCGTCGACCGTCGAGCTCGAGCAGACGTTCCGTACGTTCCTCTCCCAGGCGGGCACCGCGGTGCTGCCGCCGTCGCTGCACGACTTCGCGTCCGGGCCGGTCGTCGAGTTCGCGCCCGACCCCCGGATCGCGCTAGCGGTTCCCGGCGAGCACAACGCGCGCAACGCGGCCGCCGCGCTGGCGGCCTGTCGCCTCGCGGGCGCCGACGAAGACGCGGTGATCGCCGCCCTGGCGACGTTCGAGGGCGCAGGCCGGCGCTTCGAGCGCGTCGGGACGACGACATCGGGCGCGCTGATCGTCGACGACTACGCCCACCACCCGACCGAGGTCGCCGCGACCATCGCCGCCGCGCGCACGCTGTCGCCCCGCCGGGTCGTCGCGGTCTTCCAGCCGCACCTGTTCAGCCGCACGCAGCTGCTGGGCCGCCGATTCGGGGAGGCACTGGCGACCGCCGACGTCGCCGTCGTGCTCGACGTCTACCCGGCGCGGGAACGGGCCGAGGACTTCCCGGGCGTGACCGGCCGGCTCATCGCGCAGGCGGCCACCGACGCGGGCGGGGGCCGGCACGTGCTCTGGCTCCCGGGCTTCGACGACGCCGAGGCCGCGCTGCGCGGGCTGCTGCGCGACGGCGACGTCTGCCTCGTGATGGGCGCAGGCGACGTCGATGCGCTCGGCCGCCGTCTCGCGGCGACCTAGACTCGCCCGAGATGTCCACCGCCGCGCTCGACGTCCCGCTCGCGCCGCTGACCACGCTCGGGCTCGGCGGTCCCGCCCGGCGCCTGGTCGAGGTCGCGGACGAAGCCGAGTTGTGCGCGACCGTCCTGGCGGCAGACGCTGCCGGCGAACCGGTGCTCGTCCTGGGCGGCGGCAGCAATGTGGTCGTCGCCGACGCGGGCTTCGACGGCACGGTCATCCGGATCTCCACGCGTGGGATCGCCCGCCTCCGCGAGGGCGACGACGTGGTGCTCGAGGTCGCCGCGGGCGAACCGTGGGACGCGCTGGTCGCCAGTGCCGTCGCCGACGGCCTGGCCGGCATCGAGTGCCTCGCCGGCATCCCGGGGCTGACGGGCGCCACGCCGATCCAGAACGTCGGCGCCTACGGCCAGGACGTCGCGCAGACGATCACCGCGGTCCGGGTTCTCGATCGCGAGGACGGGGCGGTCCGCGAGTTTCCCGCTGCCGCCTGCGGCTTTCGCTACCGCAGCAGCGCCTTCAAGGGGCACGCTCGGTACGTGGTGCTTGGCGTGACCTTCCGCCTGCGCGCCGGCGCCACGGAGTCCGAGCCCATCGCGTACGCCGAACTGGCGCGGACGCTCGGCGTGGAGGCCGGGGCGCGCGCCCCGCTGGCCGCTGCGCGCGACGCAGTCCTGAAACTGCGCCGCGGGAAGGGCATGGTCCTGGACCCCGAGGATCCGGACACGCGCAGTGCGGGGTCGTTCTTCACGAACCCGATTCTCGATGCCGGAGCGTTCGCCACGCTCGCCGCCCGCGTCACCGAGCGGCTCGGCCCCGACGTGCGGCCACCCGCCTTCCCCGAGGCTGACGGCCGCACGAAGACGTCGGCCGCATGGCTCATCGACCGCGCCGGATTCGGTCCGGGAACGCGCCGGGGGCGCGTGGCGCAGTCCAGCAAGCATGCGCTGGCGCTGACGAATCGCGGGGGCGCGACGACGGCCGAACTGGTCGCGCTGGCGCGTGAGATTGCGGCCGCGGTCGACGAGACGTTCGGCGTGGCGCTGCACCCGGAGCCGGTTTTCGTCGGTCACCGCTGGTAGCCGGCGGGGAGGGACCCTCTGGTTGGCGGCGAAACCAGAGGCCGTGCGTGCCCTTCGCGCCAACCGCCTCGTCGTCGCCGGTGCCTCCTGCGTCCTTGCCCTCGCGCTGCTCGGGCTCGGATTCCTGTGGCTGCGTGATTCGTCGCTCGTGGCCGTCACCGAGGTGACGGTCAACGGCGCCGAGGGCAGCCAGTCGGAGGAGATCCGGTCGGCGCTGCGCGAGGCCGCCGAGGACATGACGACCCTCCACGTCCGAGAGGACGCCCTGCGCTCCGCAGTGCAGCAGTACCCGAGCGTCGCGGCGGTCACCGCCACCGCGGACTTCCCGTACGGGCTGCGCATCGACGTGCGCTCGCGCACCCCTGTCGCCGCGCTCGACACCGGCCAGCGCCGGATCGCCGTCGCGAGCGATGGCACCGTCCTGACGGGGAGCGCCACGGACGGACTCCCGCGCGTGAGCGTCAACACACCTCCGGGCGGCCCGCGCGTGCGGGGCGACTCCGCGGCCGCACTCGTGCGGCTCATGGCGGCCGCCCCGGCGCCGCTGCGCGCCCGCGCCGAGCGCGCGTTCCTGGGGCCCGACGGGCTCACCGTCGTGCTGACCGAGGGCCCGCGCCTGCGCTTCGGCCGCGGGGACCGGTTGGAGGCCAAATGGGCCGCCGCCGCTCGCGTCCTGGCCGACGACAGCACCCAGGGTGCCACGTACCTCGACCTTCGCCTGCCCGAGCGCCCAGCCGCCGGCGGGCTCGCACCGCTGCCCACCGAAGCGGTGGACGAGCAGACCGACCCGGCCGCCGCCACAGGCGTCGTGCCGGAGCCCGCACCAACTCCCACGCCGTAGGACAACCCTCGACCTATAGTCGAGGCTCATACCTGTCGAAACAAGAATCTCCTGCACAGCTGGAGGGTTGCGAAACCCTGCAACTGCTTGTGCGGGGGTAGACTTGTCGTTGACAAGCGTTCCGGCCCGTGCTTACTGTGCTTTCGCCGGACGTACCCGGAGGGTCTCGAAAACTCTCAACGCTAACTCAAGGGTCTGACGGAAACGAACATCATGGAAAGCGCAGGCACATACCTCGCCGTCATCAAGGTCGTCGGCGTCGGCGGCGGCGGCACCAATGCCGTCACGCGGATGGTCGATGCCGGCCTGCGCGGAGTGGAGTTCGTCGCGGCCAACACCGACGCCCAGGCGTTGGCGATGAACGACGCGGACATCAAGCTGAACATCGGCCACGAGCTCACGAAGGGGCTCGGCGCCGGTGCCAACCCTGAGGTCGGGTTCGGCGCTGCGGCCGAATCGCGTGACGAGATCAAGGAGGCGCTGAAGGGCGCCGACATGGTCTTCGTCACCGCGGGTGAGGGCGGCGGCACCGGCACCGGTGCGGCCCCCGTCATCGCGGAGATCGCGAAGAACGAGATCGGCGCACTCACCGTGGGCGTCGTCACGAAGCCGTTCGAGTTCGAGGGCACGCAGCGCACGCGGCAGGCCGAGGAGGGCGTCGACCGCCTCCGCGAGGTCGTCGACACGCTCATCGTCATCCCGAACGAGAAGCTGCTCACGATCGTTGAGCGGCGCACCACGATCATGGACGCCTTCAAGGAGGCGGACAACGTCCTGCGCCAGGGCATCCAGGGGATCACGGACCTGATCACGATCCCGGGCCTCATCAACCTCGACTTCGCCGACGTGCGGACGATCATGGAAGACGCCGGCACGGCCCTCATGGGCATCGGCACGTCCAACGGCGAGAGCCGTGCGGCCGAGGCCGCCACCGCGGCGATCTCCAGCCCGCTGCTCGAGGAGTCCGTCGAGGGCGCCACGGGCATCCTGCTGAACATCACCGGCGGCCGGGAGCTCGGCCTGTTCGAGGTCAACGAGGCCGCCGAGATCGTGCAGGGCGCCGCGGACTCCAGCGCCAACATCATCTTCGGCGCCGTCATCGACGAGGCCCTGGGCGACGAGGTCCGCGTAACCGTCATCGCGACGGGCTTCGACAAGACCGGTCCCCGCCGCATCTCGCCCCGGGCCACGGAGCGTCCGCGCGCCGGGACCCAGCGCGACGAGCGCCCGCGCCCCCGCGACCGCGGGCCGCGCATCGACGATCGCCAGCGGTCCTCGCTGGAGATCAGCGACGACGACATCGATATTCCGCCGTTCTTGCGGTAGTTCGGCAGAGCCGAACTACCGCCGGGAGATCCGCTGACGCGGATCTCCCAAAAGGGTGGGGCGGACGTCTCTCACAGAGGCTGCTCCGCTAGCCTGCTCGCGGAGTGCATCAGACGACTCTCAAGCGCACCCCGCTCTTCGAGCGCCACCAGGCGGCGGGGGCCAAGATCGTCCCCTTCGCGGGGTGGGAGATGCCCGTGCAGTACGAGGGCATCCGCGCCGAGCACCAGGCGGTCCGCACCGACGCCGGCGTGTTCGACGTCTCGCACATGGGCGAGATCGAAACCCGTGGCGAAGAGGCCGAGGCGTTCCTGCAGCGGATCCTCAGCAACGACGTCACGAAGCTCGCGGTCGGCGGCGCGCAGTACTCGCTGCTGACCAAGCCCGACGGCGGCGTCATCGACGACCTCTTCACGTACCGCCTGGCGCCCGACCACTACCTGACGGTCACCAACGCGTCGAACCACGAGAAGGACCTGGCGTGGTTCATCGAGCAGGCCCGCGAGTTCCCCGGCGCCGTCGTCCGCGACAGCGCCGAGGACTACGCGATGCTCGCCGTCCAGGGCCCCCGCGCCCGCGAGGTCGTCCAGGCGTTCGCCGACGGCCCGCTGCCGTCGCGGATGACCGCCGGCCGCCGCCTGCTCGCCGGCCGCTCGGTCCTCGTCGCCGGCACCGGTTACACGGGCGAGGACGGCGTCGAGCTGCTCATCGACCCCGCCGACGCGCCCGCCATCTGGGACGAGCTGCTCAAGCGCGGCGCCACCCCGGTTGGCCTCGGCGCGCGCGACACGCTGCGCCTGGAGGTCTGCTTCCACCTCTACGGCAACGACCTCATGGAGGAGCGCGACCCGATCGCCGCCGGCCTCGGCTGGGCGGTCAAGGAGGACACCGGCTTCATCGGCGCCGACGTCATCGCGCAGACCCGCGCGGCCGGCCCCGCGGAGAAGCTCGTGCCGTTCAAGCTCACCGAGAAGGGGATCGCGCGCCAGGGCAACGCGATCCTGTCCGGCGGCGAGGAGGTCGGCGTCGTCACGAGCGGCACGCTGTCGCCGAGCCTCGACGTCGGGATCGGCATGGGCTACGTCCGCCCGGAGTTCGCCGCTCCCGGCACCGCACTGGAACTTGACGTCCGGGGCAAGGTGCGCCCGGCTGTCGTGGCGACCAAGCCCCTGTACCCCGACGAGGAGACCGATGGCTGACGCGTCCTATCCCGAGGACCTGCTGTACCACCCCGAGCACGACTGGGCGAAGATCGAGGGTGACGTCGCGACGTTCGGCGTCACCTGGTTCGCGCAGGACGCGCTCGGCGAGGTCGTGTACTTCGACCCGCCCGAGGTGGGCACCACCGTCACGAAGGACGAGCCGTACGCCGAGGTCGAGTCGGTCAAGGCCGTCAGCGACGTCTTCGCGCCGCTCTCCGGGGAGATCATCGAGGTCAACACTTCCCTGGGCGACACGCCCGAAACCATCAACTCGGACCCCTATGGGGACGGCTGGATGGTCAAGGTCAAGCTCAGCGACGTATCTGAGACCGATGTCCTGATGGATCAGGCCACCTACCTCGAGAGCCTCAGTTAGGAACCGACATGACCCTGTACACCGCCGTCACCGACGATGACCGCCAGGCGATGCTCGACGCGATCGGCGTCGCCTCGGTCGACGAGCTGTTCGACACGATCCCGGCCGCGCTGCGCATGGCCGAGCGTCTCGACCTGCCCGAGGGGATGGCGGAGCAGGAGGTGTACAACCACCTGCGCGAGCTCGCGAGCAAGAACACGAGCGCCGAGGACGAGATCACGTTCCTGGGCGCCGGGATGTACGACCACTACATCCCGTCGATCATCGACATGCTGCTCGGCCGCTCGGAGTTCCTGACGCCGTACACGCCCTACCAGCCGGAGATCAGCCAGGGCGGCCTGCAGGTGATGTTCGAGTACCAGACGGCCATGAGCGAGCTGACGGGCCTGCCGGTCAGCAACGCGTCCGTCTACGAGGGCCCGAGCGCCGTCGGCGCCGCCGGGTACCTCGCGAAGCTGACGAACGGCCGCACGCGGTTCCTCGTCTCGCGAGGCATGCATCCGCACAGCCGCGCGACGCTCGAGACGCTGTCGGTCGGCTACGGCACGACGGTCGAGGAGATCCCGCTCTCGAACGGCGTCACCGACCTCGACGCGTTGCACACGATGCTCGGCGACGACGTCGCCGCCGTCTTCATCCAGCAGCCGAACTTCCTTGGCGCGATCGAGGACGTCGCCGCGTTCAGCGACGCCGCGCACGCCCATGGCGCGCTGGCGATCGCCTCGGCCGACCCGCTGACCCTCGGCGTCCTCGAGGCCCCGGGCAACCAGGGCGTCGACGTGTGCGTCGGCGAAGGCCAGACGCTGGGCAACCGCATGGACTTCGGCGGCCCGTCGTTCGGCTTCTTCTGCGCCTCCGAGGCGCACCTGCGCAAGATGCCCGGCCGGATCGCCGGCGAGACGAAGGACGTCGACGGGCGCCGCGGGTTCGTGCTCACGCTCCAGACGCGCGAGCAGCACATCCGCCGTGAGAAGGCGACGTCGAACATCTGCACCTCGCAGGCGCTCAACGCGCTGGCCGGCGTCGTCTACCTGAGCTGGCTGGGCCGCAAGGGCCTCGTCGAGCTGGGTGACCTCATGCTCCAGCGCACGCACTACGCCCGCGAGACGCTCACGGGCATCGCGGGGGTCGAGGCGCTGCACGACCAGCCAGTCGTCCGCGAGTTCGCGCTGCGGATCCCGGGCGTCGACGTGGCGAGCGTCGTCTCACGCTGCCAGGACGCGGGCGTGAACCCGGGCTTCGCGCTCGGCCGCGCCTACGACGAGTTCTCCGACGGCCTGCTGGTGGCCATCACCGAGCAGCGTTCGAAGGCCGACATCGACAAGCTCGCCGCTGTCCTGGAAGAGGCGATCGATGCCGAACGCTCCGGCGCTCCGGCCACGGAGGTGACGGCATGACCGTTTCCGAGTTCGCCCGCATCCCGATGCAGGACGACGAGGCCACGACGATCTTCGAGAAGGGCGCGCCCGGCCGCCGGGCGTTCGTCGCCCCGCCGCTCGACGTCCCGCAGGTCGACGGCCTGATCCCCGACAAGTTCGCGCGCGCCACGGCGCCGCGGCTGCCCGAGGCCTCAGAGCCGGAGATCGTCCGCCACTACGTGCGCCTGTCGCGCCGGAACTTCGATCTCGACTCGGGCTTCTACCCGCTCGGCTCGTGCACGATGAAGCACAACCCGCGTCTGCACGAGCGGGTCACGGCGCTGCCCGGCCACGCCAAGCTCCACCCGTTCCAGGACCCGGCACGCTCGCAGGGCGCGCTGGAGCTCATGTACAACCTCGAGCGCGCGCTCGGCGAGGTCAGCGGCCTGCCGCACGTCTCGCTGCAGCCGTCGGCCGGGTCGCACGGCGAGCTCGCGGGCGTCCTGCTCACGCGGGCCTACCACGAGGATCGCGGCCAGCACCGCACGACGGTCCTGACCCCCGACACGTCGCACGGCACGAACCCGGCGACCGTCACGATGGCTGGCTACAAGGTCGTGAAGGTCGGGACGAACCCCGACGGGGGCGTCGACGTCGAGGACCTCAAGGCCAAGGCCGACGAGAACGTCGCGTGCCTCATGCTCACGAACCCGAACACGCTGGGCGTGTTCGATCCGAACATCGAGGAGATCGCGTCGATCGTCCACGGCGTGGGCGCGACGCTCTACTACGACGGCGCGAACCTCAACGCGATCATGGGCATCAGCCGCCCGGGCGACATGGGCTTCGACATCGTGCACTTCAACCTGCACAAGTCCTTCACCCAGCCGCACGGCGGCGGCGGCCCGGGCTCCGGCCCGATCGCGGTCTCCGATCGCATCGAGCCCTACCTGCCGGTGCCGGTCATCGAGCGCGTGGAGTCCGGCAACGGCGCGGGCCCGACGTTCGACCTCATCGAGGACGACGAGCGCCGGCCGAAGTCGATCGGCAAGCTCCGCGGCTTCCAGGGCAACTACGGCTGCTTCGTGCGCTCGTACGCGTACATCCGCTCGCTGGGCGCCGAGGGCCTGAAGGACGCGTCCGAGACGGCCGTCCTGAACGCCAACTACCTGCTCGCGAAGCTGCAGCAGGCCGGCGTGGCCGAGTACCTCCCGCTGGCGTTCGGCAAGCTCTGCATGCACGAGTTCGTGCTGTCGGGCGCGCCGATGAAGAAGGAGCTGGGGATCAAGACCCTGGACCTCGCCAAGCGGCTGCTCGACCACGGCTACCACCCGCCGACCGTGTACTTCCCGCTGCTCGTCGACGAGGCGCTCCTCATCGAGCCCACGGAGACCGAGACGCGCGAGACGCTCGACGGGTTCGCCGAGGCGATCGTGGCTATCCTCAAGGAAGCCAAGGACGACCCGTCGATCGCCCAGTCGGCCCCCTACTCGACGCCGGTGCGCCGGCTCGACGAGGCCGGCGCGGCGAAGAACCCGGTCATCCGTCAGCCGCTCGGCTGACGGACGGACGTCAGGCCCGGCGCTTGCCGTTCGGGCCGACGACCCACCACAGCCCGCCGTTGAGGAAGACGTTGTGGCAGCGCACCTCGCCGGGTGCCTCGTTGACGTAGAAGTACAGCGGCTGGCCCCTGTAGGTGACCTGCAGGCGGCCGTCGCGGCGCTTGGTCGTGCCGAGCAGTGACTGCTTGACGTCGCCGCGGGCGCGCGGCTTGCCCTTCGTGTAGACCGGCGGCCACAGCCGGGCGCACTCGCCGTAGCAGTTGCTCTTGCCCTTCTCGTCGTTCTCGAAGATGTAGATGGCCTGCTTCTTCGTGTCGAAGAGCATGCTGCCGAACTCCGACTTCCCGGTCGTGATCGCCTTGCCGGTGGGCGCGGCGGCCTTGGCCTTCGGCGCGGTGGTGGTCGTCGTCGCGGCGACGCGCTCGGTGGTGGCCGGCGGGTCCGGAGGGGTGGCGGTGGCCTGAGCCTGGCCATCGTCGCTGTCGCCACACCCGGCGAGCGCGACCGTGCCGCAGATCAGGGCGAGGATCGTGGTGCGCATGGGATCCACTGTCCCACGACCCGCCTTACGGCCGGGTTACATCCACACCTCGCGGATGAGGGTCTCGTGGTCGGGCTCCTGGGCGGCCGCCTGGGCGCGGATGGCCCGCGCGTCCTCGTCGGTCCCCTGGGTGAAGAGCAGCGTCGAGGGGCCGACCCAGCGCGTCCATGCCTCGTGGAAGGCGGTGGCGCGGCGCTTGTGGTTTCCGAGGTCGTCGGGCACGGGATGCCAGCGGACCGCGAACGCCGGGCGGCCGCGGAGCCCGTCTGTCATGCGGCGGACGGGGGAGCGCCCGGGGTCGGCGACCCAGCGCGACACGAGGTAGCGCGGCGTCTCGACGATCCCGAGGACCTGGTCGAGCGCGGTGGCGAAGCGGCGCGACTCGTCCTCGTCGGCTGCCGGCATCGCGCAGCGCACGTGGCCGGAGGTGCGCGGCTCGAGGTCGAGGGACGCCGCGGCCTCGGGGCGGAGTTCGCCGAGCGCGACGTAGGCGTCGGCGATCGCGTGGGCGACGAGGTCGAGCGGCGCCGCGACCGGGAAGGCGCGCGCGGCGCGGCGTATCCGAGTGGCGGCCCACACGCCGGTCGCCGGAACCCCTGCGAGCAACGCCAGGCCGATCGGACCGAGGGCGACCGCGGCGGCGACTGCGGCGACGGCGACGACGCCCGCGACGGCGGCGGGCGTCTTCCGGTCGACTGGTGCGCGGAGGTCGGGTGGAAGCGGCGCGTCGGCGGGTTGCAGCGCCCGGCCTGGCGTGGCTGCGCGCCGGCGGATGACCGCGGTCGCCACCTCGCGGGCGGCGTACGGCTCGCCGATGCGCCAGCGGTCGCGCGCCGCGTCGTGGTCTGCGGCCCGTGCCGCGCACGCGGCGTTGATCTCGCCGAACGCGTCGGCGGGCGGGGTGCCGAACGCGCCCAGGAGCGGGTGGACGTGGGACGGGCCGGCCTCGATGGCGCCGTCCTCGGCGGGCGCGAGGAGGTGGAGGTGACGGCGCACGAAGCGCTGGTAGTCGGCCTCGCCGCGGGCCAGGCCGGGCGCCACGCAGACGACGTCCCAGTTCGAGGCGATCTTCTCCGGCCGTTCGGGGTCCAGCCGCAGGGAGCGTCCGCGCATCTGGCGGACGGTCACTCCGGTGGTCGCGACGGTGAGGTCGACGAGGCAGTTCACCGCGGGGGCGTCCCAGCCCTCGCCGAGGAGCGCGCGCGTGCCGACGATCGCCTGCGTCGCGCCGTCGTGCAGGAGGCGGGTCGCCAGGGCGACCCAGCGTCGCGACGTCCACCCGGGCGCGTCGGCGAGCAACCGGGTCAGGCCCTCGTCGTCGGGCTCGGCGCGCCAGCCCGCGATGGTGCCGTCGGCCGCCGCCTCGAACGCGCGCAGGAGGGTGTCGGCGTCCTGCGGGTGGCACCGCACGCCCCGCCCGCTGACCAGCAGCGCCCGCAGCGGCGCCGTGCGCAGGTCCTCGGCCATCGCCTGCACCACGCGGACCGCGGTGCCGGCCCCGGGATCGAGCACACCGCTGAGGTCGCTCGCGCCTCGCCGGGGCGCGCTCTCGGCGTCGCAGAGCACCAGGGCGTGGAGGTCTGGCCCGCGGGCATCGGACTCGGCGCCCAGGACCTCGACGGCCGCGAGCGGCTTGGCCGCCGACGAGGTCAGCAGCCGGTCGACCTGGGACGTCCCCCGGCGCATGCCGCGACGCGTCAGCTGGAAGCCGAGCTCGCGCAGCGCGGCCGCGATCGCGTCGTAGCGTTCGGTCGCGGCCTCGGACGGGTCGGCCGCCAGGCGCTTCAGCGCGTAGTCCTCCAGCAGGACGAGCCAGTCCTCGAGGTCGGGCGCGCGGGCGTAGGCCTCGCCGCGCGGTGCGCCCGGCGGGGTCTCCATGCCCGCCGACGCGAGGAACCGGATCCCGGCGCGGGCGAGCGCGGGGCGGCGGCGCTGGAACCGCTCCCAGGGAATCTCGGCGGCGCCGTCGTCATCACGGCCCCGGTCGCGCATGCGGGCGAGGACCCACTGCGGGAACGACAGCGGGCTGTCGACGTCGTCGTGCAGCGCGGTGACGAGTTCGGCGAACCGGACGTCGTGCTCGGCGAGCCAGTCGCGCTCGGAGGCCAGCGGCTCGGTGAACCACGCCAGCTCCTGGTAGGGCGCGAGGAAGCCGTCCTTGACCACGGCGGGCGTGGGGACCGAGAAGTCGACGGGCCCGAGGAGCTCGTCGTAGAGGTCGTGCTCGTCGGCGGTGAGCTCGTCGGGTGGGGTGGCCGTCAGGCCGACGAGGTGCACGTCGCCGAGTGCGGCGACGGCGGCGCGGACGAGGTAGCCCCAGAGGCCGCAGAGGTGGTGGCACTCGTCGAGGACGACCGTGCGGACGCCGGCGGCGCGCAGCGCGTCGATCCGGTCGCGCGCGCCCTGCGCGAGGAGGTCGGCGAGTTCGAGCTCAGGGTGCTCGCCGCGGGCGACGGCCTTCTTGATGGCGGCGACGAGCCGCGCCTGCTCGCGGTCGCGGCGCTCCGCGGCGGCGCCGGTCCAGGTGGCGGCCTCGGCGAGCACCGCGTCGCGGGTGGTGTGCGTCGCCGCGGCGCGCTCGTCGGCCCACCGGGTGCGGGCGAGGTCGCGCAAGCCGGCACCGGGGTCGTCCAGGCGGCAGAGCGCCTGGTAGGTCAGGCAGGTGATCTGCCCGCCGACCTCGGTTCCGGCGACGGCCATCGCGCCGTCGGGGTGCGTGAAGGCGCCGAGTGCCTTGGGCCATTGCGCCTGGATGGTCGCGGTGGGCGCCAGCACGAGCGCGGGGGCCCCGAGCCGGGCGATGATCTCCAGCCCGAGGACCGTCTTGCCCGACCCGGGCGGGGCAACGATGTGGGTCCGCGTGCGCCCGGCGGCGACGTCGCGGTCGAAGGCCTCCAGCGCGAGCTCCTGGTAGCGGCGCCAGGTGCCGGTGAAGTGGAGGCGGCCGGGCACGCGCAGCCGCCGCTAGGACGGCTCGACGCTCTCGGCGATGGCGAGCGCGGCCTGCGCGGCGTCGTCGTCGCCGGTGCCGTTGACGAGGATGGCGAGCCCGCCGAACGCCGGGTCGTTCAGCACGAAGTCATCACAGAGTTGCTGTTCGCACTCGGGCGTCGGGAAGTCCTCGAGCGTGACGCGGCTGGCGCTCGCGGCCGGTGTGGCGATCGGTTCCGACGCCACCACGAAGTCGCTGCCCGGCTTCGCCTCGAAGTCAGGTGTGTGCACGATGCGGATGACGATCCCGCCGGGCCCGACGATACGGCGCAGGAGCTGGCGACCCCCGTTGCCCGTGCGCGCGGCGCCCACGGTCCAGCCGGTGCCTCGGGGCACCGTCATCACGTAGCCGGGCCCGGCGACGGTGCGGCCGGTCGACGGCGGCGGCGCGTCGTCGACAACGTCGTCATCGGTGTCCGGGGCCGCGTCGGTTCGGGTGTCCGTCACCACGGTCGTGACCGTCTCGCCGGGCACGGTCACCGTTCGCGCCTCCGGCTCAGTGGTCTCCGCCGCCGCGGGCGGATCGTCGTCCGGGCGGAGGACCACCGCTGCGGCCACCCCGGCGCCCGCGAGCGTCAGGACGGCAATGACGGCCACGATGGGCACCCAGCGACGACCGCCTGCGGAGGGCGTCGGCGCAGCGTGCTGTGGTGGCGGCGGTGGAGGTGGCGGAGCAGCGCGAGGGCTCCAGGCAGCGGCGGGTGTGCCTGCCGCGACGGGCACGACCTGCGTGACCGGGTCGACGGTGGCCGCGTCGCCCCTCCACTTCGAGGGTCAGCGCATCCCCGTCCCGAAGGCCGGCCTCGACGAGGGTCTCGTCCGCATCGATGACCCGGCCCAGGCGGGCGCTGACGAACTGCACCGCTCCGGGGTTCTCGAGCCCGAGCACCTTGCCGGCAAGGTGCCGCGCGACGCGCCCGGAACGGTGGACGTCCGCATCGGGGACCGTGACCGGAATGACCCGGTCCCCCGCGATGATCTCCACGTCGAGGTCGGTCACGGCCCGGAGCGTACAGCGGTTCCTGCCCTTTCGGCGGCTGGGCGCGCACAGCAGGTCGCGTGCGAAGATGCCGCGCCAGCGCGCTTCTCGGCATGACTCACGGCGATCTCATCCTCCGACCTGGAACCGACCTCGGCGGGTTTCGGGTGGCCGGCGTCCTCGGCGTGGGCGGGATGGCCACGGTCTATCGCGCCGAGCAGCTCTCGCTCCGGCGTGCGGTCGCGCTGAAGGTCCTGCATCCCCAGTTGGCTGTCGACCCGGAGTTCCGCGCGCGGTTTCGCAGCGAAGGCACCCATGTCGCCGCGCTCGATCACCCCAATATCGTCCCGGTCTTCGACTCCGGGGATGTGGGAGGGCGCCTCTTCCTGGCCATGCGGCTGGTGGAGGGGCAGACGCTGGCGGACGCCATCCGCGGGCAGGGTGTCACACCGGACGAGACCATCGAACTGCTCGGGCCGATCGCCGACGCGCTGGACCTGGCGCACCGGTCGCTCGTCCTGCACCGCGACGTCAAGCCGCAGAACATCCTGCTCTCCCGGGACCGGCGGCCCTTCCTCGCCGACTTCGGGATCGCCAAGGGGGAACAGGGTTCCGTCGTGACCACCGTCGGCGGGTACATGGGCAGCGTGCACTATTCGGCACCCGAGCAGATTCGGGGAGGCCCGGTCGCAGCGGGCTGCGACGTGTACTCGCTCGCGATCGTGGCCTACGAGTGCCTTGCCGGGGCGGTGCCCTTCAGCCGGACGGCAGACGTTGCGGTCATGCGCGCGCATCTCGACGATGCGCCGCCGCCGCTGCAGCGATCCCCGCAGGTCGACCGCGCCGTCCAGGCCGGCCTCGCCAAGGACGCCCTCGATCGACCGGCAACCGCCCGCGCGTTCATCGACGCCCTCGCGGAGGCCATCGCAACGCTCCCTGCCGCGCTCCGCTCGACGCGTTCAGCCTTCGGCGGCTCGGCCGCCCCGGCACCCGCTCGGCGGGGGGATCGCATACGGCTGGAACTGGGCGACCCGCCCTCGCCTCCGAAGCGGATCGTCCTGGCCATGGAGCCCGACGACGAGTGAGCACGCCCGCCGGACCCGGCCCGGCCTGGGTCCCGGTACCTGCCGGCGACCTCGATGCTGTGCGCGCTGCCCGAGTCTCCCGGCCGCTGCTGCTCGTCCACGAGCCGGGCGGACGGCTGGCGGCCGCCGCGCTCCGCGCAGACGCACGGTGGGGGCTCGGGCGTCAGGAGTCTCTTCCCCTCGCGCTGCCCTGGGACGAGCGCGTCTCGCGTCTCCACGCGGTCGTGGAACGGCATGGCGACATCGTGGTCATCGAGGACAACGACCTGTCGCGCAACGGGACCTATGTCAACGGCACGCGCATCACCGGACGTGTGCAGTTGCGCCACGGCGACATCGTGCGGTGCGGTGGAACCGACCTCACCGTTGTGCTGCCACGGGCCGAACAGGTCGGGGCGACCGTGGTCGCGGGCGACGCCTTGCTCGACCTGCGCGCGGGGGACTTCACGCCGATGGAACAGCGCGTCCTGGCCGCGTTCGCAGTGGCGGGCAGCGCGGCGCCGACGAATGCCGACGTCGGTGTGACGCTGGGCGTCGGGTCGGAAACCGTGAAGACCCACCTCGCGCGCATCTACGGGAAGCTCCGCGACGCGGGCCACACCGATAGGGCGCAGCGCGGAGCACTTGCAGAGGTTGCGCAGCAGCTCGGTCTGCACGGATAACGCGCACGATGCACAGTACGCTCTGCGGCCATTGACGCAAGATGTCCGCCGGACTACGCTTCCGCGGCTCTCCTGCCGGTTTTCTGTCTATGACGCCTCAACAGCTCGGTCGCCCCATCTTTCTCGCCCGCCTCGGCCTGGTGCTCGTAGCGGCGCTCGTCCTCATCGTGAGCCTGCTGGGCGACGACTTCGCCTACGACCTCCACGCCGTCGACGTGGCCGTCATCGCCGGTTGCGTCGCCCTGGCCGGGCTCGCGGTGCTGGCGGCGCTGCGGCCCCGCCGGGGACTCGACGTCATCCTCGTGGCGGTGGCGTCCATGCTCGCCGCCCACATGTTCGCGTACGGGACCGGAGGGGACTTCCGCTTTCTGCACGTACTGACCTGGGGGTTGCTCCTCGGCGCCGCCGCCACCCTCGGGCTGGGTCTGAGCCTTGGTCCCGCGATCACGGACGAGGCGTTGCGATCCCGGCTGGCATCGGCGCTGCAGACCGCTGAGGCGTCCCCGGAGACCTCTGCCGGCCGCCTGCCGGGGTGGTATGCCGACGGGCAGGATCCGGCGGTGCTGCGCTGGTGGGACGGCGCGGCATGGACCGAGCACACGCATCCCGTGAGCTCGGCGACGTGACGCAGCGCACCACCCTGGCACCCTGGGGGCGCGCGTGACCGACTTGGACATCGAGGTGCTCGCCGACGGCACCGTGCACCCGGTCACGGTGCCGGATGCCGACCGCCACCAGGTTCGGGATATCGCGCCACGGCTCGCGACCGCACTTCTGGCTGACGCTCCCGTCGCGGTGCGCGTCGTCAGCGGGCGCCTCGGGCGCGCCCTCCTGCCGGACGAGACCCTCGTCGGCGCGGGCATCGCCGACGGCGATCTGGTGGTCCTCGAGACCGAGGTCCCCTCCGGGCTCGGTGCCCCGACCGTCACACGGGTCGCGGGCGCCATGCCGACCGTGCCTGCCCGACCCGCGACACCGGCGCCCCCCGGGCGGCGCGGTCGCCGTCCTGTCGTGCTGGCGGTTGCCGCCGCCTTCGCTGTCGCCGGAGTGGCCGCGGCAGCGCTCGTCGTCGGCGGCGACACCGAGAGCCCGGCGACGGCCGCCACCGCAGCCACGGTCGCGGCGCGCACCGTCACCGTCGCCCCGCGGACCGTCACGCGCACGCAGGTGACCACCGTCATGGCAGGCGCGGAGCCGACGGCGGAGGTCTCCGAGCCGGCGGCCCCGTCAAGCCTGTCCGCCGAGCAGGCGAGCAAGGTCGTCCAGCTCGGCTCGTTTCGCCGTCGCGCAAACGCCGAGCGCGAAGCCACGCGACTGCGCGGCGAGGGCCTCGCCGTCGAGGTGCTGGACAGCAACGTCACCCAGGAGCTGCGACCGGACTTCTGGGTCCTCTACGCCGGCCCCTTCGACGACGCCTCGAGCATCTCGGCAGTGATCGCCGCGGCGGATGACGCGGGTGTCGACGGCGCCCGTGCCCGCGAGATCACGCTGCTGCCATGAGGCGACGGGGGATGTCGGGGGACCTGCACAGCACGGCACACGGCCCGCTGAACCGGGCCACCGGCCGAGCGATGTCCCCCGCGGGGCGGCGTCGCTCGTTCTCGGCGCGCGGTTGCGACACGCTGTGGCACATGCCTCGACTCGGCTCCCACGAGCATTCATCAATCGGCGCCGTCCCTGCGGACGGGTCGTCCAACTCATTCAGGATCATGCTCACGAAACTCACCCCGCTCCTGCTCATCTGTCTCGTGTCCGCCCTCGGGCTGGCCGGCCCCGCGCGCGCCGACGTCGAGCCGAACAACGGCATCCACCAGCCGGAGGGCCCACTGCTCGCAGGGACATACGACGGCAAGGTCGACAGCGCGAACGACCGTGACTGGTACGCCTTCTACGTCGGCAGCCCGGGGATCGTCAAGGTGACGGTGACCAACATCGACGACGCCTCGAACTGCAGCATCGGGGCCGACTGGCGTAAGACCACGGGGGTGGGTATCGCCTCGTTCCTGGCGTACGAGAACCAGACGGACGAGTACACGTACACGGTCGCGGAGCCCGGTCGCTTCCTGCTGGAGGTCCGCGGGGGAGGATGCGTCGGCAACCAGTACCGCTTCTCGATCACCGGGGCCATCGTCAGCGGCCCCGGCCCGGCCACGCCCACGCCCACCCCTGATACGAACGACACCGCGGAGGCGGCGTTCGGCCCGCTCTCCGGTGACACGCGGTACACCGCGCGGACGGACAGCGCCAACGACAAGGACTGGTTCTACTTCCACGTCGCGGGTCCCGGCGGGATCGCGGTCGACGTCACGAACGTCGACGACACGACGACCTGCCGGGTGAGCCTCCGCATGGAGATGCTGAGCGGCCGGGAACTCGGTGGCGTCAGCGTCGACGAGAATCGGACAGAGCGCATCACCTACACGGCGCCGGCGGCGATGACCTTGCGGCTGACGCACACGGGCTCCTGCACGGGCAACGAGTACGAGTTCATGATCACGCCCGCGGCCGCCCTGACCGCGGTGGCGCCGCCACCGGACGCGGACTTCGACGGCGTGGTCGACGCCGCCGACGCGTGCCGGGACGAGGTGGGCGTCGCTCCTTCGGGGTGCCCGGACCGGGACGGCGACGGGATCGCCGACTCCGCCGATCGTTGTGCGGAGACGGCGGGCGTCGCCCCGTCTGGCTGCCCGGATCGCGACCGCGACGGAGTGCCTGACAGCGAGGACAAGTGCCAGTCCACGCCGGGCGTCGCCCCCCGCGGCTGCCCTGTGCGCGTCCGGTACACCACGACCGTCGTGCTTCGGCGCAAGGGCCGCACGTATCGCGGCAAGGTGACCAGTACCGGCAAGAGCTGTGTCTTCCGCCGCAAGGTGGTGCTCCGACGGGTCGGCAAGGGCACACGGTCCTACGGGGTGGGCTACACCCGGCAGGACGGGACGTTCACCATCCGTGCGCGGCGCGGCACACGCGGGCGGATCTACGCGATCGTGGCCGAGCGCACCACGACATCGTCGCTGTGCTCGGTCCGTCGCTCCGCGGGCCTTCAGGTCTGATCGGGCCTCCCTACACCAAGGAACATCGCCATGCAGAAAGGCTTCTTCGGATCGCTGTTCGATCTCTCGTTCAGCTCGTTCGTCACCACAAAGGTGATCAAGGTTCTGTACGTCCTGAGTCTGGTGCTGCTCGTCCTCGCGTACATCGCGATCGCGGTGGCGCTGTTCACGGGCGGAAGCAGCAGTCCGGACTACTACGGCGACGGGTTCTACACGGACAGCGGGGGGAGCCCGGCCCTCGGCCTGCTGTGGCTGTTCGTCGGAGGCCCGCTGATGCTGTTCTTCTACACGCTGTTCTATCGCGTGGTGTTCGAGCTGATCATCGTCGTGTTCCGCATCTTTGAGAACACCCGGGACCAGCTCGAGCTGATGCGCGCAGCGCAGCCGGCTGCGGGCGGGCCGCCGTTGGCTCCCCCTTCGGGTCCTCCCGTCCCGCTGCCCCCGCCCGCGCCGGCGGGGCCAGCCGCGGCGTCGGAGGATCCGACGCGCATCGTCATCTCACCGGCGGATCTCGGTGGCGACGACGTGCGCTGACGTCCGGCGCCGGGATCCCATCTGCGCCTCGGCGGTGGGTAGGCTCGACTCACCGCCGGTGCCCCCGACCGCCTCTCGTTTCCCGTCGACACGCTCGTCCTGAAGCTGCTCCTCGCGCCCACGCTCGTCGTGGGCGCGTCGCTGATGGGCCGCCGGTACGGCCCGCGGGCGGCGGGCCTCGTCGGGTCGCTGCCGATCGTCGCCGGCCCGGTGCTGCTCGTGCTCGCCGTCGAGCAGGGGGAAGCGTTCGCGGCGGACGCGTCCGCGGGGACGCTGCTCGCGCTCGTCGCGGTGGTGGCGTTCCTGCTCGTCCTCGCCGGGGCGAGCTCCCGGTGGGGCACGGCCGTGACGGTCGCGCTCGCCTGGGCGGCGTTCCTGGCGACCGCCGTGCTGGTCTCGGGGTTCGAGCCCGGCCCGCTGGCCGGCGCGGCCATCGGCGGGGCGGCACTCGGCCTCGGTGCGTTGCTCCTTCCGCGAGGTGCCGTCGTGCCGCTCGCCCGGCGCATGCCCGCCTGGGACCTGCCGCTGCGCGCCGCGGCGGCGGCGACCCTCGTGCTCGTGGTCACCGCTCTCGCCGACGAGGCCGGACCACGGCTCAGCGGCGCCTTGGCGCTGTCGCCGATCGCGATCAGCGTGCTGTCCGGGTTCTCGCTGGCGACCCAGGGCCGTGCGTCGACGCTCGTCCTGCTCCGCGGGCTCGTCACCGGACTGCCCGCGGTCGTGTGCTTCTTCACGATCGTTGCGCTGACGATCGAGCCATGGGGGACGGGGCCATCGTTCCTGACGGCTTCGGTCGCGGCGCTCGCGCTGCAGGCGGTCGTCGCTCGTGCCACCGGCCCGGGCGGTGCCGCCGCTCGCACCGCGGCACCGCCCGGGACCGGCGAGTCCCATCCCACGCACTCGGCTTGAGGTCCGTCTCGCCGTACGCGGATGGTGACGGCGCCTGACCGGTCACGGCACCGACCATCTGGCGGAGCCGAGTCGTCCCGCGTGTCCCACCGGGGACCGGAGCGACGGCCGACTCATCTAGATTCCGCGGCGTGCGCATCTTCTCCGGCATCCAGCCCACGGGCCGCAAGCACCTCGGGAACTTCATCGGGGCGATCCAGCAGTTCGTCGAGGGGCAGGACCGGGGCGATCCGGCGATCTACTGCCTCGTCGACCTGCACGCGATCACCGTCAACTACGAGCCGGCCGTGCTGCGCGAGCGCGTGTACGACACCACGGCGATCCTGCTGGCGGCCGGGCTCGATCCCGAGCGCTGCATCCTGTTCCGCCAGGGCGACGTCCCCGAGCACACCGAGCTCTGCTGGCTGCTGTCGTCGGTGACCGCCATCGGCGAGCTCAACCGCATGCACCAGTTCCGTGACAAGTCGGTGGCCCAGCGCGAGCTCGTCAGCTCCGGCCTCCTGTTCTACCCCGTGCTGCAGGCCGCCGACGTGCTGGCATACAAGGCCGACGAGGTCCCGGTCGGCGAGGACCAGCGCGAGCACCTCGAGCTCATGCGCGACGTGGCGAGGCGCTTCAACTCCCGCTTCGCCCCGGAGGACGGAGAGATCCTCGTGGTCCCCGAGCACCGCATCCCCGAGGTCGGCGCGCGGATCATGGACCTGCAGGAGCCGACGCGGAAGATGTCGACCA
>JAEMQS010000185.1 GCA_016463765.1 Solirubrobacteraceae bacterium | reverse complement strand
CCCGGACGTGCACGAAGTCCCGGAGCTGGCCGCCGTCCTCGAAGACCCGGGGCGGACGACCCGCGGCGATCTCCGCGGCGAACAGGGCGGCGACACCGGCGTACGGCGTGTCCCGCGGCATCCGCGGCCCGTAGACGTTGTGGTAGCGCAGCGCGGTGACCGGGATGCCGGTTTCGCGAGCGAGCGCAGCGGACAGGTGTTCCTGATGGAGCTTGGTGGCGGCGTAGACGTTGCGCGGGTCGGTCGGTGCGTCCTCCGGGACGGCTTCGGGGACGAGCCGCGCGCCGCACGCCGGGCACGGTGGGTCGTACCGCCCGGCTTCCAGGTCGGACGCCGCCCGGGGACCGGGGCGTGCGATGCCGTGCTCGGCGCAGCGATAGCGCCCCTCGCCGTAGACGACCATGCTCGAGGCCAGGACCAGCCGCTGGACCGACGGCGTCCGGGCGAGCTCGCGCAGCAGGACCGCCGTGCCGAGGTCGTTGTGCGACACGTAGTCCGAGATATCGCCCAGATCGACGCCGAGGCCGACCATCGCCGCCTGGTGGCAGACCGCGTCGACGCCCGCGAGCGCGGCGGCCACGGTGCTCGCGTCCCGCACGTCTCCGGCGATGACCTCGACGCCGGCGGGGAGGTCGACGATCGGCCGGCGCAGGTCGAGGACCCGCACCTCGCGGCCGGCCGCCACGAGCGCCTCCACGATGTGCGAGCCGATGAACCCCGATCCGCCGGTCACGAGCACCATGCCTGGACCGTACGCGCTTCGCGTGATCGGGGCAGTGGCTGCGCGCCGGGTTTCCCGAACCGTAATCCTCTTGACCCTCGCGACTGGAAGGGTCCCTCACATGCCTGACGTCGTTCTGCCCGTGCTCAACGAAGCCGCCGCCCTGCCCTGGGTCCTCGAGCGGATGCCCGAGGGGTACCGGCCGATCGTCGTCGACAACGGCTCGGACGACAGGTCCGGCGACATCGCACGCGCCCTGGGGGCACTGGTCGTCGAGGAGCCGCGGCGCGGATTCGGGGCCGCCTGTTTCGCGGGGCTCGAGGCCTCGGGCGCCGAGGTCGTCTGCTTCATGGACTGCGACGCCTCCCTGCTCCCGGGCGAGCTGCCGGAGGTCACCGGCCCGGTCCTCGCCGGTGACGCCGACCTCGTGCTCGGCTCGCGCCGGCCCGAGGGCCGCGGCGCCTGGCCGTGGCACGCCCGCGGCGCGAACGCGGTCCTGGCCTGGCAGCTGCGGCGGCGCACGGGCGTCCCGCTGCGCGATCTCGGCCCGATGCGCGCGGCCCGCCGCCGCGATCTCCTCGCGCTGGGGATCGAGGACCGGCGCTTCGGCTGGCCCCTGGAGATGGTGCTCCGCGCCGCCGCCGCGGACTGGCGGATCGCCGAGCGCCCCGTCACGTACCTGCCTCGCACGGGACGCTCGAAGGTCACGGGCACCGTCCGCGGAACCCTGCGCGCCACCGGGGACATGGCGCGGGTGATGGGATGACCGCGCTGATCGTCATCGCGAAGGCGCCCGTTGCCGGCCGGGTCAAGACGCGGCTCTGCCCGCCGTGCACGCCCGAGCAGGCCGCGGCGCTCGCCACCGCCGCTCTCGCCGACACGCTCGACGCCGTGGCGGCCGCGCCCGCCGACCGGTACGTCTGCGTGCTCGACGGCGAGCCCGGCCCCTGGCTTCCCGAGGGGTTCGAGGTCCTGCCCCAGCGCGGCGACGGCCTGGACGAGCGGCTCGCCGCGGCGTTCGAGGACGTCCGCGATCCAGCGCTGCTCGTCGGCATGGACACCCCGCAGCTCACGGCAGGCCACCTGCGCGACGGGCTCGACGCACTCGCGGCCCCGGACTGCGACGCCGTCCTCGGCCTGGCCCCGGACGGCGGCTACTGGGCCATCGGGCTGCGGCGTCCCGACCGCGCGCTGTTCACCGGGGTCCCGATGAGCTCGCACGAGACCGGCGCCGCCCAGCGCGAGCGACTGGCCGGGCACGGACTCCGCGTCACGATGCTCGCCGAGCTGCGTGACGTCGACACCATCGACGACGCACGCGTCGTCGCCGACCTTGCGCACCCGACCAGCCGGTTCGCGGTCGCACTGCGGCGTATCGACACCACGGAGGCATTCGCATGATGGTCCCGGCCCACACGTTGTACGCCGAGGCTCTGCGGCGAGGCGACGACCTCGTCGCGCGCGACGCCGAGGGCGACGCCCGCCGGCTGGCGATCTCCGACTGGGTCGGCGCCGCCGGCGAGGTCGACGAGCGGGTGCTCGACCGCGCGCGCGGACCCGTCTTGGACATCGGCTGCGGGCCGGGCCGTCACGTGCGCGCGCTGCGCCGGCGCGGCGTCGAGGTGCTGGGCATCGACATCTCGCCCGTCGCCGTGAGGATCGCGCAGCGGCGCGGCGCGCAGCCTGTCCTGCGCGGCGACGTGTTCGCGCCGCTGCCGCGCGCGGGCTGGTGGCAGACCGCGCTCCTGCTCGACGGCAACCTCGGCATCGGCGGGGACCCCGTCGCGCTGCTGTCGCGCCTGCAGGTGCTGCTGGGCCGCGGCGGCCGCGTCCTGTGCGAGACCGACGCCCACGGGACCGGCGTGCGCGTCGACCCCCTGCGCCTGGAGGACGTGGGCCGCCGCTCAGGCTGGTTTGCCTGGGCGCGCGTCGGCGCCGACGCGATCGACGACGTCGCGTCCTCCGCGGGGCTCGCGGTCACCGATCGCTGGCAGGACGCCGACCGCGCCTTCGCCGAGCTGCGCTGAGATGCGGCTCCTGCCCGACGAGCCGCCGCCCGGCCCCAGCCGGCCGACCTTCTGGCGCAGTCCGCTGCGCGTGCGCTGGCTGACCACGGTGCTCGGCACGGCGCTGCTCGGCGGGATCGTGATCGTCGCGACGACCGGGTTCCTGTCGCACCTGGCCTACCAACCCGCGCTGGGCAACAACGAGATCGTCCCGGGCGCGCCGTCCATCGGTCCGTCGTGGCCGACGTCGCCGAGCTGGCTCTACGCGTTCACGCAGGGGATGCACGTCACCGTCGGCATCGTGACCGTCCCGCTGCTCCTGGCCAAGCTGTGGTCCGTCATCCCGCGGCTGTTCGCCTGGCCGCCGGTCGCCTCGCCCGCCGACGCCCTGAACCGCCTGACCACGCTGCTGCTCGTCGGCGGGGCGATCTTCATGTTCGTGACCGGCATCTTCAACGCGCAGCTCTACTACCCGTGGCGCTTCAACTTCGTGGTCGCGCACTACTGGGGCGCCTGGGTGTTCCTCGCCGCGCTGGTCCTGCACCTCGGCCTCCAGGCGCCGGTGATCCGCAGGGCGTACGCAACGCGCGGCGCCGTGGCCGACGTGGTCGCCGGCGATGACGATCACCTGCGCGCGCCCGAGCCCGATGCGCCCTCGATCAGCCGGCGCGGGCTCTTCGGACTGGTCGCCGCGGCATCCGGCGCGCTCCTGCTCACGACGGCGGGTCAGTCGATCGGCGGCCCGACCCGCCAGTTCGCGCTGTTCGCCCCTCGCGGCCGCGGTGCCTCGTTCCCGGTGAACAAGACCGCCGCGGTGGCGCGCGTCACACCGGCGATGGTGGGCCCCGCGTGGCGGCTGGAGCTCTTCGCGGGGGACCGGTCGATGGCGTTCAGCCGCGACGACCTGCTCGCGATGGAGCAGCACAGCTACGACCTGCCCATCGCGTGCGTCGAGGGCTGGTCGACGACCCAGCGATGGACCGGGGTGCGGTTGCGCGACCTCGCCGCCCTGGCGGGCGCCCCCGACGCCGACGAGATGCTCGCGTCATCCCTGCAGCCGCGCGGAGCGTTCCGCCAGGCGACGATCGGCCGCGCCCAGGTGCAGGACGA
>JAEMQS010000184.1 GCA_016463765.1 Solirubrobacteraceae bacterium | reverse complement strand
TCGACGGCCTTGTTGACTTCTTCCGTGGTCAACGCGGGCTCGAACTGGTCGGGCGAGGGGTCCTCCTCGCGCAGCAGGCGGATCACGGCTGCGTGGCGGGCTTCGATCTGCACGATCGATCCGGCCGCGGCAAGGACCTCCTTGCTCTTGATGGCCGGGCCGGCGCCGTTGTACGCGCCGACGCCCGTGTCCTCGAGCGTCTGGGCGAGTTCGAGGAACCCGGCCTCGTCCGAGATGCCGAAGTCGAACATCGGCATCTTGGCGGGCGTCCCGCCGAGGTCCTTGATCGTCGCCGTGAGGGCGTCGACGTGCTCGGCCTCCTCGCCGCCGAAGCGCTCGGCCTGCGACTTGATCTCGCTCGCGAGGCTGAGCTTGAGACCCTCCTCGTAGAACGCGGTCTCGAGGTACTCGAGAGTCAGAGCGAAGTTGAGGATGTCAACGTCGCCCATCTCGGCCTGCGCGAAGGCGCGCCGCAGGAACGGGGAGACCATCGCCGTGCCGAAGACGGCGCCGGCGGCCAGCGTGCCCTTCAGCAGCAGTGCCTGGCGGGACATGCCCTCGATCTGGACGGCCTCGAGGGGGTGGGGCTGGGGGTGGGGCTGGTTCATGGAGTCAGGTCCTTTCACGCGACGATGAACGGCTTGACGGCTTCGAGCACGTCGGCCTCGGCCGCCGGCTTGGCGAATGCGCCGTCCGGGGTCGCCGACTTGCCGAGCAGCCGGTTCAGGGCCGCGGCATGGCGGGCCTCGACGGAGTGGATCGAGAGGGCCGCGGCGAGGACCTCTTCGCTCTGGATCTCGGCGGCCTTGCCGAGGTAGGCGGCGGCGCCGAGGTTCTCGACGGTGGCGGCGAGTTCCAGCACGGCCATGCGGCTCTCCAGCGGGAACGTCGTCTCCGGTGCCGCGACGGGGTCGCCGCCGAGCTCCGTGATGGTGCTCTTCAGCGCCTCGACGTGGGCAGCCTCGGACTCGCCGAACTGCTTGGCGAGGTCGAGTTCCGCGCCCTTGAGCAGGTCGGCGGCCACGACCTTGTCGTAGAAGTCCGCCTCCAGGTACTCGAGGGTCAGGGCGTAGTTGAGGATCGCGAGATCCCCGCCCATCGCGGAGGTCGTCGATGTCGTGCTCGTCGATGCGTTTCCGCTCTCGTCGTCGTCGCCGCAGGCGGCGAGCAGCAGGGCGCTGCCGGCCGCACCGCTCACGCCGGCGACCTGCAGGAAACGGCGCCGGGAAGTGGCGTTCGGGGAATCCACGCTGTTGGTCCTTTCATCGGGGTCCAGCGGACTACCCGGGCCTTCTGACGGCGACAGGCAGGCGGTTCACCGCGATGACGACCGACGCGCCAGGCCGCTCCTGCGCATGAGGGCAGGAGCGGCCTGCCCGGCTTCAGGCGCGGGTGTCCACGTCCAGGCCCTGGCGCAACGACCAGGTCTGGTCCTGGCTGTAGGCCGACGATCCGCCCAGCAGCGATTCGAGGCTCGCGAGCCCTGAGGAGAGCTGCGTGCGCAGCGTGTCCTCGTCGGTCCCGAGCAGCTCGGCCAGGGACGCGATGCCGCCGCCCTGCTCCGCCCCGCCGGGCGGCGGACCGCCGGCCGGAGGACCCGCCGGGCCCGCGCGGTCGGCGATCCGCTCGGCGAAGCCCGAGAGCCCACCGGGTGGTTCCGGTGCTCCGGCCGGCGCGGCGCTCTGCAGCCCCTGGGTGATCGCGTCCAGCAGCTGCTGGCGGTCGATGCCCTGGGCCTCGGCGAGCTCGCTCAGCGAACGCCCGCCCTGCATCTGCTCGCGCAGGGCCTCGACGTCGGTGCCCAGCAGGTCAGCCACAGGGGCCATGGCCTTCGCGGGGTCGGGCCGCTGGCCCATGCCGGTGATCTGGGCCGTGGCGTTGGTGCCATGGATCGCTCCGATCATCCGTGCTCCTTTCGTGAGGGGTCGTCGCGGTGATCGACGCCTGTGCGGAGCGGACACAGGGCGCAGGCCGCATTCTTCACCGACTCTTCGGCGGTTCTTCAACGCCGACGAGGCCGGCGCGCGGGCGCCGGCCTCGAGGGACGTCTCGGGATGGGGAGGAGCTAGGACGCGGGGATCGCGGTCGGGACGCAGATGGCGTAGGCCCGCAGGATCCGCTCGGTGCCCGTGACGTTGCGGCCGGCGACCTGCCAGCCGGTGGCGTCGCTGACGCCCGGCTGCGCCGGGACCGGCATCGAGGCCGACAGGTACGCGCGGTCGAGCGCGGTCGGGTCGTTGCCGCCGTTGAGCACCGGGATCAGCCACGCGCCGCCGCCGCCGATGGCGCGCTCGCCCGCCGGGCAGGCCGCAGTCTGGGTGCGCGGCGTGCCGCCACCCGCGCCTGAGAGCGCCGGGGAGTCCGAGAACACGTAGCGGGTCTGCGAGGGCATGATGCCCGTGAGCGTCGACTCGTTGACGTCCTGGCCGGTCAGCGAGTTGTCCTGGACGTCGGCGCCGGTGAGCGAGCCGTTCTCGACGTCCTGGCCCTGCACGGTCTCGTTGGCGATGTTGCCGCCCGTGATCGTGTTGTCGGCGACGTCCTCGCCGCGGACGGTGCCGTTGAGGAGCTTCAGCGACGTGACCTGGCCGTCGCCGATCTTGTCGGCGCTGACGCTGCCGAACGCCAGGTCGGGGGCGCGGACGGTGCCGTTGCGGATGTCCGACGAGTTCACGGCGCCGGCACGGACGTCGTTGCTGTCGACCATGTTCTTGCCGGGCAGGGCCGACGCGGTGCCGCCGAGCGACAGCACGAGGGCGCCGGTGACGAGCAGGAGACCGGGGGAACGACGGGAGATGGAGCGCATGGGGGTCCTCCGTGGAGGTTGTGGGGGGAGGGGGGAGGTGCGCCATCCATGTTCCGGGTCGAACGGCCCGTATTCCGCCCACCTCGCGGCGCTCGAACCGTCGCCTTGGCGACAGTTCTTCGGAACCTCTTCACCAGGACTGTCGGGCCGCTTACGCCTCGCTGGTCCCATGGGCTCGTCCGTTGTCCTCCGGCTGAGGAGTCACCTGTCGTGTTCTATGTCCAGTACGCATTCGCCGAGCTGCGGCGCCGATCAGGCCGCACGGTGCTCACCGCGCTCGGCCTCGGTGTCGGCGTGGCGCTCGTGGTCTGCGTCGGCGCGCTCTCGCAGGGTCTCGACGACGCGCAGGAGGAGGTCCTGCGTCCGCTGACCGGCGTCGGCACGGACATGAGCGTCACCCGTCCGATCGAGATCGAGGGTGGTGACGGCGGCGGCGCGCAGCTGGGCCAGGGCGGCGGTCCCGGCGCAGGCCTGTCGGAGGCCGAGCGCGAGCAGCTCCAGGAGGAGAACGGCGCCGCCCGCGTGGGCCTGACCGACCTCGGTGAGCCGGGCGAGTCGTTCAGCCAGGACAGCTTCGTCAGCACCGCCCAGCTCAGCTTTCCCGAGGACGAGGTCGATGCGATGGCGGCCCTGGACGGCGCGAAGGCGGTCGCCGGTGGCCTGACGCTCTCCGCGATCCACGTCGAGGGGACGGTGCCCGAGGCCGGCCAGAACCAGCTCGGCGCACCCGGTGCGGGAGGCGGACCCCCGGAGAACATCGATTTCGAGTCGCGCACGATCACAGGCGTCGACCCCGCCCAGCCCGACCTCGGCGGCGTGACGCGCGGCCAGGTCAGCAGCGGCAAGTGGTTCGACCCCGATGCGAAGCCGTACGAGGCGATCCTGACCGCGTCCTACGCCCAGCGGCAGGACCTCGAGGTCGGCGACACGTTCGACATGGCCGAGAAGGAGTTCACCGTCGTCGGGCTGTCCGACGCGCCGATCGGCGGGCAGGCGAGCGACATGTACGTCGAGCTCGCGACGCTGCAGCGCCTCTCCGACCGCAAGGGCCG
>JAEMQS010000183.1 GCA_016463765.1 Solirubrobacteraceae bacterium | reverse complement strand
GGTAGTCGGTCAGCACAGCCACGCATCCTCGCCGATGACGGCGCGAGATGTCAGTTCGACGAGGCGTCGGGGAACGACGAGACCCCGAAGAGGTACGCGATGACGCCGTACGTCACCAGCGCCGAGACCACGACGATCGCGACGCCCAGGGCGTTCGTGCCCTGCCGGTAGGCGCTCCAGCCGGCGACGGCGGGGCCCAGGAGCAGGCCCAGGACGAACGCGGCCTCGGCGAGCGGCGTGAGCGACGCGACGAAGCCGCCGACGATGCCGCCGAGCGCCCCGATGAAGCCGAGCAGGACCAGCGCGCCGGCCTGCGGGGGATCGAAGTCTTCGGGGGCGATGTCCGTGCGCATGGGCGAGTCGCGTCAGGTGCTCGACGCGATATGCCCGATTATCGGGCGTTTCGCGTCGCGATGTCCTACCGCGACGCCAAACCCCCGACTATCGGGCGTTTCGCGTCGAGGTCGCCTCGGCGAGGAGGAGCTCGGCGATCTGCAGGTCGTGCGGCGTCGTGACCTTCATGTTCGACGCCGGGGTCGGCACGATCCGCACCCTGCCCCCGGCCGCTTCGACAAGCGACGCATCATCGGTTGCGGCCGCGAGGACCTCGTCGGGCTGACCGAGCGCCGCCTCCAGCGCCGCCCGGCGGAAGACCTGCGGCGTCTGGACCGCCCAGAGCACCGAGCGGTCGAGCGTGCGGACGACGTTCCCTCCGCCCGCCTCCTTGATGGTGTCGGTCACGGGTGCCGCGGCGATGGCGGCGTCCGCGTCACCCAGCCCGTCCAGGCACGCCGCGACGATCTCCGGGGTGAGCATCGGCCGCGCGGCATCCTGCACGAGGATCGGATCACCGGATGACGCCGCGAGCGCGGCCCGCACCGAGTGCGACCGCTCGGCCCCGCCGCGCACGCCGATGCACCCCTCCGGCGCGTCGTAACCGTCAGGCAGCGCGACGACGATCTCCCCGACCTGCGGGCTGTCGCGCAGCGCGTCGAGCGCCCATTCGAGCATCGGACGTCCCGCCAGAACGGCGAACGCCTTGGGTCGGTCAGACCCAAGGCGTTCGCCACGTCCGGCGGCGACGATCAGCGCAGAGGCCGTCATCGCCAGATGCTTCGTACTACGCCAGCGCGCCCTGCTCGGCGGCGGACTCGGCGAGGAGGTTGTCGAGGTACTCCTCGGCGCCGTCCTCGTCCTTCTCAAGCGCGTACATCAGCTCGGAGGCCAGGATCTTCTTCGCGCGGGTGAACATCTGCTTCTCACCCGTCGACAGGCCCTTCTCGTGCTCACGGATGGCCAGGTTGCGGACCACCTCGGCGAGCTCGTAGATGTCGCCCGTCTTGATCTTGTCGCGGTTGTGCTTGAACCGGCGGTTCCAGTTCTTCGGCATCTCCGACACCTTGTCGGACAGGACGCCGAGGACCTTCTGCACGGTCTCCTCGTCGATCACACGACGCAGACCGGCCTTGCCCGCGTTCTCGCACGGCACCATGACGGTCATGTCGTTGTGGAGAATCTTGATGGTGAGGTATTCGCGCTCCTCGCCGAACATCACCCGCTTCTCCTTCTTCAGGACCTGGCCCGCCCCGTGGTGCGGGTAGACGACGTTGTCGCCCAGCTCGAACTCGATGTTCTCGATCTCGCGTTCGACCTCGAGGTCCTCAAGCAGCGTTTCTTCGATGTTGTCCGAAATGGTGTCCTCCTCAGTGTCCGGACGGCCCTTCGCCGCCGTCCGCCTTGTGCGTCAGGTCTGTAGGTACCGGTCCACGAGATTGATCTCCTGAAGCCTCCGGAGGCCCTCGCGGATGTCCTTGGCCCGGATCTCCCCCACGCCCTCGACGGTCTCCAGTTCGGAGTCCGTCGCGGCGAGCATGTCGTCGAGACCGCCGAACTCGCGGACGATCTGGTTGACGACCATCTTCGGCAGGCGCGGAATGCGGCCGAGGATGCGGAAGCCGCGGGGTGAGACCGCGTAATCCAGGGTGTTGAGCTTGCGGTCGTAGCCGAGCATCTCGGCGAGGCGGCCGAAATCGAGCAGGTCCTGGTGCGGCAGGCGGCCGAGCTGATCCAGGGCGCTCGCAAAGGCTTCGTCGGAGTCCTCGGTGATGTAGTCGTGCACGAGGGCGGCCTTGTCGCCGGCCACGCCGACCATGGTCTCCTCGAGCTGCATCTCGATGAGCCGGCCTTCGGTGCCGAGCTCGACGATGTAGCGCTCGATCTCCACCGCCATGCGGGTGACGAGCTCGGAGCGCTGCAGCACGGTGAGGACATCGTGCAGCGTCGCCCCGCCCTCGAACTCCAGGGCGGTGAGGCGGGTCGAGACCTGGTCGAGGCGCGTGCGGTACTTGTCGAGCGTGGCGAGCGCCTGGTTGGCCTTCGCCAGGACGATCGGGATCTCGACGAGGATGTACTTCGCGCCGCCGACGTAGAGCGACACGACCTCGCGCCGCTCGGAGATGGCGATGACGAGCGCATCGGTCTGCTTGGACACGCGCTCGGCCGTGCGGTGACGGGTGCCCGTCTCGAGCGACAGGATCGTCGGATCGGGCATGAGCTGGACGTTCGCCATGGCGATCTTCGTCGCGCTGGCGTTCACGATGATCGCCCCGTCCATCTTCGCCACCTGGTAGAGCAGCGCCGGGGTGTAGTCGACGTCCAGCTGGAAGCCGCCGGAGAAGAGAAAGCTCAGCTCGTCGGGGTCGCCGATGACCAGCAGACCGCCGGTGTGGGCGTGGAGGATGTTGTCGATCCCCTCGCGCAGCGCCGTTCCGGGTGCGACCATTTCCAGCGCCTTGACGAGCCGGGGCTCCTGCCGTTCGAGCTCCTTCAGCTCATCCCCAGTTCGGGCAACCATCACCCCCATTCTACCGGACGGTCGCGTGTTTCAACAGGCCGGAAATGCAGGGATGACGTGGGGTTCCGCGAACGGGACGCTCAGGCGGCCCTGACCGGACCCTCTTCCCGAGCCGTCGCGAAGGCGGCCCGGAGCGCGGCGCGCAGGCTCGTCACACGCGGCGGGGCAACGACATCCGCGAGCCCGAACTTCGCCGCCTCCTCCTGGCGACGGTCGGGATGGCCGACCGATCGCAGCTCACCGGTGAGCCCCACTTCCCCGAATGCGGCGAGTGGACGTTCGGGCGTTCCGAGCGCCACGCCCTTCTGCGCGCTCGCGACGGCGAGCGCGACGGCGAGGTCCGCTCCGGGCTCGTCGATCCGCACGCCGCCGACGACATTGACGAACACGTCCGCGCTGCCCGTCCCGACCCCGGCGTGGCGGCCGAGGACCGCGAGCACCAGCGCCAGCCGGTTGCGGTCGATCCCGGTCACCGCCCGTCGCGGCGGCACGAGCTCGGACGGGCTCACGAGCGCCTGGACCTCGACGAGCAGCGGCCGGCTGCCCTCCATCGCGGCGAGGACGACGCTGCCGGGCTTGCCGGTGGCCTCCCCCACGAACCGCGCGCTGGCGTCCAGGACCTCGACGAGGCCGCCCGAGCGCATCTCGAACACCCCGGCCTCGTTCGTGGACCCGAACCGGTTCTTCAGGGCGCGCAGCGTGCGGTAGGTCCGCTCGCGCTCGCCCTCGAACTGCAGCACGCAGTCGACGAGGTGCTCGAGCACGCGGGGGCCGGCGAGCGCGCCCTCCTTCGTGACGTGGCCGACGAGGATGACCGCCGTCCCGTTGGCCTTCGCAACGCCCGTGATGCGGCTGGCGACCTCGCGCACCTGGCCGACGGAGCCGGGCGCGCCGGTGAGGTCGGGCGCATGCAACGTCTGCACGGAGTCGATGACGCACGCGGCGGGACGCTCGGCGTCGAGCGTGGCGACGACGGCGTCGAGGTCGGTCTCGGCCACGATGGG
>JAEMQS010000182.1 GCA_016463765.1 Solirubrobacteraceae bacterium | reverse complement strand
TGGCGGTCCTTCTCGCGGGCTTCATGCTGGCTTCACCACAGGCCAACACGCCCGCCCACGCGGCGAAGAAGCGCACTGTGCTCTCCGAGCTGTCCCGCCTGCGCGACGCCGGCGCGATCACGCCCGCGGCGTACCGCGACCACCGCGGCACCTACCTGGACGCCAAGCGGCTGCTGGGCAAGCTGTCCGGGGCGCGGCGGATCGGGATGCGCGCGCCGCTCGTGCACCTCGAGCGCATCGCGAAGGACGGGTCGCTGACGTCGGGCCGGGTCCCCGCGCTGATGCTCACCGTCCAGCGCAACCGTGCGGCCTGGTGCTGCGAGCCCCTGCCGCGCAACGGCCAGCGGCGGACGTTCGGCCGCAGCCAACTCGTGTGGCAGCACTATCTCGGGCAGGGCTGGCAGATCCAGTGGCTCGCGACCTTCGGCAAGGCCAACGCGCTCTGGTCCTTCAAGAAGAAGGACGACGAGCTGCGGGCGCTGCTCGACGAGGCGATCGCACTCGCCGCGCCACGCGCCGGCGGCATCGCGTGGGAGTACCTCTTCGCCTTCGGCGGCGGCAGTCCGCCGTGGGCCAGCGGCATGGCCCAGGCGACGGGCATCCAGTCGCTGTCGCGCGCGGCGATCCGGCTGAAGGAGCCGGCGTACTTCGACGCGGCGCGCAGCGCGCTGGGCATCTTCAAGACCAGGCCGCCGAGCGGCGTGCGCGTCGACGTGGCGCCGGGCCGGTCGCACTACCTCCTGTACTCCTACGCGCGCGGCCAGCGGGTCCTCAACGGGTTCAACCAGGCCGTCAACGGGCTGCACGACTTCGCCACCCTCGCCAACGACGACGAGGGGCGCGAGCTCTACGCACGCGGCGTCAAGCAGCTCGCGGCCGAGCTCCCGCGCTACGACACCGGCGGCTGGTCGCGCTACCAGGTGGGCGGCCGGGCCAGCGACGTCGGGTATCACAAGCTCGCCCGCGACTTCCTGCGCGGGCTGTGCGAGCGGACCCGCGCCGACCGCGCGAAGGCGGGGGCGGCGCAGGCCGGTGGCGCGACGCCGGGCGCCCTGCCGGAGGAGCCCGAACGCGAGCGCGCGCCGGTCGTCAGCGTGGACCCCGAGCCGTTCTGCGCGTTCGCGACCCGCCTGACCGAGGACCTCAGCCGCGCGCCTCGGCTGGAGGTCGTCACGACCCGGACGCGCGCGGGCAAGCGCGGGGCGGTGCGCGTGCGCGTCGACAAACCCGCGACGGTCACGGTGACCGTGAGCCGGAACGGGAAGACCGTCGGCGCGCGGACGGCCAGCGTGCAGCCGGGCTCGCCCGTGTTCGTCTACAGCGCGAAGACGAAGGCCGGCCGCCACCGGGTGACCGTCCGCGCCACGGACATCCTCGGCCTGCGCGGCGCGACGACGGCAGTGCTGACGGTCGCCCGTCCATAGACTCGGCGGCCGTGGGGCCGCGGATCATTCTCTATACGGGCAAGGGCGGGGTCGGGAAGACCTCGGTCGCCGCCGCGACGGCGCGCCGGGCCGCAGCGGCCGGTCGCCGCACGCTCCTGCTCTCCACCGATCCGGCGGGCTCGCTCGGCGACGTGCTCGGCTGCGCGGTCGGCCCCGTGGCGGCGCCCGTCAGCGAAGGGCTCTGGGCCCAGCAGGTCGAGGCGCGCGACGAGATCGAGCGCCACTGGGGGGCCATCCGCACCTGGCTGGCCGGAGTCCTCTCCGACCGCGGGATGGAGCGCATCCGCGCCGAGGAGCTCGCGATGCCGCCCGGGCTGCACGAGCTCGTCGGCCTGCTCGAGCTGCGCCGCCACGCCGAGGAGGCGGTGTTCGACGTCGTCGTGGTCGACTGCGCGGCGAGCGGCGAGACGCTCCGTCTGCTCGCGCTGCCCGACGCCGCGCGCTGGTGGCTGGGACGCACCGCGGGCAATCGCCGCGCCCTCGACGCCGCACGCCCGATCGCCCGCGCGGCGCTCGACATCACGCTGCCGAGCAACAAGGCGCTCGACGGCGCCGGTGACCTGCTGCGCGACCTCGTGGCGCTCTGCGACGTGCTGCGCGACCACGAACGCGTCTCGTTGCGCCTGGTCATGACCCCGGATCGCATGGTCATCGACGAGGCCCGCCGGACGTTCACCTACCTCAACCTGTACGGCCTGCTGACCGACGCGATCGTCGTCAACCGCGTCTTCCCCGAGGAGGTCGGCGCGTACTTCGACGCGTGGCGCGCGCGGCAGACCGAGGCGCTCATCGAGGTCGGCCAGGCCTTCGCCCCCCTCCCGCTGCTGCGTGCCCCGTACTTCGGTGAGGAGGTCCGCGGCCCCGACATGCTCGACCGCCTCGCCGAGCAGCTCTTCACGGGCGTGGAGGCGCCGATCTCCGTGCTGCACGACGAGATCGGCGAGCGCCTGGAACTCGGCGACGAGCAGGCGCACCTGCGCCTGACGCTGCCGTTCGCGCAGAAGGGCGACGTGTCCCTGCGCCAGGTCGGCGAGGAGCTCGTCATCGGCATCGACGGCCACACCCGGACCGTGCTGCTCCCGCCCGCGCTGCAGGACTATCGTCCCGCGGGCGCCGCGCTGACCGACGGCGCGCTGACCGTGACCTTCGATCCGCCCACCCCCACCACGTGACCGACCCCGAGCCGCCCGAGGATCCGCTGGCCGCGCTGCGCGAGCGCATCGAGCGCACGCAGGAGGCCGTCGACCGCCTCGCGGCTGAGACGGCGAAGGCGCAGACCGCCAACGGCACCTCGACAGGTGCCCCGCCGACCGAGGACGCCGCCGCCGAGGCCCAGGCGCTGACGGCGCTGCTGCACACCGTCCGCGGGCTCGTGCCCGAGGAGCTGTGGCGCCAGCTCGCCGAGGTCATCCGCCAGCTGCTGCTGCTGTTGCGCGGGATCCTGGACTGGTGGATCGAGCGGATCGCGCCGGGTGACGCGCCCGGCGGGCCGGTCGTGCAGGACATCCCGGTCGACTGAACCGCCGCCCTCGCGCCGCGTAGAATCGGCCACATGGCCGACGACGTGCGCACCTGGGTCCTCACCGGCTCGCCCGAGAACTACGCGGCGACCGCCGAGCGGGGCTTCACCGTCATCGGGCTGAAGGAGCGTAACCGCAACCGGGCGCTGGAGATCGAGCCGGGAGACCGGATCGTGCTCTACCTCACGAAGATCATGCGCTTCGCCGCCGCGATCACCGTGACCGGCGAGCTGTACGAGGACCGCGAGAAGATCTGGCCCGGCAAGCCCGGCAAGGTCGATCCGTATCCGTGGCGCTTCGCCACCGAGCCCGAACTGGTCCTCGACGAGGCGCAGTTCGTCCCCGCCGAAGCGCTCAAGGGTGACCTCGAGCACGTCGGCAAGTGGCCGGCCGAGCACTGGACGCTCGCGTTCCAGGGGCAGATCCGCACCGTCAGCGAGCACGATGCCGACGTGCTGATGGCGCGCCTGCGCTCCGCGGCCGGCGTCCCGGCATGAGCGTGAAACAGCTCGCCTGGCGGCTCGCCGTTCCATTGCGAGAACTCGCCAGAGGCTCCTTCTCGCGGCCGGTGCGAGGGGTCGTCGCGTGAGTGGCGCCGCCGAGCGCGGCCGCGGGATCTGGCGATCCCTGCACGCCGACCAGCGCCTCGCCGCTGCGGCGGCACTCGCGCTGTTCGTGAGCATGCTGCTGCCCTGGTACCAGCTGACCGCCGCCCCGGCGCGCGGGGCGCTGGCCGACCGGACGATCAACGCCTTCCAGGTCTTCGACTTCACCGAAGCCGCCGTCCTGCTCGTCGCCGCGGCGGTGCTCGCGCTCATCGTCGGGCGCGCCGAGGGCGGTACGTTCTCCCTGCCCGGCCGGGACGGAACGTTCGTCTTCGCCGGCGGCGTGTGGGTGTGCCTGCTGATCTTCCTGCGCCAGCTCGACAAGCCCGACGGCCCGGAGGGCACGG
>JAEMQS010000181.1 GCA_016463765.1 Solirubrobacteraceae bacterium | reverse complement strand
TCGACGATCTCGACGCCGTGGCCGACGACTTCACCGGCATCGCCGTGACCCGCACCGGTCGCGTGTGGGACGCCCGCACGGGCGAGCTGCGCCAGGCCGCCGAGGCCGGCGAGGAGCGCATGCTCGCCGAGCGCAACCGCCGCGACGAGCTGATCGCCGCGTCCGAGGCCGCCGTGCAGGCCGAGCAGGCCGCCAAGACCGCCGCCGAGCGGACCGGCGAGGCGGTCACCGCGGCAGACCTCACCCGCGAGAAGGCCGACGACGCCGTCCGCGAGATCGACCGTGCCCGCGCCGCCGCCGAGGAGGAGGTCCGCCGGGCGGCCTGGCTCATCGAGCAGCGCCGCAAGGCGCCCGAGGACGGCGCCGCCGCCGTCCGGCGCGCGCAGCTCGACGGCGAGCTGCAGGCCGAGCGCCGCAACAGCGAGCGCGCGGCGCGCCAGCGCGAGGAGCGCACGCAGCGCATCGCGCTGCTCGAGGGGCGCATCGCGGCGGACAGCGAGCTGCAGCCGGTCGCCGAGCGCCTGGCGACGGCGCTGGAGCACGTCATCGCCGAGGTCGCCAACCGGGTCGAGGCGCTTGAGGCCGAGCTGGCCGCCGACCGCGCCGCGGGCGAAGGGGTCGCCAGCGCGCTGCGCGCCTGCGCGTCGAAGGAGGCCGAGCTCCAGCGGACGCTGCGCGAGCGCGGCGACCAGGTCACGAACGCCGAGGTGCGCGCCCAGCGCGAGCGCGACCGGTCCGCCGACCTCACCGGCGAGCTCTCAGAGGTCGCCGAGCGGCTGGGCTTCGAGGCCGAGCCCGCGACCGAGGCGCTGCCCGACGAGAAGGTCCACGAGCTCAAGCAGCGGATCGAGCGCCTCGCGCGCCGGCGCGAGCAGCTCGGTCCGGTCAACCCGCTGGCGAAGGCCGAGTACGAGGAGGCGGTCGCCCACGTCGAGGAGCTCGAGACCCAGCGCACCGACCTCGAGACCGCGCTGCGCGAGCTCAAGACGCTGATCCGCGACACGGACCGCCAGATCCGCGAGACCTTCGAGGAGACGTTCACGGCCGCGGCGAAGAACTTCGAGGAGCTCGCCCAGCACGTGTTCCCGGGCGGCCGCGGACGGCTGCGGCTCGTCAAGGAGGAGGTCCCCACCAAGCCGGTGCTCGGGGGCCAGCAGGCCGACGCGGGCGACGAGGCCGCGCAGGAGGCCGCCGCCGAGGCCGAGGCACTGGCCGAGGAGCACGCCGAGAACGAGGACGAGCTGCTGGGCGTCGAGATCGAGATCACCCCGGCGGGCAAGGCGATGAAGCGCCTGACGCTGCTCTCCGGCGGCGAGAAGTCGATGACGGCGCTGGCGTTCCTGTTCTCCGTCTTCCTCGCGAAGCCGTGCCCGTTCTACATCCTCGACGAGGTCGAGGCCGCGCTCGACGACCTGAACATCACGCGTTTCCTCGACCTGCTGGAGAAGTACTCCGACCGGGCGCAGTTCATCGTCGTGACCCACCAGAAGCGCACGATGGAGGCCGCTGACGTGCTCTACGGCGTCTCGATGGGCGCCGACGGGGTGTCGAAGGTCGTCTCGCGCAAGATGCCCGAGCGGACGGCGGTCAGCGCGGCGTGACGTCGCGGGCCGCGTCGCTGCGGCCGAGGTGCACGAGCAGGTCGGTGGTCGTGACCCGCCGGTAGGAGCGCAGCGCGAGGCTCAGCGCGTCGGGGTCGTCGTGCAGGGCGTGCACGAGGGTGTCCATGATCACGTCGTCGATGAGGACGAAGCCGCCGAGGTACGCCTCCAGGGGCAGGCCGGCGTACGGGCCGGAGCCGACCCGCTGCTGCGTATTGCGCAGGCGGCGGTCGTGGTCGCCGGCGAACAGCGACCGGACGTAGGCGTGCAGCCGGCGTCGCAGCGCGTCGGCGTCAGCGCGCGTCGCCATGCGCTGCGCGGTGACCTGCTGGCCGAGGACGTGGTCGCAGACCTGGTCGGCCAGCTGGTTCGGTGAGAGACCGGTCGAGGCCACGGCGGCGCGCAGGCGGGCGACGTGGTGGGGACGCAGATCGGTCTCGGCGGCGAGGGGGGAAGAGGTGGGGGCGGTGGCAGTCACGGTCGATCCATGATAGTTGGACGTCCGTACAAGTATCGGCCGTACATTCGTCGTCCTTGACCTCCCGAGAACCGTGGGCGGGCGTTTCGCATATCGTCGCCGCCGCGATGGCCCGAGACTGGAACGACCTCTTCATCCTGCCCGACGGCGCGACGGGCGCTGCGGCCTCCGAGCCCGAGGGCGAGCAGCGGCGCGGGTTCTTCCGCCGCCTGCGCCAGAACCTCAGCAAGACGCGGCAGGCGCTGGGCGCCGAGATCCAGGCGACGCTCTTCGAGACGCTCGACGACGAGACGTGGGAGCGCCTGGAGGAGGCGCTGATCATGGCCGATGTCGGGGCGACGACGACCGCGAAGGTCGTCATGCAGCTCGAGCAGGAGGCCACGTCGGGCCAGGTCGAGGGCGGCGAGGCGCTGACCGCGCGCCTGCAGGAGCTGCTCGCGGGGATCGCGCGGGGCGGCGACGAGCCGTTCGAGGACCGCATCGACGTTACGCAGAAGCCCACGGTGATCATGGCCGTCGGGGTCAACGGCACCGGCAAGACGACGACGATCGGCAAGCTCGCCTGGCACCTCCAGCAGGAGCTCGGCCTCACCGTGCTGCTCGGCGCCGCCGACACCTTCCGCGCCGCGGCCGTCGAGCAGCTGGCCGGCTGGGCCGAGCGGTCGGGGTGCGACATCGTCCGCGGACCCGAGGGCGCCGATCCGGGATCCGTGGCCTTCGAGGCGGTCAAGCAGGGACGTGAGCGCGGCGTCGACGTCGTCATCGTCGACACCGCCGGGCGCCTGCACACGCAGGACGACCTCATGGCCGAGCTCACGAAGGTCCGCCGCGTCGTCAGCAAGCAGCTCGAGGGCGCGCCGCACGAGACCCTGCTGACCGTCGACAGCACGACGGGCCAGAACGGGCTGCGTCAGGCCAAGCTCTTCAGCGAGGCCGTGCCTGTCGACGGCATCGTCCTGACGAAGCTCGACGGCACGGCGAAGGGCGGGATCGCGCTGGCGATCGCCAGCGAGCTCGGCATCCCGGTGAAGCTCATCGGTGTGGGCGAGGCCCTCGAGGACCTGCGGCCGTTCGACGCCGACGACTTCTCCCGCGCGCTGCTCGGGGTGACCCCGGCGTAACGAACAGCCTGCCGCGTCGTTAGGCTCCCGAACCATGGACCTGTGGGCGATCTTCATCGTGGCTGCCGTGATCTTCGCCGTGGGCGAGATCGCGACCACCAGCTTCTTCCTCGGACCGTTCGCGATCAGCGCGCTGCTCGCGGCGGTCGCCAGCGCCGTCGGTGCGGGCGCTGTTGCGTCGTGGGCGATCTTCATCGCCGGCGGCGCCCTGCTGCTCGCGTTCGTCCGGCCCATCGCCAAGCGGCACCTCTACACGCCGCCGCAGATCCGCACGGGCACCGCCGCGCTTCAGGGTGCGTCGGGCGTCGTCATCGAGCGGATCGCCAACGACGAGGGGGTCGGCACCGTGCGCATCAACGGTGAGGTGTGGACCGCCCGGGCGTTTGACGAGGACCCCATCGATGCGGGGACGAAGGTCCAGGTCGTGGAGATTCGGGGCGCGACCGCGCTCGTCACTGAGGATTAAGGAGCAAGACTCATGGCCGGACTGATCGTGTTGGTGGTGGTGGGCCTCTTCGTCATCTTCGTGGCGGCCCGCACCGTGCGCATCGTGCCGCAGGCACGTGCCGGGGTGGTCGAGCGGCTCGGTCGCTACAGCCGCACGCTGTCGCCCGGGCTCACGATCATCATTCCGTTCATCGACAAGCTGCGGCCGCTGATCGATCTGCGCGAGCAGGTCGTGACGTTCGGCGCCCAGCCCGTCATCACCTCGGACAACG
>JAEMQS010000076.1 GCA_016463765.1 Solirubrobacteraceae bacterium | reverse complement strand
CGGTCTTCGCGAGCAGGCTGACGTCGTTGCCGAGCATCTCGCCGAAGCCCTCGGGCTCGAGGAAGTCACGCTGCATATCGATGATCACGAGCGCCGTCGTGGCGGGGTCGAAGTCATAGGCGTACGGCTCGGCCGGAACGCTCGCGGTCGGTGGTGGTGTCATGGGCGGCTCCGGATGGATGTATGCAATGCCGTCGACAGGCGGGGGACGACGGGCAGCACGCTACGTCCGGCCCGGAGCTGGCGCATTGGACACTTGGTCCCAACTCGCTTCGACGCCTCGCCAGAATTTCGGGACTTTCCGGGGATGGTCGCCGGTGAGACCCCGCCTACCCCCGGGCCCTGAGCTCCTCGGCCGGGGCCGCTTCGTCCACGGCGATGTATGCACATCGGCCTGGACGGCGCGGAGCGGCCGCGTAGGATCAGGCGACGTGAGTCCTTCTCCTGACGACGACCGGACCCCCCGCGGCCGCTCCGGCGGCGTCTCCCAGGCCGAGCGCGTCTACCTCGAGATCCGAGATCGGCTGCTCCGCGGCGAGTTCCCCGTCGGCAAGCGGCTGGTGGAGCTGCAGCTTGCCGCCGACCACCACATCAGCCGGACGCCGGTGCGCGAGGCGCTGCGGCGGCTGGAGGGCGACGGGCACCTCGAGCGCGACCCGTCCGGGGGCCTGCGCCCCGCGGTGCCCAGCGTGCGCCAGATGCGCGAGCTGTACGACGTGCGGGTGGTCCTCGAGGAGCTGCTCGTGACGCGCGCGGCGGCCGACGGCGAGCGGGAGGCGCTCGAGGCGCTCCAGACGGACTGGACGAAGCTCAGCGAGGACTGGCACGAGGGACGCGCCGACCTCCACGGCCCGGACTTCGTCCACGCCGACGAGGACTTCCACCGGCGGATCGCGGTCGCCAGCGGCCACGAGACCGGCGAGCGGCTGCTGCGCGACCTCAACGACCGCATCCGTCTGCTGCGGATCCACGACTTCACCAGCGACGAGCGCATCCGGGCCACCCTGGCCGAGCACACCGAGATCCTCCGCGCGATCCTCGACGGCGAGACGCAGGCCGCTCCGGCGTACATGCGCGCGCACGTCCTGCGCAGCGCGCTCGTGGTGCGCGAGCGGGTCGGCGTCGCGCTGGCGCGCATGTTCGAGGTCCCCGACCTCACCGGCGAACCACCCGCCTGACGCCGTCGGCCGATGCAGGGTTGGCCGAACCGCCATCCGGGCATGACTGAGGGCATGACCATCGCCGTCGTCGTCGCCATCTGCATCGTGCTCCTCATCGCCGCGTTCCTCGCGCCGAAGTTGTCGCGGCACCCGGAGAACGCGACCCACAAGGCGTTCGGGACGGGCGGGCGCATCGCGAACCTCGCCCCCGGCAAGCTCGGCCACTGGCTCGCGAAGCCGTTTCGCTCGAGCTCGAAGGCCGCCGGCCGCAGCGCCAGCGCGGGGCGCAAGGGCCGCGGCAAGCTGCCGCTCTAGGTTCGCCTACTCCGCGGGACTGGCAGCCGGCCGGTCCTCGCGGCGGCGCGTCCCTGCCGCGGGCGTCGTCGATTCCACGCGGTCGCGGCCGTGGTCCTTGGCGACGTAGAGCAGCCGGTCGGCGGCGCGCAGCAGTCCTGACGGCGTCGTGGCGTCGTCCGGCAGTGCCGCGACCCCCACGCTGACCGTCAGCGGCGGGAGCCCCGGGAGCGACAGCTCGCGCACAGCCGCCCGGATCGTCTCGGCGAGCGCCACCCCGCCCTCGGCGCCCGTGTCGGGAGCGAGGACGACGAACTCCTCACCGCCCGTCCGCGCGGCGAAGTCGCTCGCCCGGATGACGTCGCGCAGCAGCGCGCCCACGGCGGCCAGGACCTCGTCTCCCTGGTCGTGGCCGTACGTGTCGTTGACGCTCTTGAAGTGGTCGAGGTCGAGCGCGATCGCCGCGAGCGGCGTGGCACTGCGACCCGCCTGCGCCGCCATCCGCTTGAGCGCCTCGTCGAAGGCCCGGCGGTTCGGGAGGCCGGTCAGCCCGTCGGTGGCCGCGCGGCTCTCCGCCAGCGCGAGGTTGCGGAGATTCGCGAGCACGGGAGCCGCCTGCCCGACGGACTCCTCGACCGCGCGGTCCTCGCGCCCGGTCAGCGTCTCCGGGTGCGTGACGAGCACCGACCCGATCACCTCGCCGCCGACCACCAGCGGTGAGCAGTCGGCCTGCGCCCCGAGACGACCGCACACCGCGCACTCGAGCACCGAGTCCGCGACGTCATCACCGTGGTGACGACGGCTGGCGAGCCGGACCGCGAGGCAGTCCCGCGGCTCTGCTTCGGCGAGGCGGGCTTCGAGCGGCGATTCCGGCGGGAGGTCGGTGCCGGGCTGCAGGCGATTGGCGCTGTTGTTGCGCACGAGCACCACGGCGTCACTGCCGGGAACAGAGAGCTCCAGGTGACGGCGCAGCACCTCGTGCGCCTCCTCGTCACTGCGCGCGACCTGCAGGCCGACGCCGAGGTCATGCTGGCGCGAGACGTACACGCGCTCGACGGCGCGGGCCCTGCGCCGGTCGCGGCGCTGGCGGCGCAGGATCAGGGCGCCGACACCCGCGAAGAAGACCGCCATCGCGAGCACGATGAACGCCGACAGCCAGGCGAGCCGACGCTCGCGATCCTCCCGGCGCTCGTCGATCAGCCGCTGGTACTGGGCATTCGACGCGCGGAACTGGTCCATCACGGCCTTGCGTTCGCGTGCCGGCGACGGCTCGGCGAAGACGTCACCGCGCCGCTGCAGCGCCGGGAGCGCGGCCTGCGCGAGCGCGCGCCAGCGACGCGCGATCTCCGCCTGCTCCGCGAGGCTGCTCTGCGCGTAGTCGTCGCCCTGGATGCCGGCCCGCGCGTCCGCCAGTGCCGAGGCGAAGTCCGCCTTCCCGGTCGTGAACGGCTCGAGGAACTCACGCCGCCCGTTGAGGCCGTACCCGCGCACGCCCGTCTCCTGGTCGAGCATGGCGATGAGCATCCGCTGGGCGGCGGCGCTCTGCTGCGTCGCGTCGTGCGCCGCGCGCTGCTGCACGACTGCGGTGATCCCTACGGAGACCGCCAGCGCGAGCAGACCGGAAGCGACGAGCACGAGCAGCCAGCCGGTGCCGGCCCCGCGGCCGGTCTGGACGTCGTGCTCAATCATCTCCCCGGGTCATCGGCCACGACGCCGGGCGGTTCAATCAGGCGCGGACGTCTCGACGGCCGAAAACGGGGATGGCCAGGGCGCAGAAGAGCGCCGCGCCCGCGAGCAGCACCGCCATGTCGCCCGCGTCCAGTCCGTTCTCGATCGCCGCGCCGTAGAACCGGAACGGCGTGATCTCAGCGAGCCAGTCGACGTCCGGCGAGATCTTTCCGACGGCGTCGAGCAGGTACCCGAACACCAGGGCGCCCCCGGCGACGCCGGTCACCATCCCCGGCGCGCGCACCGCCGCCGACACGAGCAGCGCAAGGCTCCCGTAGATGAGCGACAGCGGCAGCAGGTTCGCACCACCGGCGAGCATGTGGCCGAGTTCGAGGTCGACACCGAACGCGACCGCCGATCCCCACGTGATCAGGCAGAAGAGCGCGATGACCTCGACGAGGCCGATCGTGAACGCGACGAACGTCGCGACCGGCAGCTGCCAGCGCGGCACCGGCTGGCTGAGGATCACGTCGAGCGACCGGTCCTGCTCGGCGCCGGCCATCGCCCGCGCCGCCGCGAGGATCGGGTAGAAGCCCAGCGCGAGCGGCACCATGAAGCTCAGGAGCTCACCCGAGATGAACCCCTCCGGGGTCGTGTAGCTCTCCGAGCTGATGCCGAACGCGTCGAGGAGCTCCTGCGGGTAGCTCTCGATCGCCTGCGCGAACACCTCGATGTCAATGGTGCTGTAGATCCCGACCATCATCAGGCCGAGCAGGCCGAGGGAGACGCCCCACACGATGGTCGCGCGCAGGCGGCGGGCATGCTGGTGGCGGACGAGTTCGATCACGAGTCGCCCGCCCCGTAGAACGACAGGAAGACCTCTTCGAGACTCGCGCGGCCGATCTCCAGGTCGACGACCTCCTGGGCGGCGGCGAGCTTGACGAGCGCGTCGACCGGGCCGGCGAGGCGCAGCGTCACGGTGGCGCCGTCCGCGCGCACGTCCTGCGCGCCGGGCAGCGCGGCGAACGGCGCGACATCGACAGGCGCGGCGAACACGATCCGGACGTGGCGCAGCGCGCGACTGATGAGGTCCCCGATGTTCTCCGTGGCGATGAGCCGCGCGTCGCGGATGATGCCCACCCGTTCGCAGACGCGGTGGACCTCCTCGAGGTTGTGCGAGGACAGGAACACCGTGGCCCCGTCCGCGCGCGCCTCGGCGACGAGGTCGAGGAAGGTCTCGCGCATGAGCGGGTCCAGCCCGCCGGTCGGCTCGTCGAGCAGCAGCAGCCGGGGACGGTGGAACATCGCCTGGACCAGCCCCACCTTCTGGTGGTTGCCGCGCGACAGCTGGCGCAGCGGGCGGTCCATGTCGGCCTGCAGCCGACCGGCGAGCTCGCGGGCACGCGTGAGGTCGGTGTGACCGCGCAGGCGCGCGACGTGCCGCACGACCTCCCAGCCGGTGAGCCGCTCGTCGTAGGTGAAGTCCCCCGGCAGGTTGCCGACGTGGCGCGCCACGTCGACCCGCGCCCGCCAGCAGTCGAACCCGAACACCTCGGCCCGGCCGCTCGTGGGCCGCTGGAAGCCCATGAGCGTGCGGATCGTGGTGCTCTTGCCCGCGCCGTTCGGGCCGAGGAAGCCGAACGCCTCGCCGGTCCGCACCCGCAGGTCGATGTCCTCGATCCCGGCGTGCTTGCCGTAGCGCTTGGTCAGGCCCTCACAGACGATGGCGTCACCGCTCACGCGGCAACCGTACGCCGCGGCTCAGTCGTCGTGCTTCGGGCGCTGGCGCCCCTGCTTGCGCTCGGCCTGCACGCGCTTGGCCTTCAGCCGCCGCTGCTTGGCGCCCTTGCTGGGCTTCGTCGGCCGGCGCGCGCGGGGGACGTGCAGCGCCGCGGCGAGCCGTTCGCGCAGGCGCTCGAGGGCGAGGTCGCGGTTGCGCAGCTGGCTGCGCGCGTCCTGCGACACCGCCGTGACCCGCGGGCCGAGCTTCGCGATGATGCGCTCCTTCTGCGTCTCGGTCAGCGTCGCGGAGGCGCGCACGTCGAAGATCGCCTCGACCCGGGAGGCGGTGACGTTGGCGTGCTGGCCGCCCGGCCCGGACGAGCGGCTGGTGCGCAGCTCGATCTCGGAGAGCGGCAGCGCGACGCTGGAGGTGACGCGAAGCGGGCCGTCCACGCGCCCATGATGGCGGGTCGCGCTCAACTCCCGCGCGCGGACTGCCGATGGCACCCCCGATGCAGCTTCGCCATGAACGCGTCGAGCTCGAGACGACGCGCCACCGCATCGTCGGCACGCTCACGCTCGCCCGCGAGGGCTACCGCAGCCGGATCTCCGACATGCTCAACGCGACGGAGCGGGACTTCGTCTCGCTGACGGATGCCGAGATCACGCCGCTGGACGGCACCGCCGAGACGCGCCACCACGCCTTCGTCGCGATCCACCGATCGCACATCGTCTACGCGGTCCCGCTCGAGCGCGACGCCGCGGCGCTCGAAGCCGACCACGCCTCGCGGCTCGCGTAGCTACGCGACGCGCAGCAGGGGCTGCGACGTGTCGCCGAGCAGCGCCTCGAGCGCGTCGGCGGTGATCGGCCGGCTCAGCAGGTACCCCTGCGCGTAGTCGCAGTGCAGCGCCGAGAGCTGGTCGAGCTGGACGGTCGTCTCGACGCCCTCGGCGACGACCTTCAGGTCGAGCGTCGACGCCAGCTGCACGATCGCGGCGACGATGGCGGAGTCCTCGTCCTCCTCGCCCAGGCCGTCGACGAACGAGCGGTCGATCTTCAGTGTGTCCAGGGGGAAGCGCTTGAGGTAGCTCAGCGACGAGTAGCCGGTGCCGAAGTCGTCGAGCAGCAGGTGGGCGCCGGCGTCGCGCAGGCGGGCGAGGATGACCTCGGGGTCGCCGTCGGCCTCCATGAGGACGCTCTCGGTGATCTCCAGCCCCAGCGTGCCGGGCGCCAGCCGCGCCTCGTCGAGGATCAGGGCGACGCGCTCGGGCAGGTTGGGCTCGGCGATCTGGCGGCCCGACACGTTCACCGACAGGCGGAACTCCGGCCAGCGCTCCTGCCAGCGGGCGACCTGGCCGCACGCCTCCCGCAGGACCCATTCGCCGATCGCGACGATCTCGCCCGATTCCTCGGCGGCCGGGATGAACTCCATCGGCGAGACGGTGCCCCACTCCGGGTGCTCCCAGCGCAGCAGCGCCTCGGCTCCGACGACCTGCCGTGTCTGCAGGTCGACGACAGGCTGGTAGACGACGCGGAACTGGTCGCGCTCGAGCGCGCGGTGCAGGTCGCGTGCCAGGCGGATCCGCTCCCCGGCGCGGGCGCGCAGCTCCTCGTCGAAGAGTTCGAACCGGCCCCGGCCCCGGCGCTTGGCGCGGTGCATCGCGCCGTCGGCGTCGCGGAGGAGGTCGTCGGCGCCCGCGGTGCCGGCCTCCGAGACGGCCACCCCGATGCTCGCGGTGGTGAACACCTCGCCGACGGCGAGGACGAACGGGTCGGTCCACAGGCCGGTGAGCTTCTCGGCGAGCGCGATCGCGTCGTGCTCGCCCGCGAGGCCCTCGCAGAGCAGGACGAACTCGTCGCCGCCCAGCCGGGCGACGGTGTCAGCCGCGCGCACCTCGGTGCGCAGGCGCTGCGCGACGGTCGCCAGCAGGTCGTCGCCCGCGCCGTGGCCGAACTCGTCGTTGATGAGCTTGAAGCTGTCGACGCCGATCGTGAAGACGGCGGTGTGCGATCCGTCCCGGCGGGCGCGCGCCACCGAGCCGCGCAGGCGGTCCATGAACAGCGAGCGGTTCGGCAGGCCGGTCAGCTGATCGTGCAGCGCGCGCTCGCGGTCGGCGCGCTCGAGCTGCACACGCTCGACCGCCGAGCCGACGACGTTGGCCACCGACTCCGCGAACGCGATCTCGCTGGAGTCGAACAGGCGCACCTGGCGGCTGTAGCCGGCGAGGAGACCGAACGTCCTGCCGCGGACGAGGATGGGGAGCGCCAGGCCACTGCGCACGCCGGTCTCGCGCAGCGCCCCGTCGCCGGTGAAGCGGGTGTCCGCGCGCAGGTCGCTGAACGTCGCGGGCGCGCCCACGCGCAGGGCGAGCCCCGCGTGAGAGGTCTGCTCGGCGGGGCGCTGCAGCTCGCACGCGGCGACGAGCGCGTCGTCGGCGCCGGCGGACGCGGCGGCACGCAGCGCGTCGGCCTCGGGGTCGAGCTCGAGCACCAGCGACGCGGGCAGGTCCAGGACCCGTGCGAGCGCCCGGGTCGCCTCCTGCATCAGGACGTACGGCTCGGCGAGCTCCAGCGCGCGGCGCCCCAGCTCGGCGACCGCGGCGTGGCGGGCACTCGCGCGCTCGCGCTCGGTCTCGGCGCGGCGATGGGCGGTGACGTCGCGGGTGATGCCGGAGACGCCGAACACCCCGTCCTCGTCGGCGAGCGGGACGAGATCGATGCTGACCTCGATGTCCGTGCCGTCGGCGCGGCGCAGGGTCGTCTCGTGCTCCATGCGCGGGCGTCCGGCGAGGACCGCGCGGACGGCGCCGAGATCGGCCTCGGCGCGATCGGGATGCAGGCACTCGCTGAGGGGACGCCCCACCGCCTGAGCCGCCGGGAAGCCGAGCACGTCCTCGACCGCCTGGTTGCAGAAGGTCATGACGCACTGGTCGTCGCAGGTCCAGATGACCTCCTGCGCCGTCTCGACCAGCCGCCGGTACTGCTCCTCGCTGGCCTTCAGGCGACGCTCGTCGCGCAGGCGGGAGGTGATGTCGCGCATCCAGACCGCCGCGCCGATGTAGCGGCCGTCGGCGGTGCGCAGCTCCGCGCCGCCGAGACACAGGTGCTGGGTCGGCAGGCCGGGGCGGCGCCGGTCGACGACGAAGTCATCGCCGTGGCCGCGGGACACGGGCAGGTCGACCCGCGCGACCAGGCGCCGGAGCTCGTCGTCCTCGATCTCGTCGAGCGCGCGGCCGAGCAGGACCTCGCCGTCGACGCCGAGCATCTCGAGCGCGGCGTCGCTGACCCAGGAGATCTGCTCACGCTCGTTGAGCACCAACATGCCCTCGGCGGAGAGCCCGGACATCGCCTGTGCGCGCTCCATGGCCACGCGGAAGTCCACCCAGCGGCGGCGCAGCACCCAGAGCGCCGGGCCCGCGATGGCGAGGAGGGCGACCGCGATGGCGACCGGGGTGATGGCGGCAGAGATCAGCATGGGCGACGGCCCCTGCGTGGGGCGTCCCCCTCCTTATCGGCCGCTGCGACGCAATCGCGCATCCCCACTCCTGGTGGGGCGTGCCGTCCAGGTCGCCGGGTCAGCCGGGCGTGGTGACCCGCACATCACGAACGACGTGCCGGTTCGTGAGCCCGCCGGTGCCCGCGCTGAAGCCGAGCAGCACCCGCTCGGGCAGCGCCACCGCACGCGAGAGCACCGTCACGCCGTCCAGCGTGACCGTCACGACCCCCGCCGCAATCGCGACCCGCACGCGGCGTGTGGTGTTCTGCAGCGGTGTCAGCAGCGACGACGTCTGCAGCCAGCTCAGCGTCTGCCACGCACCGGCCTGCGCGCCGTCGGACAGGCCCACGAAGTTGCCCGTCGCCTGGGTGCCGTTCGCGAAGGTGGAGAGCGCGACGCCCCAGCCGGAGATCCCGCCGAAGCCCAGGCTCCCGCCTCCGCCGCCCAGCGACGTCGGCGACGCGCCCCGCGACGGGTCGCCGAGGATCAGCGCCATCCCGTCGGCGCCCGTCCCACCGTCGATGGTCGCGTCGAACTCCGCGGCCAGCCCCGCGCTCGGCAGCGACTGCGGCCAGAACGCGCTGCCCTTCACGTCCGCGGACGCCGGGGTCAGCTGCAGCGACGACCCCGCAATCGACGCCGAACCGTTCAGCTGCCAGCCGCCGGCGGCCGGATCGGGCACGCTCGACGGCGGCGTGAAGGTGGAGGTCAACGCGACGGTGTTCTCACCTGCGAGCAGCGAGAAGGACGGCACCGGGTAGACCCCGCCGACCGCCGTCAGCGGCTGCGGCGGCCCGCCGTTGACCGCGACCGTCGTGCTCCACCCCGATCCGGCGGGGACGCCCTGCGCGACGCTGCAGCTCGACCCGCGGACCGCGCCCGTGAGTGCTGGGGTGGCGCTCTGACCCGCGGCCACGCTCGCGGTGAACGTGCTCGGGCACGACCCGGTCACCGTGACCGCGGTGGCGGCCTGCGGCGATCCTGCGGGCGCGACGATGGTGCTGCGCACCCGCAGGCTGGCAGCGGGTGGCGGGGGTGGTGGCGCGCCGGTCCGCCCGACGACCAGGTTGCGGACCGCGTGCCGGTTCGTCCGCCCGCCGGTCGCCGCGCTGAAGCCCAGCAGGACGCGTTCGGGGAGCGCGACGGCGCGGGACAGGACCGGGACCCCGTCGAGCGTGACGGTCACGACACCCGCCGCGATGGTCAGCGCCACGCGACGGGTGGTGTTCTGCAGCGGCGTCAGCAGCGACGACGTCTGCAGCCAGCTCAGCGTCTGCCACGCACCGGCCTGCGCGCCATCGGAGAGGCCCACGAAGTTGCCGGTGGCCTGCGTGCCGTTCGGGTAGCTGCCGAGCGCGACCGCCCACCCGGGCGTGCCACCGAAGCCGAGGCTCCCGCCCCCGCCGCCGAGGGACGCCGGCGTCGCGCCCCGCGACGGGTCGCCCAGGACCAGGGCCAGGCCATCGGCGCCCGTGCCGCCCTCGACCGTCGCGTCGAACGCCACGGTGAGACCCTCGGCCTGCACGGTCTGCGGCCAGAACGCGCTGCCCTTCACGTCCGCGGCGACCGGCGTCAGCTGCAGCGACGACCCGGCGATCGACGCCGCGCCGTTCAGCTGCCAGCCGCCCTCGGCCGGGTCCGGCACCTCGGGGCCGGGCGCCGGCGGCTGGTACCGGTTCGTGAGAACCACGCTGTTGACGCCCGCCCGCAGCGCGAACGCGGGGACGCGCACCACCCCGCCCTCGACGCTGAGCGCGACGGGCGCGCCGTCGTTGACCGCCGCGGTCGTCGACCAGCCCTCGCCGCCGATCGCGTCCTGCACCAGCGCACACGTCGCGCCCGCGGCGGCGCCACCGAGCGCGGGCGTCGCCGAGTTCCCCGCGGTCAGCGTCACCGGCGCGAGCGTGCCGGGGCACGTGCCGGCGACCCGGATCGACGCCGACTCCTCCGGCGACCCGGGCGGTGCGACGACCGTGCTGGTCACGCGCAGGACCGGCGGCTCGGGGTCCGGGTCGCCTCCGCCACCTCCGTCGGGCGGCGGCAGGGGCGGGCCCGGGGCGCCGCCGATGCTGGCGTTCGAGACGACGTGGCGGTCGGTCGAGCCGCCCGTGGACCCGGAGAAACCGACGAGCACGCGATCAGGCAGCGCGACCGGCGTGGCCAGCCGCTGGACGCCGTTGACCGACAGCCGCAGCTCACCGTCGACGACCCGCACGCGGACGCGGCTCGGGGTGGCCGTGCGCAGCGGCGGCACGTCCCGGGTCGTCGCCACCCAGCGCGGGAGGCCGGGCTTGCCGGGGGTGGCGCCGTCGCTGACGCCCGCGAACGGCGCGGTGACGCCGTTGTTCTTCCAGGTCACGAGCGCGGCCGCCCAGCCCGGGATGTTCGCGAAGCCGAGGCCCGCGCCCGTGGCACCGAGTGCGGCGGGTGTCGCCCCCCGCGCCGGGTCGGCGAGGACGAGCGCCAGGCCGTCGGCACCGGTGCCGCCGGTGAGCAGCGCGTCGAAGGTCACGTCCAGGCGCCGCGCGTCGACGGGCGCGGGCCAGAACGCGGTGCCGCGCTGGTTGGCGGTCGCCGGCGTGAGCTCCAGCGCGCCGTCGACCAGCCGGGCCGCCCCGTTGCGCCGCCAGCCCGTCGCCGCCTGGCCGGGGATGATCCCGGCCGCCGTGAGGTCCGCTGAGACGATGCTGCCGTCGTCGGCGGTCACCCGCCAGCGCGCCTGGACCTCGCCGAGCTCCGTCGCCGTGAAGCGCACGGTGCGCGACACCTCTCCCCCGGCGGGGACGACGGTGCCGGCGTCCAGCGGCGCGTCGAGGGCGAACTGGCCGCCGGGCGGCCTCGATCCCGTGATCGTCACCTCGCGGGTGCCCGTGTTGCGCAGGGTCACCGTGCGGGTCGCCGCCTCCCCCGCCGCGACGTTGCCGAACGCCGTGCTCGCCGCCGTGGCCTTCAGCGCGCCGACCGCGGGACCGGCGTCGCGGTACGTCGCGGTCAGCGTGAGGTCGTCGGCCGTGATCGTGAGGTCGTGCAGGCGCGCGCCGCCGTCGGACCAGCCGTCGAACTCCCAGAGCCGGCCCTCGCGGACGAACCGCTCGGCGGCGGAGACCGACGTGCGGAAGCCGACGGCCGCGTCCTGCGCGTACGGCGTGGTGCGCGCACGGCCCGCGTACGTCACCGGCGCCCCGGCCGGGCTGCTCTCGATGCGCAGCGCCGAGGTCTCCGGCCGCAGCTCGACGGTCCGCTTGGCGGAGAGGCCGGCGGGGTCGGTGGCGGTCAGCTCGATCTCGTACCAGCTGTCGGCATCGTGGTCCTGCACGGCGCGGAAGCGCGCGTCCTCGGCGCCGGCCACCTGCACGATGGGGTGGGTGTGCCCGGCGTGGTGCAGCGTGACCCGCCACGAGAGGGCCTCGCCGGGCAGGTCGCCGGTCTCCGGGTCGGTCGCGGCCCCCGCGAGGTCGATGATCTCGCCGCCGCGGAACGTCGCGCCGTCGGCGGGCGCCGTGATGCGGGGCACCGGCGGGTCGTTGCCGACCGTGATCGTCACCGTGTCGGTCGCGGTCTCGCCGCGGCCGTCGTCGACGGTCAGCGTCGCCGTATACGTCCCGGGCGCCGCGTACACGTGCTCGGGCGCGGCCTGCGCCGTCGCCGGGCTGCCGTCGCCGAAGGTCCAGCGGTACGTGAGCGTGTCCCCATCGGGATCGGTGGACCCCGACGCACCGAAGCGCACGGTGAGCGGGGCGCCCCCGCTGGCGGGAGTCGCAGTCGCCACGGCCGTCGGTTTGCGGTTGCCCTCGCCGTAGGAGATGGCCCGCACCGACCCCGTCCCCGGCTCGCCTGTCCCGAACGAGACATACGCCAGCTCGCCCGCGGGCGTCTGCAGGAGCTGCACGCCCGACCAGTCCGTCGCGAACGTCGTGACCGAGGTGACGCGGTCCGACCCGTCGACCTCCAGGCGCTTGACCCACTGCTGCGCGTAGTCGGCGACGAAGACGTCTCCCGTGTAGCCGTCGGGATACCGGGTGCCCGTCAGCATCGGGCCGCCGATGACGGCGCCCTCCTGGCCCTCACGCGTGTAGGACCAGGCCGGGCCGCGCGCAGCGAGCGGCGTCCCCTCCTTCGCGTACTCGGCCGAGCAGGCCGCCAGCGCCGCGTAGCCGCTCGTGCGCCCGGAGCCCTCGTAGCACGGCCAGCCGTAGTTCCCGCCCGCGCTCCGGATGACGTCGACCTCCTCCCGCTCGGCCCAGCCGACGTCGCCGACCACCAGCTCGCCGTCGCCCGGGAGCAGCTCGAAGCGGAACGGGTTGCGGAAGCCCTTCCCGTGCAGCTTCGTGCAGACCTTCGCCAGGTCGGTCTCGGCCGGACAGAACGCGTGCCCCGGCAGGCCGCGGCCCTCGCGGTCGATCCGCACGATCTTCCCGGCGAGGCTCTGCTCGTCGTACGTGCGCAGCGCCAGCGGGTCGACGAGCGAATAGCTCGCGCCGTCACCGGAGCCGACGTAGAGCGTGCCGTCGGGGGCCGACCGCACGCTGCCGATCGAGTGCGAGTCGCCCTCCGACGGGATGCAGTCCACGACGTTCGACGGCGCGGGGCAGAGCCCGGCGACGTACGAGCCCAGCAGCACCCGCGGCTCGGTGAGCTCCCCCGCCGCGGTCAGGCGGTAGCGGCGCAGCTGGGACACCATCTCGCCGAACCGGTCGGGGTTCCCCGGCTGGAGCTCGTAGGTGAAGAGCAGGTAGACGTACGGGTTGGTGGCGAACTGACCGTCGACGGCGAGCCCGAGCAGGCCGCGGTCCCAGTAGCTGTGGACGATCGAGCGCAGGTCGAGAATCTCGCGCGCCGTCGTCTCCCCGGGCGCGACGAGCTTGACGACGCCCTCCTTCTCGGCGATGAGCATCCGGCCGTCCGGCGTCCACGCCGCGGCGGTGGGCATGCTCAACCCGCCGACGAGGGCCCGCTCGGAGAACCCGGAGGGCAGCGTCGCCGCGTGCGCGGCGCCGGGTGCTGCCACCAGAGCGACAAGCACCCAGACAGTCAGAAAAAGTGAGCGCAGGACGTGCGGCACAAGACCCCGGAAGCAGGTATACCGCACCCGCCGGAAATCCTCCGCAGACGCTGACCATGTTGGGAATCTTGCATCGTGCGTGTTCCGCGCACGGAGCTTCCGACCGTTGGGTAGGGTCGCGCGCATGTCCCTTCCCGAGCTCTTCTCCGTCCGCGGCCGCACGGCGCTGGTGACCGGTGGGTCGCGCGGCGTCGGCCTGATGATCGCCCGCGGCCTGGTCCAGGCCGGGGCCGAGGTCATCATCTCCTCTCGCAAGGCCGACGCGTGCGAGGCCGCCGTCGCCGAGCTGTCGCAGCACGGCACGGCGAGCGCGATCCCCGCCGACGTGTCGACGGCCGACGGCGCCGCGGCACTCGCGGCGGCTGTCGCCGAGCGCGTCCCCGCGCTGCACCTGCTCGTCAACAACGCGGGCGCCACGTGGGGCGCGCCGCTGGGTGACTTCCCGGACGCCGCGTGGGACCGCGTGATGGACGCCAACGTCCGCGGCATGTTCAACCTCACGCAGGACCTGCTCGGCCCGCTGCGGGCGGCGGCATCGGCCGACAACCCCGCGCGCGTGCTGAACATCGGCTCGGTCGACGGCCTGCGGGTCCCGATGACCGAGAACTACAGCTACAGCGCGAGCAAGGCCGCGGTGCACATGCTCACCCGGCACCTCGCCAAGCGGCTGGCGAGCGAGCACATCACGGTCAACGCGATCGCCCCGGGCCCGTTCGAGTCGAAGATGACGGCGTTCATGCTCGACAACGAGGAGGGCCGCGCCGCCGTCGCGTCCACGGTGCCGCTCGGCCGGATCGGCAGCGAGGACGACATCGTCGGCACCACGCTGTTCCTCGCCTCGCGGGCAGGCGCGTACCTGACGGGCGCGGTGATCCCGGTCGACGGCGGGATGGTGGGCTGCGCGTAACTCGCGGCGGCCTCTGCGGTTGACCTGACACCCGCAGTGTCGCGAAGCTGACAGTCCGCGGCGCCGGGGCGGGCCACCATGTCGATCACACCCCACCCCGGCGCGCTCCCCCCGGCGCGCCGGCCGGTGGGGCGTCCACCCCCGACCTTCCAGGAGTCCGCTGTGTCCACCAACCGCCGTCTTCGTATCGCCGCCGTCGCTGGTGCATCGCTCGCCGCCGCACTGGCCGCCGCGGGACCAGCCGCCGCGGCGCCGGCGGTGGCCGGTGAGTTCGCGCTTCCGGGCGACGGGCAGCCGAAGTACCTGGCGCTCGGTCCGGACAACAACGTCTGGGTGCCGATCCAGGGCGCGTCCAACGGCGACGACATCGCGAAGATCACGCCCGACGGCACGGTGACCGGTTACAACGTCCCCAACCTCCAGGACGCGACGGGCATCGCCAGCGACGGCACCTACCTCTGGGTGACGCGCACCGCGGCGGTCTCGCGGTTCCTGCCGTCCAACCCGGCGGGCGCGGAGAACTTCGCCGCCGCCGGCGTGAACTCCAAGGCGATCACGCTGGGCAGCGACAACAACCTCTGGACCGGCGGGACAGACGAGGCCATCAAGATCAACCCCGCCAACGGCGCCGCGACGGCCGTGCCCGTCCCCGGCATGGGCATTCCCGAGGGCGTGGCCGCAGGCGGCGACGGCGCGCTCTACTTCGCCAGCTTCGGCACCCAGCGCGTGACGCGAGTCACCACGGCCGGCGCCCACTCGTTCACCTCCGTCGACACGGACAACACGAACGGCGCGCGGCAGGTCGCCGCGGGCCCCGGCAACCAGATCGCGTTCACCTCCCCGGCCGCCAAGCCGCGCGACATGGGCTTCCTCAACGGCGGCGCGGCACTGGGCCCGACCTCCGTCACCGGCGGCGCGGTCATGCCCGGCGCCGACCCCGAGGGCATCACCTACGCCAACGACGGCGCCTACTGGATCGCCCGCTTCGCGGCCAACGACGTCGCCCGCGTGACGGCCGACGGCGCGTTCACGACGCTGCCGCTCTCGGCCGCATCGGGCCCGCGCCGCATCACCAAGGGCGCCGGCAACACGCTGTGGGTCGGCCTGGAGACGGCGAAGAAGGTCGCTCGGATCACCGGTGTCGAGGCCCCGGCCGCCACGCCGACGCCCACCC
>JAEMQS010000180.1 GCA_016463765.1 Solirubrobacteraceae bacterium | reverse complement strand
GCCACCAGCGCCGCCCACGCCCGCATCCACGCCCCCGGCCCCGACGCGCGTGACCGCCGTGTCGAAGCCGACGCTCACCCAGGTCGCCAGCCTGCCGTCGTCCAAGAAGTGCGTCAGCCGCCGGAGGTTCCAGATCCGCCTGCGCTCTCCCAAGGGCGGGAAGATCGCGTCGGCGACGGTCAAGCTCCGCGGCAAGACCGTCGCGACCCGCAAGGGCAAGCGCGTCACCGCCCCCATCGATCTCCGCGGCCTGCCCAAGGGCACGTTCAAGGTCACGATCCGGGTGGTCCTCGTCGACCAGCGGGTCGTCACCGGCAGCCGGACGTACCGCACCTGCGCGCCGAAGCGCAGCGAGGCGAAGTCCCCGAAGGTCTGACGGCCGCGCACGCGACACTGTCGGGCCGTGCGCCCGATCACGTTCCTCAGCGACTACGGCACCGACGATGACTTCGCCGGGGTCTGCCGCGCCGTCATCGCGCGGGCCGCACCCGACGCGACGGTCATCGACCTGACCCACGGCATCGCGCGCCACGACGTCCGCACCGGCGCGCTCGTGCTCCGGCGCGCCCTGCCCTACGCGCCCGCCGGAGTGCACCTGGCGGTGGTCGACCCCGGGGTCGGCGGCGCCCGGCGTGCCGTCGCCATCCGGTGCGCCGAGCAGGACCGGCTGCTCGTGGGGCCCGACAACGGGCTCCTCGCGCTGGCCGCCGAGCGGTTCGGCGGCGCGTACGAGGCGGTCGACATCGGACGGTCGCCGCATCGCCTGGAGCCGGTGTCGGCGACGTTCCACGGTCGCGACCTGTTCGCCCCGGTCGCAGCCGCGCTGGCCGCCGGCGCGCCGCTCGGCGACGCCGGGTCCTGGGTGGAGACCGACAGCCTCGCGACGCTCGAGCTCCCCGCCCCGAGCCGGGACGGCGACGCCCTCCTGGCCCACGCGCTGGGGTTCGACCGGTACGGCAACGTCACGCTGGAGATCGGCCACGAGTGGCTGACCGAGCACGGGCTGAAGCTCGGGCGCGCGCTGAAGGTCAACGGCCACCCCGCCACGTACGGGCTGACGTTCGCCGACGTGCCGCCCGGCGCGCTGCTGGTCTACGAGGACGCGTACCGGACGCTTGCCCTGGCCGTCAATCGCGGCAGCGCCCGCGAGGTGCTCGGCGTCGCGCTGGACGACGAGCTGCGGATCGCCCCCGCATGAACGCGCCATTCGGCAGCCCGCGCCTGCACCTGCGCGACGCGACGTCGACGAACGACCGCGCCCGGCAGCTCGCCATCGCCGGCGCGCCGCACGGGACGGTGGTGACGGCCTCGCATCAGTCCGCGGGGCGCGGGCGGCAGGGCCGGACCTGGAGCGCGCCGCCCGGCCACGCGCTGCTCATGACGGTCATCGTCCGCGACCCGCCGCGGCTGCTGCCCCTCGTGGGTGCTGTGGCGATCGCCGAGGCGCTCGGGCCGGACGTGGGGATCAAGTGGCCGAACGACCTGCACCTCGACGGTCGGAAGGTGTGCGGCATCCTGGCCGAAGGGCGGCCCGCCGAGGGGTGGGCGGTGCTGGGCGCCGGGGTCAACGTGGCCGTGCGGCTCGAGGACCTGCCGCCCGAGCTCCATGCGACCGCCGCGACCCTCGGCCGGTCACCCGCCGACGTCGAGCCGCTGCTCGCAGCGATCCTCGGGCGCTTCGCCCACTGGCTGGGACAGCCCGTCCCCGACCTGCTCGACGCCTGGCGGGCCCGCGACGTCCTGCGCGGCCGCGAGATCACCTGGGCCGACGGCCGGGGCGTGGCCGAAGGGGTCGACGACGCCGGGGAGCTGCTCGTGCGCCGGGAGGACGGAACCGTCGCGACGCTCAGCGCCGGCGAGGTCCACCTGGGCGCGACACAGGCGCCCTGACGTGCACGACGACGCGGGTCGGCCGCGTCGGCTCGCCGAGGATGAGGAAGTCGCGCACCGGGCCGGTGCGACCGCAGTAGCCGCAGGCCAGTGAGGCAGACACGGAGATCGGCGCGCCGGGTGCCAGCGGGGGCGCGTCGCAGTCGGGACAGGCCAGCGATCCGGCCGCCAGCCGGGTGGAACGGCGGGCCAGACGCTCCTCGTGCAGCCCGGGCGGACCGCTGACGGGCTCGGGCTCCAAGGGCGAGGGCCCGTCGATACCGCGATGCAGGCTCACCCCTCCGAGTGTACGCTCAGACCCAGTTCGTTGCGCACGCAACGATTTTCCACGGAGCGGAAGGAATCACCGTGCCGCACGTCATGACCGTCCTGGGCCCGATCGCCCCCGAGGACCTCGGGCCGACGATCACCCACGAGCACCTGCTCATCGACATGACGTGCTACTTCCCGCCGCCCGGTGACCCGTCGCTCGACGCCTCCGCCGAGGAGCCCGTGCGGCTGGAGGACCTGCACCGGATCCGGGTCGACATCAACGGGGTCCGCGACAACGTCCTGCTCACCGACTGGGACCTGGCGATCGAGGAGCTGCAGGCGCACGCCGACGAGGGCGGCGCGGCGGTCGTCGATGTCACCCTTGAGGACATCGGTCGAGATCCTGAGTTGCTGCGCAGGGCAGCCGAACAGACCGGTCTGCATGTGATCGCAGGCTGCGCGCACTACGTCCACCTCTCCCACCGCGCCGGACTCGACGACGAACCCGTGGAGTCCATCCATGCCCGGATCGTCTCCGAGCTCACCGACGGGATCGGCGACAGCGGCGTGCGGCCGGGCATCATCGGTGAGATCGGGGCGTCCGCCCAGCTGCACCCGACCGAGGCGAAGGTCCTCCGTGCCGCGGCCCGCGCGCAGGCCGACACCGGCGTCGCGATCACGGTCCACCTCAGCCCGAACTCCGACAACGCCCACGAGGTCCTCGACATCCTCGAAGCCGACGGCGCCGACCTGACCCGCGTCGTCGCCGACCACCTCGACATCAACCTCACGCGCTTCCGCGGCGACCTCACCGCGGCGCTGGACTACCAGCGGTCGATCGCCGAGCGGGGCTGCTTCCTGGAGTACGACACCTGCGGGAACTCGAGCTACAGCCCGAGCGCGATCGGCGACCCGCCGTTCTGGTTCGCCTCCGACCAGGAGCGCGCCGTCGCAATCGCGCAGCTGTGCGAGGACGGGTACGCCGACCGGATCCTGCTCTCCCAGGACGTCTGCCACAAGACCGACCTGCGGCGGTTCGGCGGGACGGGATACGGCCACGTCATGCGCACGTTCCGCACACATCTCGGCGAGGTGGGCCTGGACGAGGCGACCGTCGCGGGCTTCCTGGTCGACAACCCCCGGCGGCTGCTCACCGTGGGCTGACGCGACCCGCGAGCCCGCCGCCCTGTGCGGCGGCGAGCATCGTGGCCATGGTCGCGTCGCCCTCGACGCGGATCCGGCCCTCCTGCAGCGCCGTGACCGGATGGTCGCGGCCGGTGCCCATCGCCAGGAACGTGTCGAGGTCGCAGGTGACCGTCACGTCCGGGGACTCGATCTCCCCCTCGCCGACCTCGAGCTCCTCGTCGCCGAACAGCAGGTGGATCGCCCGCCCGTCGACGACGAACATCAGCTTGCCGCGGACGCCGGCCGCGTGGGACGCGGAGAACGAGGCGCGGACCGTCCCGAGCAGGCCGCCCGCGGAGTCGCCCGAGTCGACGGGCACCCCGAAGATCGCGACGGACCGGCGGCCGGCCTCGAGATCACCCGACAGGCTCATGCGCCCCTGCGCGACGGCGTCCTCCGGGGAGAGCTGCTGTGAGGCGACGGCGAGGAACGTCGCGACGTCGCTGACGACGACGAAGCTCGGGTCGGCGGCCTCGCCCTCACGGGCGGCGATCGTCCCGTCCTCGATGTCGACGTGGAAGACCTCGCCGTCGATCCGGTACTCGTAGCTCTCGAAGAGCCCGGCGGCCATCTCGGGCCGGAAGCTCGCCTCCAGCGCGACGACGAGCCAGCCGAGGCGCAGCTGCTC
>JAEMQS010000075.1 GCA_016463765.1 Solirubrobacteraceae bacterium | reverse complement strand
TCCTCGCCCGCGACGACCGCGTTCAGCGTCGTGCTGCTGGCGCCGAACTTGAACTTCCAGTTGATGACCTCGACGCGGTAGCGGCGAGAGACCAGGTTGATGGCGACGAGCACGCGGCCGGTCTCGACGACCGCACCGCTGGGCTGGCGCTGCTTCTGGCGAAGGTTCAGGCCGAGCGCGTTGCTGCCGCAGCAGGCGACGTCGATCGTGTAGAAGGTCGGGCCGTTGTCGGCCGGCACGGTGGGCAGGAGGCCCAGCGCGGCGTCTTCGGCGTCGCCCTGGCCGATACCCGCGAACGCGCGCATCGCGACCGGCGCGGCCGCCTTGGCGGGGACGAGCGAGCCGCTCGACTCCGTGCTGTCCCCGAGACCGAACGTCAGCGGGTTCTCGGCGTCCGGCGTGAAGGTGCCCGTGGCGACCTCGTTGGCGAACGTGAAGGCGCCCTCGGTGAGCGTGAGCGTGTCGGCCGTCGCGACGCCTGAGACGCCCTCGCCGGTGCCGACATCGCCGTACTTCACGGTGGCGCCTGAAATCTCCAGCTTGTCCCCGACCTGCGTGACCGTGCCCGGGGTGAGCGTCACCGAGGAGCTCAGGGCGACGGCGGTACCCGGCTGGGCGTTCTGCAGTTCAGCGAACGTGGCTGCGTGTGCGCTGCTGGCGAGCCCCAGCAGCAGAAGTGCTCCTGCGACAAGCGCAAGAGCGAGGCGCGCGGGCGCGCCCTGGACCGTCGACATCGTGGTCTCCCCCCGACGATGAATGAATATGCGAGCAATAGGCCGGAAACCTGCACTCCGGACAGGCCGATGACAGTACTCGCGTCCAGAGGGAATTCAAGGTCCGGCGGATGCGTGCCGATACGCCCCAGCCAGAAACCAGGGTCGTTCTGGAGGCCGTCCAGTCGTATGGACGTCCAGAAAGTCCCGGATTCCGGGGGATGCCGTCGCCTCGGTCGATCGAACGAGTGGCAATGCGCCAGCTTTGCCTGGACACACGTTTGAACGTCCATTGGACAGGGAAGTTCGCGGCGGCTCATCGTCCAGGATGAGCCTCGTACGATGCGTCGGACACCGCTCGGAGGGGTGGCAGAGTGGTCGAATGCACCGGTCTTGAAAACCGGAGTCCGGCAACCCCGGACCGCGGGTTCGAATCCCGCCCCCTCCGTCTCACCCTCAAGTAGAGCGTTAGCTAGATGATGCCGACGATCGCGGCGCAGTCCCAGTTGCGCGCGCCGCGCCCGTTGTCCCACAGCCGCGCGGCGAGCCGGTCCTGCTCGGCCTTGCTCGCCTGGTACGCGTGCTTGGTGCTGCCGCCCATCCCCTGCCAGGTGGACGGGATGAACTGGTAGTAGCCCGAGGCCTGCGCGCCGGCGTTCGGGGGCAGGTTCTGCCCGCCCGACTCGCACTGGACCACGGCCCACGGGATCGCCCACGGCCCGCCCGGGCCGCGCTTGTCGACGGCGGCCTTGGCCTGGGCGTCGAGCAGCTTCTTCAGCGTCTTCTGCGCCCGCAGCCGGCTCCCGCGCGTGGCGCGCAGGGCCTGGACCCGCGCCGCGCGCGCCTGCGCGAGCGCGGACTGGCGGGCCTGGACCGCGGCCGCCATCTGAGCGACCGCGTCGCGCTGGCGGCGCACCGTCGCCGTGTCCTCGCGCTGGCGCGCGGCGGTCTTCGTCAGCCGCGACCGCTGGCGCTTGGCGTCGTCGCGCCCGTCACGGACGGCGTCGACCACACTGGCGCCCGCCTTCTGCACGCGCTTGGCGAAGTCCACGCGCGTCATCAGATCCTCGAAGCCCTGGGCCTGCATGAGGACCGTGACCATGTCCGGCGGTGTGTCGACGTACGTCGCGCGCAGCATGTCGGCGAGCTGGTCACGATCGCGGATCAGCCGCGCCCGCAGCCGCTGCAGGCGCTTGCGCTGCTGGGCGAGCTCGGTCTCGGTGACCGTGAGCCGGGCCTGCGAGCGGTCGAGCTCGGCCTGCACCTCGGCCTGGCGCGCCTGGAGCTTGGCGACCCCGCGCGCGGCGGCCTGCTCGAGCCGGCCGAGCCGCGCGGCGGCGTCGGCGAGCTGTCCCTCGCGGGCCTTCGAGCTGTCGATCGTCTCCTGCAGGTCGTCCTGGCTCTGGCCGCTGGCGCCCAGGGGCAGCACGGCCCAGAGCAGGGCCGGGAGGGCGAGGGCGAGCAGCAGCGCCGCGAGGCGGTGTCGGCGGGGAAGAGGCATGGCAAAGAGACGCCCGGAGCGATCCGGGCGAGCGCGGCACGCTAATCCGCCGAAGGGGGCGTTCCTGCAACGTGGCTTGCAGGCGCAGGGGCCGCGAGGAACCGGGCGACGGCCGCGTGGTACTCGGAGACGTCGAGCAGGAACGAGTCATGGCCCCACGGCGACGCGATCTCCTCGTCGTCCACGGCGACCCCGCCGGCGCGCAGCTGCGCGGCGAGGTACTGGGAGTGCTCGGTGCCGAACCGCCAGTCCGTGTCGAAGCTCAGGACCTGGAACGCGGTGTCGACCGCGGCCAGGTCGAGCCGCGGGTCCTCGAAGGGCGCGAAGTAGTCCATGACCCGGGTCAGGTAGAGGTAGCTGAGTGCGTCGAAGCGCTCGGGGAACACCTCGCCCTGGTGGGTGAGGTAGTGCTCGACCTCGAAGTCGTCGTCGAACGCCATCCGCGCGTCGGTCACGCGCCGCTCCCGGTCGAACTTGCGGCGCAGCGCCTCCTCGCTCATGTACGTGAGGTGGGCCATCATCCGCGCGACGACGAGCCCCGTCCGCGGCGCGGTGCCGTGAGCGGCGTAGTCCCCGTCGTGGAAGTCGGGGTCGCGCATGATCGCGGCGCGTGCCGCGGCCGTGAAGCCGGTGTTCATCGCCGTCAGCCGGGCGCTGGCGCAGATCAGCACGGCGCGCTCGATCTCGCCCGGATGATCGAGCGCCCACTGGAGCACCTGCATCCCGCCGAGTGACCCGCCGACCGCCGCGTGGAGCCGGTCGATCCCGAGGTGGGCGACGAGCGCGCGGTGCACCGCGACGAGGTCGCGCATGTGCAGCAGCGGGAAGCGCAGGCCGTACGCGGCGCCGGTCTTCAGGTCGGTCGAGCTCGGGCCCGTCGTCCCGCTGCAGCCGCCCAGCAGGTTCGCGCAGATGACGAAGTACCGGTCGGTGTCGATCGGCCTGCCCGGACCGACGAGCGTCGACCACCAGCCGCCATCCCCGGCGGCGTGCGCGTCGCCGGTCAGGGCGTGGCAGACCACCACCGCGTTGGCGCGGTCGGCGTCCAGCTCCCCGTACGTCTCGTAGGCGACCTCCACCGGCGCGAGCTCCGCGCCGGTGGACAGCCGCAGCGGGTGGGCCTCGTCGAAGAGGACCGCGCGCGTCGTCGTGCTCACGCCGTCGCGAGGCTCCGGGTGGCAGCCAGCGCCTGCTCGAGGTCGCCGAGGATGTCATCGATGTGCTCGATGCCGACCGACAGCCGGACCGTCTCCTGGCTGACGCCCGCCGACGCGAGCTCCTCCTCGGAGAGCTGCGAGTGCGTCGTCGAGGCGTTGTGGATCGCCAGGGACTTCGCGTCACCGATGTTCGCGAGGTGACTGAACAGCTTCAGCGACTCGATGAACGCCTTGCCGGCCGCCGCGCCGCCCTTGACCCCGAAGGTCACGAGCGCGCCCGAGCCGCCCTGCAGCACCCGCTGGGCGACGTCGAAGTACGCGCTGCTCTCGAGGCCCGGGTAGTAGACCCACTCCACGGCGTCATGGTTCTCGAGGTACCGGGCCACGGCCAGCGCGTTGGCGTTGTGACGCTCCATGCGCAGCGGCAGCGTCTCGATCCCCTGGAGGAACAGGAACGCGTTGAACGGCGACAGCGCGGCGCCGGTGTTGCGCAGCAGGACCGTGCGGGCACGGCCGATGAACGCGGCCGGGCCGAGCGCCTCGCGCCAGACCACGCCGTGGTACGAGGGGTCGGGCTGCGTCAGACCGGGGAACCGGGCGGCGTTCGCGTCCCAGTCGAAGTTGCCGCTGTCGACGATCGCGCCGCCGATCGACGTGCCGTGCCCGCCGATGAACTTCGTCAGCGAGTGCACGACGATGTCGGCGCCGAACTCGAAGGCCCGCGTCCCGATGGGCGTGGCGACGGTGTTGTCGAGGATGAGCGGGAGCCCCTGGGCGTGCGCGGCGTCGGCCCACGCGGGGATGTCGACCACGTTGAGCTTCGGGTTGCCGATCGTCTCGGCGAACACGAGGCGCGTGCGGTCGTCGGTCGCCGCGGCGACGGCGCTCGGATCGTCCGCGTCGACCCACCGCACCTCGACCCCGTACTGCGGCAGCGTGTGCGCGAAGAAGTTGTAGGTCCCGCCGTAGAGCTGCGACGTCGAGATGATGTTGTCGCCCGCGCGCGCGATGTTCAGCACCGCGTACGTGACCGCGGCCTGGCCGGAGGCGGTGACGAGCGCGCCGACGCCGCCCTCGAGCGCGGTCAGCCGCTCCTCGAGCACGTTCCACGTCGGGTTCATGATCCGCGTGTAGATGTTGCCCGGCTCGGCGAGCGCGAACAGGTTCGCGGCGTGGTCGGTGTCGTTGAAGACGTACGACGTCGTCTGGTAGATCGGGACCGCGCGCGCGTTGGTGGCGGAGTCGGGCTCCTGGCCGGCGTGCAGGGCGAGGGTCTCGGGACGGAACTGGTCGGACATGCGGCCTCCTGGGGACGGGGAGGAAGAAGATACCTATTCCAGATCGACATTATCTGGATTAGGCCTGGACACCGAGGTGGAGCCTACGCGGCTCCCGCGGTTGACCGAACGGGGACACTGTTGCGATGGGCCACGACGCCGACGTTCCGCCCGACGGCGAACCCCCAGAGCACGCGCCCCCTGAGCAGGAAGCTGATGGCCTGCTCTCCGACGCCGAACAGACGATTAGCGACGGTGAGCAGACCCTCGGGGATCTGGATCAGACCGCGTCGGAAGAGGACCAGGGACTGTCGGACCTCGATCAGACCAGCTCCGATCTCGACCAGACCGCCTCCGACCGCGATCAGGCGACCGCGGACCGCGACGCGCTCGATCGACCGGAAGACGAACGGTCGGGTTGGGCCGCGGCGCGCTATGCGAGCTCACGTGCCGACCGGCTTTCGACCACGCTGGCGCGCTACGCGTCGACCGTCGATCGTCTCCAGGTCCTGACGCGCCGCGACGAGGTTGCCGCGCTCCGCGACCAGACCGCGGAGGCCAGGGACGAGGCCGCGGCTGCCCGCGACCGGCTGGCGCTCCGGCGCGACGAGCGCCTCGCCGTCGACAGCGCCGACGCGCGGACGGCGTCCGAGCTGCTGGTCAAGGCGCGGATGCGGGCCGGCATGGACCGCGAACGCGCGGCACGCGACCGGCGCAGCGCGGCCGGCGACCGGCTCCAGGCGGCCCGCGACCGCCAGTTCGCGCGGGAGGCGCTGCGCCACGCCCATCACGACGAGCTGACCGGGACGCTGCGCCGTGACCTCGGCGAGCGTGCCCTCTCCCAGGAGATCGAACGCGCCGCCGACACCCGGCTCCCGCTGACGCTCGCGGTGGTCAGCGTCGGCGGGGTGCGAAGCCTCGAGGCCGCGGCGGGCGCCGCGGCCGCCGATGAGCGCCTGGCGGAGATCGTCGCCGCCATGCGCACGCACCTGCGCTCGTTCGACACGATCGTGCGGCTCTCGGACTACGGGTTTCTCTGCGGCGTCCCCGGCCGCAGCCGTGCGGACGTCGCGCAGCGGTTCGACGCGATCACCGCAGCCGTCGAGGCCCAGCCCGGGCCGACGATCGACGTCGGTCTCGCCGAACTCGAGGACGGCGACACCCTCTCCGAGCTCGTCACGCGCGCCGAGGCCGCGATGGACGCAGCGCGCGAGCAGCAGAGCGGCTGAGGCGCTCGGCCCGCGGACCGCATGCCCGCGCGGCTCAGCTTGCGGGCTCGAGCCGCGCCGGCGCCCCGAAGCCCGTCAGCACGTCGGGCAGGACGACGCTGCCGTCCTCCTGCTGGCCGGTCTCCAGCAGCGCGACGATCGTGCGGCCGACGGCGACGGCGGTCCCGTTGAGCGTGTGCAGCGTGACGGGCTTGCCCCCGTCCGGCCGGTAGCGCATCTCCAGGCGGCGGGCCTGGTAGTCGGTCGTGTTCGAGCAGGACGTCAGCTCGCGGTAGCGGCCCTGTCCGGGCAGCCACGCTTCGAGGTCGTACTTCTTCGCGGCGCTCGCCCCGAGGTCGTTGACGGCGATGTTCACGACGCGGTAGGCGAAACCCAGCTCGGAGAGGATCTCCTCCTCGATGGACAGCAGGCGCTCGTGCTCGGCCTGCGAGGAGTCAGGGTCGACGAACGCGAACATCTCGACCTTGTCGAACTGGTGCACCCGGAAGATGCCGCGCGTGTCGCGGCCCGCCGCACCGGCCTCGCGGCGGAAGCACGGCGAGAAGCCCGCGTAGCGGCGCGGCAGCGTCTCACCGTCGAGGATCTCCCCGGCGTGCATGGACGCGAGCGCGACCTCGCTGGTGCCCACGAGGTACAGGTCGTCGTCGGGCAGGGTGTAGATCTGCTGCTCGGTGTCGGGCAGGAAGCCGGTGCCGAACAGCGCCTGCTCGCGGACGAGCACCGGCGGGATGACCGGCTCGAAGCCGTGGCCGCGCAGCTTCTCCAGCGCCCACCGGACGAGGGCGAACTCGAGGAAGACGAGTTCCCCGCGCAGGTAGGCGAAGCGCGCGCCGGACAGGCGGGCGCCGCGCTCCATGTCGATCCGCTCGCCGGCGAGCTCGAGGTGGTCCTTGGCCTCGAACGACGGCTCGAAACGCTCGCCGACCTCGCGCAGCACGACGTCCTCGGGCTCGGCGGCCGTCGGGTCGGGCAGGTTCGGCAGCGAGGCGAGCGCCGGCTCGAGCTCGGCCTCCACGCCCTGCAGCTCCTCGGTGAGCTTCTTGGCCCGGCCCGCGACCTCGCGCATCGTGGCGATCGCGGCGTCGGCGTCGCCGCCTTCCTTCTTCGCGCGCGCGATGGCCTGGTTGGCGTCGTTCTGCTGCGCGCGCAGCCCCTCGATCTCGGGCAGCAGCGCGCGACGGCGCTCGTCGAGGGCCAGCACCGTCTCGACACGGTCGGCGACATCGCCCCCTCGGCGCGCCAGAGCGGCGCGCACGGCATCGGGGTCCTTGCGGATCAGCCGCAGATCAAGCATGGCCGGAGCCTATGCGGCGCGGCGGACCGGCGTCAGCCGTTGGGCCCGGCGGGCGGCGGCTTCTTGTTGCCCGCGTACTCGGCGAGGAAGTCGGCGACCTTCTCGGCCTCTTCGCCGGTGACGATGTTCTCGGGCATGACCGCGCCGGAGAACCCGCCGTTGCGGATGGCGTAGAGGATCTGGTCGCGCGTCTCCGCACGCTGATCGAAGTTCGGGCCGTCCACCCGCTCGCGGTTGCCGATGGAGACCGCGGAACCTTCCGCGCCGATCTCGCTCAGCGTGTGGCAGCCGGCGCAGTTCTCCTGGAACAGCACGGCGCCTTCACGATTCGGATCGTCCTGGGCGAGTTCGACGCCCTGCGAGCCACACGCGGCGAACGCGACGCCGGCGGCGAGGACGAAAGCGGGAAGAGCAATACGGCGCATCATGGGCGGCGCAGACTATAGGCATCATCTGCGGTTCGATGCCTCGTCGTCGCGCCGCCTTCACCCTCCTCGTCACCCTCGCGCTCATCGCCGCGGGGTGCGGTGACGATCCCGTCGAGGCCCCCGACGGCGTCCTTGAGATGACGCTCGACGAGTACCGCGTGACGCCGCAGAAGGTGTCGGCCCCGGCGGGCGAGCTGCGGATCGTGGCGCGCAACGACGGGCGGCTCAACCACAATCTCCGCGTGGAACTCCCCCGTGAAGGCCCCGCGACCGCCGAGCGCGCCATCGGCGGCACGCCGACCGCCCGCCCCAACTCGACGGTCGAGGGGTCGGTGCGCCTGTCCCCGGGGACGTACCGGCTGGCGTGCACGATCTCCAATCACGACGACCTCGGCATGTGGGGCGAGCTCGAGGTGACCGCCCGGTGAGCGGCGCCGACCCCCGGGCCTTCCGGGACGCGATCGGGCGCTTCCCCACCGGCGTGACCGTCGTCACCACGTTGGGGCCCGACGGCCCCGCGGGCCTGACGACCAACGCGGTGACGTCGCTGTCACTGGACCCGCTGCTCCTGCTCGTGTGCTTCGACAACGGGTCGCGGACACTGCCGGCGGTGCGGTCGTCCGAGCGGTTCGGCGTCAACGTGCTGGCGTCCGACCAGGGCGAGATCGCGCGGGTGTTCGCGTCGAAGGCGGTCGCGGCCGAGAAGTTCGCGGCGGTGACGCACGTCGAGGAACACGGCGTGCCGGTGCTCGACGGGGCGGCGGCCTGGATCGCGTGCTCGTTGCGCGAGCTGCTGCCCGGAGGCGACCACACGATCGGGATCGGCGAGGTGCTCGGGACGCATGTGGCGGTCGAGCGGGCGCCGCTGGTGTTTGCGGATGGGGCGTACCGGGTGCTGGCGCCCGACACCTGACGCGCATCGGGCGCCAATCGGGTCCTATGTCCCCGTTTCCCGACCGGATCCGAAGGAGAGCGTCTCGGCGATGAGGGCGAGAACGTGCTGCGGGTCGCCCCGGATCAGCGGGGAGGGGATCCGCAGCACGCGGTAGCCGCGCGCCCCGAGCCACGCGTCCTTGCGCGCATCGCGCGCCTTCGCCCACGGGCTGTCGTGATAGGTGCTGCTGTCGACCTCGATGACCTGCCGATGCTCTCGCCAGAACAGGTCGAGCTCCCATGGCCCAGCCTTGACGTTGAGTTCGGGTCGTGGCAGAGACGATCCAAGCACCAGCCGCCGCAACCGTTCCTCCGGGCGCGTCCGCGTCGTGTCCTTCCCTGCCACGTGGGTGTTGATCACGCGCCGCAGCCGCACGACTCCCGCGCGCGGCGATTCCATCGCCCGCTCGATCGCCACCCAGTCGATGAGGCGCCGGGCCCACGCCGCGTCGAGCATGCGGGCGACCTCGCGATCGTGGAGCGACGCCGAGCAGTCGACAAAGGTCCGCGCCGGTGACGTCAGCCGCAGGACTCCGCGCACCACGACCTCGTCGCTGGGGAGGCGTGCCACCCGATGCAGGCGAACGTGCTCGGGCGCGTCTCGCCCGCCCCGAGTCGGGATCGTGACGTCGATGAGGCCGCCGCGACGCGGCCGGATCCCGAACTCCGCGGCGGCGGCATGGTGGCTGAGTGCGGCGCCACTGCCGCACGCGAAGACGGCCGCGAGCCGCAACGCGTCGGCGTCGAGCCCCGCGTGCCCCACCGCGAACACGCCGGGATAGATCCGGTGCAGTCGCCCGCAGCGGACGCGGTACTTGATCTGATCGGGGGTGAGGCCGAGTTCGCGCAGCTGCTGCCGGGTGATGAGCCCGCGCTGCGTCGCGGCGACGGCCGCGATCGCATCGTCGTCTGACATCGGGTCGGGAAACGGGGACATATGACCCCATAGGCGCCCCGATCCGAAAACTCGCCCCCCGGCGCCCCGCTCAGATCTCCACGATCGCCCGCAGCGCCAGGAACGCCACGACCCCCGCGGCGATCGCCGCCACGCCGAGTTCCCGGCGCATGATCGCCACCACCACCGAGCGCTGGCCCCGCTCGTCCAGCTCACCGAGCGCCTGCGCGTCGGGCAGCCCGCGGCGGTCCAGGACCTCCTCCGCCGACGCGATCCGCACCCCCTCCGCGATGAAGCCCACCAGCACCGGGATCAGGGCGTACAGCCAGTACAGCCAGTTGCCGGGGGTGAAGCCCGACAGCGCGAGCACCCCGGCGGCCAGGGCCTGCGCGATGGCCAGCGCCTGACCGGAGCGCGCCAGGACCCAGAACGACGGGCCGGGCTCGACGCGCCACCACTGCCACGCGCCGACGACCGCCGCGAGGGCGTTCGACCCGGCGACGAGCCAGGCCATGGTCAGGGCGACGGTGCTCACGCCGCGAGGGTAGTGCGACGCGCCGCCGCTCGGCCCGACATCATCGTGCCGTGCGCCACTAAGTATCACCCTGTCACAAAGGGTGATAGAACGGTGATCCCCCCGTGCTTCGCTCTTACCTTCCAGCCATCGTCTTCATCCTGCTCGGCGCCGGCATCGGCACGCTCTTCGCGTACGCCAACCGGTTCCTCGGCAAGAAGCGGAACGTCCCGCACAAGGCGGACCCGTACGAGTGCGGCCTCCCCTCCGAGGTCAAGCACAACTTCAAGTTCGGCATCAGCTTCTACCTGATCGCCATGCTCTTCATCCTGTTCGACCTCGAGGTCGTCTTCCTGTTCCCGGTCGCGATTCAGCTCGCGTCCTTCGGGACGTTCGCGCTCATCGAGATCGGCGTCTTCATCACCCTGCTGGCCGTGGCGTTCGTCTACGTCTGGCGTCGAGGAGCCCTCTCATGGACGTGATCCGCTCCAAGCCGGGAACGTTCGGCACGCTCGGCACCGAGCCCGCCCAGCGCGACCTGAAGATCGAACAGCGCCGCGCGCGGGACTTCCTGAAGGGCGACCTCGCGGGTCAGGAGCTCGAGGAGTACGTCGAGTCGCGCCTGCTGACGACGACGCTCGACAAGGCCGGCGCGTGGGCCGCGTCCAACGCGCTGTTCCCGGCGACATTCGGGCTGGCGTGCTGCGCGATCGAGATGATGTCGATCGTCGCCTCGCGGGTGGACATCGCGCGCTTCGGCTTCGAGGCCTTCCGGGCGAGCCCGCGCCAGGCCGACATCCTGATCCTCTCCGGCCGCGTGTCGATCAAGATGGCGCCGGTCGTCCGCCGCGTCTACGACCAGATGCTCGAGCCGAAGTGGGCCATCGCGATGGGCGCCTGCTCGTCGTCGATGGGCGTGTTCAACAACTACGCCATCGTCCCGGCCGACAAGTTCCTCCCGGTCGACATCCACGTGCCCGGCTGCCCGCCGCGGCCCGAGGCGCTCGCCCACGCCATCCTCAAGCTGCGCAAGATGATCCAGGACCAGCCCGACCTCGGCTGGCGCGCGCGGTATGACGCCGAGAAGACCGCCGAGCTCATGCCCGGCTACGAGCTTCCCGCCCACCTCACGGATCCGCAGGCTGCAGAGCCTGTGGCGCTCGCGCCCCTGACGGCGCCCGAGCAAGAGGGCGAAGGTGCCTGACGCCACGGGCCTGGAGCTGCTTGCAGGGGAGCTGCGTGACGCGGACGGCGAGGCCGTCCTCGACACCGTGCACGCTCACGGCAAGGGCCAGATCGTCGTCGCGCCGAGCAAGATCGTCTGGGTGCTCGAGCAGCTGAAGGCCAAGGGCTTTCGCTCGCTCATGAGCGTCCACGGGGTCGACTACTACCCCGAGGAGCCGCGCCTCGGCGTGCACTACGAGCTGCTGGACATGCGCGCCGTCGACCGGGTGACCGTGAAGCTGCGGGTCCCCAGCGACGCGCCGACCGTCCCCTCGGTCACGCCCCACTGGCCCACCGCGAACCACCAGGAGCGCGAGGTCTACGACATGTTCGGCGTGATCTTCGAGGACCACCCGGACCTGCGCCGGATCCTCATGCCCGAGGACTACGAGGGCTTCCCGCAGCGCCGCGACTTCCCCGTCGGCGGCGAGCCGGTCCTGTTCACGGCCGACGAGGCCGAGGGCACCGACTACACCATCGGCGTCGACGCCGACCCGAACGCGGGGGTGGAGTAGCCATGGCGACGACGAACGAGTACCGCCAGATGGAGGAGTCCATCACGATGGACGCGCGGCTCGAGCGCATCGAGTCGCCCGACGGCGGCGAGCACGAGCTCCTCACCGTCAACATGGGCCCGCACCACCCCGCCACGCACGGGGTGCTCCGCCTGCTCGTGACGCTCCAGGGCGAGGTCGTCATCGACCTCAAGCCGATCATCGGCTACGTCCACACCGGCATCGAGAAGACCGCCGAGCAGAAGAGCTACTGGAAGGCCATCCCCGTCGTCGAGCGGATGGACTACCTCGCGTACTTCTTCAACGCGTACGCGTACTGCGGGTCGGTGGAGTCGCTCCTCGACCTCGAGGTGCCCAAGCGCGCCCAGTACCTCCGGGTCATCCACATGGAGCTCAACCGGATCATGAGCCACCTCGTGTGGCTCGGGACCAGCGCGCTGGACCTCGGCGCGATGTCCATGTTCTGGTACTGCTTCCGCGAGCGCGAGCGGATCCTCGACCTCTTCGAGCAGTCCACCGGCCAGCGCATGCACACGCGCTACTTCCAGGTCGGCGGCGTCATCGAGGACATCCCGCTGGGCTACGAGGAGAAGCTGCGCGAGTTCATCGCGATCATGCCCACGCGCGTCGGCCAGTACCGCGACATGCTCTACAAGAACGAGATCGCGCTGCAGCGGCTCAAGGGCATCTGCGTGCTGAGCGAGGAGGAGCTGCTGGCCCTCGGCGTCACCGGCCCGCTGCTGCGCGCCGCCGGCAACCCGTGGGACCTGCGCAAGGCCGATCCGTACTGCTCGTACGACGACTTCGAGTTCAAGATCCCGGTCGGCACCGAGGGTGACAACTGGGACCGCATGGCCGTGCGGATGGCCGAGATGGAGCAGTCGGTGCGCATCATCGAGCAGGCGCTCGACGGGCTGCCCGAGGGGCCGCACATCACCGAGGACCGCAAGATCGCGCTGCCGCCGCGCCACGAGCTGGGCACCTCGATGGAGGCGCTCATCCACCACTTCAAGCTCGTCACCGAGGGCTTCCGCGTGCCGCCCGGTGAGCACTACTTCCCGGTCGAGTCGCCCCGCGGCGAGCTGGGCTGCTTCGTGCGGGCCGACGGGTCGAGCAAGCCCGCGCGCGTGCACATGCGTGACCCCTCGTTCGTGAACCTGCAGGCGACGGCGCCGATGACCCGTGGCAGCTACATCGCCGACCTCATCGCGACGCTGGCGATGCTGGACCCGGTGCTCGGAGGCATCGACCGCTGATGTCCGACGAAACGCAGACCGCGCCGGTCGTCGGCGAGATCGTTCCCGCCCCGCCGCGCGAACAGGCCATCGCCGCGTTCAAGACCGAGCCCCCGCGCTACGCCGGCGGCTCGCGGGTCCCCGGCTGGGACGACCCGGTCGACCTCACGAAGGACCCGGCCACGATCCCCGACCCCGCGACGACCGAGGTCCCGGCCGAGCTGCGCGCCGAGATCGAGGACCTCATGACGCGCTACCCGGACCCGAAGTCCGCGTCGATCCCCGCCCTCGCCGCCGCACAGCGCCTGCACGGCTGGTGCTCGCCGCAGGCCATCGAGCAGGTCGCGTGCGTCATGCGGGTGACCCCCGGCTACCTGGTCGCCGTCGCGTCCTTCTACGACATGCTCGACACCAAGCCCGTGGGCCGGTGTCGGGTGTACGTCTGCACGAACATCAGCTGCTCGCTGAACGGCGCCGACGCGCTGCTCGACGCGGTGAAGGGCGAGCTGCGCGAGGGCGACGACATCCACGCGCGCGGCTTCGAGTGCCTGGGCGCGTGCGACATCGCGCCGATGGCGTCGATCGACGGCGTGTACGTCGGGCCGATCGCGCTCGACGAGGTGCCGACGCTCGTCGACCAGATCCGCAAGGGTGAGGACCCCCTTCCGGACAAGCAGCTGAACAAGCGCCGCAGCGTTGACCCGGAGGCCAACGGATGAGCACCCACCTCCTCTTCAAGAACATCGACGAAGCGGGCCTCGCCACGCTCGACGTCTACGTCCAGCGGGGCGGCTACGAGAACCTGAAGAAGGCGCTCGCGATGCCCCCGGAGGGCGTGGTCGAGGAGCTGCTGCAGAGCAACGTGCGCGGCCGTGGCGGCGCGGGCTTCCAGATGGGCAAGAAGCTGTCGTTCCTGCCCAAGGGCGCGATGGACAAGTACGTCGTCTGCAACGCCGACGAGTCCGAGCCGGGGACCTTCAAGGACCGCGAGCTCATGCAGAAGAACCCGCACCTGCTGATCGAGGGCATCCTCATCGCGGGCTACGCGGCGCAGGCCACGAAGTCGTTCATCTTCATCCGCGGCGAGTACGCCGAGCAGGCCGAGATCCTCGAGGCCGCCGTGGCCGAGGCGAAGGCCGCCGGGTTCGTCGGCGAGAACATCCTGGGCTCGGGCCACACGCAGGACCTCTGGGTCCACCGCGGCGCCGGCGCGTACATCTGCGGCGAGGAGACGGGCCTGCTCGACTCGCTCGAGGGCCGGCGCGGCAACCCGCGCCTGAAGCCGCCGTTCCCCGCCAACCAGGGCCTGTACCAGGGCCCGACGCTCATCAACAACGTCGAGACGCTCGCCACCGCCCCGGTGATCATCGACATGGGCGGCGCGGAGTACGCGAAGCTCGGCACCGAGACGTCGACGGGCACGAAGCTCGTGTCGGTCTCCGGCAACGTCAAGAACCCGGGCAACTTCGAGATCGAGCTCGGCATGAAGAGCCGGGACATCATCGAGGGCCTCGCCGGTGGCACGCCCGACGGCACGAAGATCAAGTTCTGGTTCCCCGGCGGGTCGTCCTCGCCGGTGCTGCTGCCCGAGGACCTCGACCTCGCCTACGACTTCGACACGATGGCGAAGGCCGGGTCGATGCTCGGGTCCGGCGCGATCATCGTGGTCGACGACACCAACTCGGTCGTCGACGTCGCCCTGAAGCTCGCGAAGTTCTACAAGCACGAGTCCTGTGGCAAGTGCTCGCCCTGCCGCGAGGGGACGAACTGGACCGTGAAGATGCTCCAGCGCATCGAGGAGGGCCTCGCGACGCCGATGGACCTCGACATCCTCGCGTCGGTCCAGGAGCAGATCATCGGCAACTGCCTGTGCGTCCTCGGTGACGCGATGGCGATGCCGCTCGGCTCGATGGTCGCGAAGTTCCGCGAGGAGTTCGAGGAGCACATCGAGGGCGCGCGCGCACGGAACCCGTACCCCGAAGAAGCCGCCGCCTAAATGCCCAGGCCTGACCGCAAGACCATCACCTTCTCGATCGACGGTCGAGAGGTCGAGTCCCCCGAGGGGCTCATGCTCGTCGACGCGGCGAAGCTCGGCGACGTCGAGATCCCCGTCTTCTGTTACGAGCCGAAGCTCGGCGCGCCGGTGGGCGCCTGCCGCATGTGCCTCGTCGAGATCGAGGGCATCCCGAAGCTCCAGGCCGGCTGCGCGACACCGGTCAAGGACGGCATGGTCGTCCACACGCAGACCGACAAGGTCCGCGAGGCGCAGAACTCGGTCGTCGAGTTCCTGCTCGTCAACCACCCGCTGGACTGCCCGGTCTGCGACAAGGGCGGCGAGTGCCCGCTGCAGGACATCAGCTACGGCTGGGGCCGCGGCCGCTCGCGCATGGTCGAGCCCAAGCGCCACTTCGAGAAGCCGCTCGCGCTCTCCCCGCTCATCGCGATCGACCGCGAGCGCTGCATCCTCTGCTACCGCTGCGTGCGGTTCAGCCAGGAGGTCTCCGAGGACTACCAGCTCGTCCTCCAGGAGCGCGGCGCCGAGTCGTACGTCGCGACCTTCGACGGCCACCCGTACGTCGCGCCGTTCAGCGGCAACATCATCGAGCTGTGCCCCGTCGGCGCGCTGACCTCGCAGCCCTACCGCTTCCGCGCGCGGCCGTGGGACATCGAGCAGTCGGGCTCGGTCTGCAACC
>JAEMQS010000074.1 GCA_016463765.1 Solirubrobacteraceae bacterium | reverse complement strand
CATGATCGTCGCCCACATCCGCCGGGCCGCGCGGAACTTCGCGACCTCCTGGAAGACGTTGTTGTGGCCGTTGAAGAAGAACGCCAGGCGCGGGGCGAACGTGTCGACGTCGAGCCCCGCCTCGATGGCCGCCTGCACGTACGCGATGCCACTCGACAGCGTGAACGCGACCTCCTGGACGGCCGAGCAGCCCTTCTCCCGGAAGTGGTAGCCCGAGATCGAGACCGTGTTCCAGCTCGGGATGTTCTCCGCGCAGTAGGCGAAGAGGTCCGTCGTGAGCCGCATCGTGGGCTCCGGCGGGTAGATGTAGTTGCCGCGCGCGATGTACTCCTTGAGCACGTCGTTCTGCGTGGTGCCGCGCAGCTTCTCGCTCGGGACGCCCTGCTCCTCGCCGACGAGCTCGTACAGGCAGAGCAGCACCGCGGCCGGCGCGTTGATGGTCATCGACGTCGAGACCTGATCGAGCGGGATCTGATCGAACGCGGTGCGCATGTCGTCGATCGTGTCGATCGCGACACCGGTCCGGCCGACCTCGCCGAGGCAGCGCGGGTTGTCGCTGTCGAGCCCCAGCTGGGTGGGCAGGTCGAACGCCATCGACAGGCCGGTGCCGCCGCGCGAGAGCAGGTAGCGGTAGCGCTCGTTGGACTCCTTCGCCGACGCGTAGCCCGCGTACTGGCGCATCGTCCACTGCTGCTTGCGGTACATCTCGCGATGCACGCCGCGCGTGTAGGGGAAGTCGCCCGGCTCGCCGAGGGTGAGCTGCTCGGGCAGGTCCTCCTCGGTGTACAGGGGCTTGATCTCGATGCCCGAGTCCGTGAACACCCGCGGGTCGTCGGGACCCACGATCGGCGCCACGGTGAGGCGTTCTTCGGTGGCCATGACCCGAAGGGTACGCCTGAACGGCCGCCCGGCGATCTCCCGCAGAACCTTAAGCCTGTCCCCAGGCACCGCTTAGCGGCGCTTCAGGCTCCGCGGCTTCCATGCTCTCCATGCCCACACGAGTGCAGAACTTCCTCTCGGCGATGCTCGGCGCCCTGGTCGTCGCCGTCGCCTTCGGCGCGCTCGCCGTCGGCGGCGCGTTCGAGACCGACGACGACGGGTCGGCGACGACGACCGTCGAGTCGGAGTCCAGCGCGTCGTCGGCCACGCCGCCGGCCACGTCGGTGCGCAACGCCACCGACGTCTCCGCGCTGTACGACCGCGTCAAGGACAGCGTCGCCTACATCGCCGTCCGCAGCTCCGGCGGCGGGACGAACCCGTTCGGCGGGCAGGGCGGGTCCGGTTCGGGCTTCGTCCTGGACAAGGACGGCTACATCGTCACGAACCAGCACGTCGTGAGCAACGGCTCGCAGGTGCAGGTCCGCCTCGGCGAGGGTGACGAGGGCATCGACGCCAAGGTCATCGGCAGCGATGCCTCCACCGACCTCGCGGTCATCAAGGTGGACCCCAAGGACGTCGAGGGCGGCCTGAAGCCGCTCGAGCTCGGCGAGGCCAAGGCGCTGAAGGTGGGTCAGCCCACCGTCGCGATCGGCTCGCCGTTCGGGCTGTCCGGCACGCTGACCACCGGCGTCGTCTCGGCGCTGGGGCGCAACATCGAATCGCCCAACGGCTTCAGCATCGACGGCGTCGTCCAGACCGACGCGGCGATCAACCCCGGCAACTCCGGCGGCCCGCTCCTGAACAGCAGCGGTCAGGTCATCGGCGTCAACGCCCAGATCGCCTCCAGCGGCAGCGCGAGCAACAGCGGTGTCGGGTTCGCCATCCCGGTGGACACCGTCCGCGAGGTCGTCCCGCAGCTGAAGACCGGCAAGAAGATCAGCCGGCCGTACCTCGGCGTGAGCACCGGCGAGAGCCGGACCGGTGACGACGTGGTCGTCGCCGAGCTCGTCCCGAACGCCCCCGCCAGCGAGGGCGGCATGCGGGTCGGCGACGAGGTCGTGAGCGTCGGCGGGAAGCCCGTGGGCAAGCCGGAGGACATCGCCGCGGCGATCGCCGACAAGCAGCCCGGCCAGAACGTCCAGATCGTCGTCACCCGTGACGGCGAGCGCCGGACGCTGAACGTGAAGCTCGGAACGCGCCCGGAGTCGGCGCAGCGACAGGGAGGCTGATCATGGATCAGGAGCACACGGCGGAGACCCGCCAGCAGCCCTCGCGCGCGGACGCCCAGGCGCTCGCCCGCGAGCAGTTGGAAACAGCGCTCTTCGAGGTCAAGCGCGTGATCGTCGGCCAGGAGCCGATGCTCGAGCGCCTCCTCGTCGCGCTCCTCGCCGGTGGCCACGTCCTCCTCGAGGGCGTGCCGGGCCTGGCGAAGACCCGCACGATCAACACGCTGGCCGACGCGCTCGGCGGCACGTTCTCGCGCATCCAGTTCACGCCGGACCTGGTGCCGGCGGACCTCGTCGGCACCCGGGTCTACCGCCCGGACACCGGCGTGCTGGAGACCGAGCTCGGCCCCGTGTTCGCCAACCTGCTGCTCGCCGACGAGATCAACCGCGCGCCCGCGAAGGTGCAGAGCGCGCTGCTCGAGGTCATGCAGGAGCAGCAGGTCACGATCGGCGGGACGACGCACAAGGTGCCGGACCCGTTCCTCGTTCTCGCGACGCAGAACCCGATCGAGAACGAGGGCACGTACCCGCTGCCCGAGGCGCAGGTCGACCGCTTCATGTTCAAGCTCGTCGTGGACTACCCGACGGACCGTGAGGAGGCCGCGATCGTGGCCCGCTCGCTGCAGCCGTCGCAGGCGATCCGCGCGGTGCTCAGCCCGCAGCAGCTCGCCGCGCACCGCCGGACGGCCGAAGAGGTCTACGTCGACCGTCAGGTCGTCGACTACGCCGTGGCGCTGACGGTCGCGACCCGTCGTCCCGAGGAGATCGGGCTCGGCGACGTCGCCCCGTTCATCGAGTTCGGCGCGTCCCCGCGCGCCTCGCTGAACATGGTCCACGCGGCGCGCGCGCTCGCGCTGCTGCGCGGCCGCGAGTACGCCCTGCCGCGCGACGTGCGCGACCTGGCGCGTGACGTGCTGCGCCACCGCCTGGTGCTGAGCTACGAGGCGCTCGCCGAAGGCATCGATGCCGACACGGTTCTCGACCGCGTGCTGCAGACCGTCGCCATGCCCGATGTCGAGCTGTCGCCCGCCGAGGAAGCCCACGCCGCGTGAAGCGCGTCGAGCCCACACCGAACCCGAGGCTCGGCCCCGGGCCGATCCCCGCGAGCGCGGTGCGTCAGCTCGAGCTGGCCTCCGCCCGCCGGGTGCGGGACCTGTGGCCGGGCGACCGGGCCAGCGCGCAGGTCGGCGCCGGGACGGAGCTCGCCCGCATCCGGCCGTACCAGCCGGGTGACGACGTGCGCCACCTCGACGCCGCCGCCAGCGCGCGGACCGGCGAGCCGCAGGTGCGCGTGCACGTCGCCGAGCGTTCGCTGACGACGTGGCTGCTGCTGGACCGCAGCACGTCGATGGGCTTCGGGACGGCTGACCGCGTGAAGGCCGACGTCGCCGAGGGCGTCGCCGGCGTCATGGCGACGCTCGCGACCCGCCGCGGCAACCAGCTCGGCGTCATCACGTTCGGCGAGACCGGTGCGCCCAAGGCGTTCCGCCCGCACTCCGGCCGCGCCGGCACGCTGCAGGCGCTCACGCAGGCCCGCGCCGACGTCGCCCCCGAGCGGACACCGAACCCGTCGACGCTCACCGACGCGCTCGTGCGCCTGGAGAAGATGGCGCGCGGCGCCGCGCTGGTCATCATCGTCAGCGACTTCCGCGGCGACGACGCCGACACCTGGACCCCCGAACTTCGCCGCGTGCTGCACCGCCACACCGGCCTGGCCGTCGAGATCCGCGACCCGCGGGAGCTCGCGCTCCCCGACGTCGGCGCCGACCTCGCGCTCGTCGACCCGGAGACCGGCCGCCACGTCCGCGTCGACACGTCCAGCAAGCGCCTGCGCCGCCGGTTCGCCGAGGTCGCCGCCGCCGAGCGCGAGCAGCTGCGCGTCACCCTGCGCGGCACCGGCGCCGAACACGCCGTCCTGTCCACCGAGGGCGACTGGCTCGGCCCGCTGGCCGCCGCCCTGCGCGGCGCCCGGCATCGTGCCGGCTGGCGTCCTGCGCGGAATCTCACCCCCGGAGGTGCCGCAGTATGAGCTTCGATCTCCCCGTCGCCCTCGCCGGGCTGGCCCTGATCCCCCTGGCGCTGATCGCGTACGTCTTCGCGCAGCAGCGCCGGCCGAAGTACGCGGCGCGCTTCACGAACGTCGCGCTGCTCGCCGCGGTGGTCAAGGAGCGGCCGAACTGGCGCCGGCACCTGCCGCCGATCCTGCTGCTGACCGCGCTCGCCGCGCTGATCGTCGCGTTCGCGCGGCCGCACATGACCTTCGCCGTCCCGAAGAACGAGGCGACCGTCATGCTCGTCACCGACACCTCCGGGTCGATGATGGCCGAGGACATCTCGCCCAACCGGCTCGAGGTCGCGCGTGACGCGGCCAAGCAGTTCGCCGACGGTCTGCCCGACAGCGTGAAGCTGGGCCTCGCGTCGTTCTCGAACACCGCCGGGCTGAACATCGCGCCGACGATCGACCGCGACCAGGTCAAGGCCGCGCTGGACTCCCAGCGCCCGCAGGGCGGCACCGCGATGGGCGACGGGCTGAGCATCGGCCTCGAGCAGGTCCGCGAGGTCGCCGAGGCGGCGCGCGAGCGCGGCGAGGGCGACGAGACCCCGGCCGCGATCGTGCTGCTCTCCGACGGCGAGAACACGTCGGGGACGGCGCAGCCGCTCGACATCGCCAACCAGGCGAAGGAGCTCGGCGTCCCCGTCTACACCATCGCACTCGGCACGCCCGAGGGCACCATCACGCTGCAGCAGCCCGGGGACATCAACCCGCAGACCATCCCCGTCCCGCCCGACACGGAGACGCTCGAGGAGATCGCCTCGACGACCGGCGCGCGGACGTTCGACGCCGAGAGCCCGGATGAGCTCAAGGAGATCTATGAGGATCTGGGTGCGCGGGTGGGGACCGAGCAGGAGGAGCGCGAGGTCACCGCGGCGTTCGCTGGTGGTGCGGTTGTGCTGCTGCTGCTCGGTGGTGGGCTGTCGCTGCGGTGGTTTGGCCGGCTGGTCTGAGTCGCACTCGTCCCGGGAGGCCGGTGGCGTGTGGCCCCTCTCTCCACTGCCCTCGTTCCTCGGGGAACCGTTCCGAGAGAGACCACACGCCACCGGCTGAGCTCGGACGCTTCTCCTCGACGGGCGCCTCTCCCCCGCAGCGTCAGCACACGACCGCCAGCGCATGGAGCGCGTCGCCCGCGTCACCACGGCGGCATGGGGTTGGCAGGTGGTGTCTTGCGGAGCGGTTCCGCGAGGAACGAGGGAAGCGGAGGAAGATGCCGCCTTCACACCCGCCCACCGCCGTCGCTTGTGTCGCGCGTTTCGGAGAAGTAGATTCGCCCGATGCTCCGGGTCTTGGTGTTTCTATCTGCCGTGCTTCTGAACCTCGGCGTCGCCTCCGCTGCGCACGCTGCCACCGACGTCCTGAGCATCGGCGGTCAGATCACCGTCCTCGGGGCGAGCGATGCGATGGACATCGACATCGACTCGCCCAGCGCCGGTGTGATCCGCGTCGTCGACGCGGATGCGGCGAACAACCTGACCGCCGGTGCCGGTTGCACCGAGGCGCCGGCGGAAACCGTGGAGTGCGGCGGCCTGTCCGGAGCGACCTTCGACATCGAGGTGTTCGGCAGCAGCGCCGGCGACGCGATCGCCGTCGATCCGGCGGCGACGTTCCCCGCGCAGCTCTACGGCCGCGGCGGCAACGACGTTCTTCTTGGAGGCGGCGCCAACGACCGCCTGGCCGGCGGGACCGGCAACGACGATCTCGACGGCCGCGGGGGCGGGGACCTCGTCGAGAACGGCTACAACGACTCCAATGTCGCGACGTCCGGCGACGGCGGCGACATCTACCGCGACACGGGTGCGTCCGGTCAGGACTCGCTGAACTTCGGCCCGCAGACCGTGGCTGTCCACATGAAGGTCGACGGCCTGGCCAACGACGGCGGCGCAGCCGGTGCCGAGGGCGATGACATCCGCGGCGGCTTCGAGCGCCTGCGCGGCACCGCGTTCAACGTCGTCATGGTCGGCGTCGCGGCGCCGGAGACCATCAACGGCTCGGGCGGTGACGACGATCTCGACGGCGGCGCGGGCGCGGACGCCATCGAGGGCAACGAGGGGGTGGACACGGTGCGCGCTCGCGACGGGGAGGCCGACGCGCTGCTCGACTGCGACTCCGCCTCCGCCTCGTCGTTCGGGGCCGGGGAAACCGCGTTCATCGACGCCGTCGATCCCGAGCCCGCGCGCTGCGAGGTCGTCGACCGGCTGGGCGGCCCGACGGCTCCCGGAGATCCCGCGCCGCCCGCCCCAGCGCCAGCACCCGGAGGCACGATCGCGCCCGCGACCACGTTCACGCTGGGCGCCGTCAAGACGACGGAGACCGTCTCGCGCATGCCGCGCGTGACCGGCAAGAAGTTCACGGTCGCTCGCGATGCCGCCCTCGCGGCGATCCCGTCGGCCGAGGTCGACATCGTCTTCAAGCGCGGCTGTCGCCAGGGCGACTTCCTCGAGGTGACCAAGCAGCAGCCGCTCACCGGCGCGTCGCTGCCCAACGACAGCCGTGACCCGGTGGCGGTCCAGCTGACCGCGTGCATCGCCGAGGCGGACTACCTGCGCGACTGTGACCTGGAGAGCGTCCGCAGCGACGTCAAGCGGCTGGGGAACAAGGCGCTCGACGCCGACGTCGCGTCGGCCGTGCTCGGCAGCGTCAACCGCTGCAAGGTCGACTACGACATCAAGCTGGCGAAGGCCGCCGAGGAGGCGCGGATCAAGCTGGACGCCCAGCGCGCGTCCGAGGCGCTGTCCCGCGCGGAGCGTGAGAAGGAGAACGCCAAGCGCCAGGCGGCCGACAAGGTCAAGGCCGATCTGCGCGCCTCGATCACCTGCCCGATCACGGGCGATCTCCGCATCTCCGTGACCGACGGGTACACCCCGTCCAAGCGCGCGCTCGGGCTGAAGGCCTCGGGCACCGGCGGGTGGACCATCCCGTCCTCGCCCTCCGGGGCCTACCAGTCGTTCATCGAGCTCGCGATCTTCGATCGTGCACTGCAGTGGCCCGAGGCCACGGTGTTCGTCGACAGCGACGGCGTCGTCGGCAAGGGCTACGGGCCGGCCAAGCGCCAGACCGCGGACGGCCGCACGGTGTTCGCCATCTCACCGACCAAGCCCGGCAAGATCCGGATCTGCGTCGTGCAGGAGACCGGCGGCGACCAGGTGCTCAGCGCCGGGGTCGAGGTCGAGGTCGTCGGGCCGCCCCCGGTGGGCACCGTGTACGAGACCGTGAGCGGGCGCCAGCTCAAGCTCACGAAGGACGGACCGGTCCCGGTGACGCCCCGTGCGGCGCGTGCCGCCCAGGGCGGGTTCTTCGAGGGGATCTGGAACAGCATCGTCGGCCTCTTCAGCGGCCGGTCGCGGACGGTCAACACGGAGGAGGCGTCACCGCGGCCCAAGCGTGAGCGCACCGCACGGGTCGCCGAGCAGGCCAAGCTGGCGGTGGGGCAGGTCTCCCTGGACGGCGAGCTCGTGTCCAACCCACAGCCGCCGGTGGTCAACCTCAAGGGAGCGTGTCTCATCGGCCTCCCGAACGGGGCCGTCGGACAGGGCCTGTGCCCGGTGCTCACCGCGCCGGGCGGCCATGCCCTCGTGGGCATGAAGAACGAGAAGTCGGCGGTGCTCGCGGCCGGCGAGGGGAACGTCGTGAAGGTCGGCACCGCGGGCTTCGCGCCGGGGACCGGGACCCTCGTCGAGGGCCCCGACGGGAAGGTGACCGCCCCGCAGGGCGGCAAGCCCGTCGCGGCGGCCTCCGGGGACGCGCTGGCCATCGCGCCGTCCCAGCTCAAGGACGCGAAGCTCATCGGCAACGACGGCGGCACGCTGATCGGCAATGACGGCAGCACGCTGATCGGGAACGATGGCAGCACGCTGATCGGCAATGACGGGAGCACGCTGGTGAACGCCGGGGGGCTGAACTAGGGCTGGTGGCAGGCGGGTGGCGTGTGGCCCCTCTCTCCACTGCCCTCGTTCCTCGGGGAACCGTTCCGAGAGAGACCACACGCCACCCGCTGACCTCCAACGCCAGCGGTGAACGGGCCCCGTGCCTCGAAGCGTCATCGGGCGACCGGTCGGCCGGGGCCCGAGGCGCCGGCGCCACCACTGCGGCATGGGGTGTGGAGGTGGTGTCTTCCGGAGCGGTTCCCCGAGGTACGAGGGAAGCGGAGGAAGATGCCGCCTTCACACCCGCCCACCACCAGCAGAACGGAGCGCTACAGAGCGCCCCCGGCAGCGGGAGGAGCCGTCGGGTCCGAGCCGTCTTCGCCGAACCCCTCACGCGCCAGATACTCCTCCGCCAGCAGCGGGTTGTCCTTCGCCCGCTGCACGATCTTCAGCAGATCCCCCATCGAGGAGACCTCTTCGACCTGCTCCTTGATGAACCACTGGATGAACTGCTCGGAGCTGTAGTCGCCGGACTCACGGGCGAGCTTGGCCAGCGCGTCGATCTGCGCGCTCACCCGCTTCTCCTGGTCGAGCGCCAGGGCCACCGGCTCGACGACGTCCGCGAAGTCGTTCTTCGGCGCGGCGACGCCCGGGATGACCGGGCCCGCGTCGGCGTCGTCGAGGTACTTGACCATCATCATCGCGTGGTTGCGCTCCTCGAGCGCCTGCGCGTAGAAGAACGACGCGAGCCGCGGGAGCGTCTCGGAGTCGAAGTAGACGGCGATCGCGACGTACTGCTGGTGGGCGGCGAACTCGTGGCCGATCTGCTCGTTGAGCAGGTCGGCGAAGGCGGGCGCGGGAACGGACATGGCGGCAAATCTACGCCCCGCGCCCGTCAGATCACGCGGGGGCGGTCACCCACTGGACGAGTTGGAGGACCACGCCGCAGGGGTCGGTGACCTGGAAGTAGCGCTCGCCCCATTCCTCGGTTTCGATGGGGGTCGTGATGTCGACGCCGGCGGCGATGAGCCGGTCGTACTCGGCGTCGATGTCGTCGACCACGAGGGCGATGAGGAGGCCGTCGGCGTGGTGTCCGGCGAGCGCCGCGGGCTTGAAGGTCGGCAGGCCGGTCCGGAGGTAGATGAGGTTGAAGCCGACGTCCGGGCGCGAGAGCGACACGAACCCGTCGGCGGCCATCTCCTCGGTGAAGCCGAAGTGCTCCTGCACGAACGCGGCAGACGCGGCGGGGTCGGCGACGTTGAGGGAGATGGCGGAAGCGGTGACGTTCATGCGGGAACACTATACAGCGTACGGAGTTTATGATCGTGGCATGGGCGACCCTGCTCGCACGCTCGCGCTGCTCTGGCGCCACGAGGTCCCCCTGCCCGCGCGGCGTGGGCCCCGGCCCCGCTTCTCGGTCGACGACGTCGTCGACGCCGCGACGGCGCTCGCCGACGCGGACGGGCTCGAGGCGCTGACCATGCGGTCCGTCGCCGAGCGTCTCGGGGTCTCCGCGATGGGCCTGTACTCCTACGTCCCGGGCAAGGACGAGCTGCTCGACCTCATGCTCGACGCTGCGCACCTCGCGATGCCCCGTCCACCGTGGCGCGGCGGGCAGGGCTGGCGCGAGCGGGTCGCGGCCGTCGCCGACGCCAACCGTGCGCTGTTCGCTGCGCACCCATGGGCCGCGTGGGTGTCCAGCGCGCGCCCCCCGCTGGGGCCGGGCACCACGGCGAAGTACGACCACGAGCTCGCGGCGTTCGACGGGACCGGGCTGGCGGACGTCGAGCTCGACGCCGCCCTGACGTTCGTCCTCGGTTTCGTGCGCGGGGTCGCGCGAGCGGGCGAGAGCGAGCCCGAACAGGACGCGGCGTGGTGGGCCGAATCCGGGCCGCTGCTCGCGCAGGTGCTCGACGTCGACCGGTACCCGCGCGCGGTCCGTGTCGGGGCCGCCGCGGGCGAGGCGCAGGGGGCGGCCTACGACCCTGGCGCCGCCTATCGGTTCGGGATCGAGCGCGTGCTCGACGGGCTCGAGGCACTCGTGGCACGGGGAAGTTAGGTCTCCCGAATCCCGACTGCTAAGGTCCGAGATCGCATGGGCAAGACCGCATTCGCCACGAAGCCGATCAAGCCGAAGAAGAAGTGCTGCAAGGACTCGCCGTACCGGTGCAAGAAGTGCCCGGTCGTCCTGAAGAAGCTCGAGCGGCAGGGCCTGGCGCACCGGGAGGGCAAGTACGTCGTGCTCTCCCTCGACCTCACGAAGGCCGAGTTCAAAGCCGCCCGCCGGCGCGGCTGACTCAACGGGCGACCTGCCCACTTTCCCCGCGCTCGCGTACGATCTGCCGCTATGGCTACCTGTCTTGTCACCGGCGGTGCCGGCTTTCTCGGCTCGCACATGTGCGAAGAGCTGCTGCGTCGCGGTCATCGCGTGATCTGCGTCGACAACTTCGAGACGGGGTCGCTGCGGAACATCGCGCATATCCGTCAGCCGGAGTTCACGTTGATGAACCTCGACATCATCGAGCCGTATTTCGTCGATGAGCCGGTCGATTTCGTCTATCACCTCGCGTCGCCGGCGTCGCCGATCGACTACCTGCGTCTGCCGTTGCACACGCTGAAGGTCGGGTCCTACGGGACGCATCACACGCTCGGTTTGGCCAAGGAGCATCGCGCGCGCTTCCTGCTGGCCTCGACGAGCGAGGTCTACGGCGATCCGCAGGTCCATCCGCAGCCGGAGACCTACTGGGGCCACGTCAACCCGATCGGCCCGCGCGGGGTCTATGACGAGGCCAAGCGGTACGCCGAGGCGCTGACGATGGCCTACCACACGCAGCAGGGTGTGGATACGTCGATGGTGCGGATCTTCAACACGTACGGGCCGCGGATGCGTCCGCACGACGGTCGCGCGATTCCGACGTTCCTGCGTCAGGCGTTGCAGGACCGGCCGATCACGGTGTTCGGCGAGGGCAAGCAGACGCGGTCGTTCTGTTACGTCGACGACCTGATCCGCGGGATCATCGGTCTGGCCGAGAGCGGGTACCACGAGCCGGTGAACATCGGCAACCCCGACGAGTTCACGCTGCTGGAGCTGGCCGAGACGGTCGTCGAGGTGACGGGGTCGCGGTCGGAGATCGTCTTCGAGGCGCTGCCGACCGACGATCCGCAGGTCCGTCAGCCCGACATCACGCGGGCCAAGGACCTGCTGAGCTGGCAGCCGGAGGTCGGGCTGCGTGAGGGGCTGCAGAAGACGATCGAACTGGCCGGTGTCGAGGGCCTCGTGGGAGCGCGTCGCTAAACGTGGCGCACCGCGTCATGCAGGGTGCCGCCGCCCCAGCGGGTAGGACTCCTCCGGTTATGCCCGAATGTCCTCATCTGACAGGAAACTGCGCGACCTTCGTCGCGCAGACCCGTTAGGAAGGCGAATGGCCCCCGTCCGCGAAGCCCCACGGGTTACACCTCCCCCCGAGACCGGCCAGCCCTCGCGGCCGGCCGTCGTGGTCCCGCCCGTGACCCAGGACGTCCGCCGTAAGCGCCCACCCTTCCTGTCGTTCCTGCTGCGGATGGACACTGCGCGCCAGGCGGCGCGCGTGGTCTCGCTGCTGGCGCTGGACTACGCCGGGCTGTTTCTCGCGCTGCTCGCCGCGCTGTCGCTGAAGGCGGCGGTGCTCGACGACTGGGACTTCGACGGACAGGTCAACGAGGCGATGGACAACGTCTCCTTCGCCTACCTCGTGACGGTCCTGCTGTTCGCGCGGTCGGGCCTGTACTCGTCGCGCGGTGAACGTCCGGGCCTGACCGCGGTGGTCGCGTCGCTGTTCCAGGTGACGGTCGTCGCGCTGATCTACGCCGTGGTCAGCGGCCAGGAGTTCCAGAGCTACTACCTCTTCTACGGCTCGCTGGCCTTCGCGATCCTCATCGTGTCGGGGCTGCGATTCGTCTATGAGCGGGCCACCGGCTGGCTGCTGCGCGCCGCCGGGTACCAGCGTCGTGCGGTGCTCGTCGGCAGCGGCGAGCACATCGACGGCGTCGCCCACGCGCTGAAGGACGGCCATTCGGCGATCAACGTCGTCGGCTTCGTGGCGCTCCAGCCGCGGCCCGACAACGGCCTGGTCTCCCTCGGCGCGCTCTCCGACCTGCCGCGCATCGTCGAGGACGAGCGCATCGACGAGGTCATCATCGCCGACCCGGACTTCCCGCAGGAACAGGCCGTCGAGCTGGTCGACACCTGCCACCAGCGCGGCGTGCGCGTGAAGATCGCGCCGTCGACGATGGAGATCCTCATGCAGCAGGCGGAGTTCGTCCCGGGCGAGGCGGTGCCGCTGTTCGAGCTGCGCCCGCCGGTCTTCGACGGCTTCGACTACGTCCTGAAGCGCTCGTTCGACCTCGTCGGCTCGGCGCTGCTGCTGCTCTTCCTGTCGCCGTTCCTCGCGGGCATCGCGCTGGCGGTGCGGATCACGTCGCGCGGGCCGGTCTTCTACCGCTCGGTGCGGCCCGGCATCGGCGGTCGGCCGTTCGGGTGCCTGAAGTTCCGCACGATGTACGAGGACGCCGACCAGCGCCAGGCGGACCTCGAGTCGCTCAACGAGGCCAGCGGCGCGCTGTTCAAGATCCGCGACGATCCGCGCATGACGCCGGTGGGGCGCCTGCTGCGCCGCCACTCGCTCGACGAGCTGCCGCAGCTGTTCAACGTGCTGCGCGGGCAGATGTCGCTCGTCGGGCCCCGGCCGCTGCCGCTGCGCGACTACGAGCGCCTCGAGGACTGGCACCGCAAGCGCTACCTCGTGCTGCCCGGCATCACCGGCCTGTGGCAGGTCTCCGGCCGGTCCGACCTCGAGTTCGACGACCTCGTCCGGCTCGACTTCCTCTACCTCGAGCGGTGGTCGGTCTTCCTCGACCTCGTGATCCTGCTCAAGACCGTCCCGGCCGTGCTGTTCCGCCGGGGCAGCTACTAGCCGCACACCCAGCATGGAGGGTCGCCGCTGGGTGCGGCCGCTCGGCTGGGCGGTCTCGATCGTCTCGCTGGCCGCGGTCGTCTGGTGGGCGACGCGTCAGGAGGCGCCGACGCTGCCGGACACCCCGGAGACGATCGCGGCGTTCGCCGGCGCCATCGCGCTGTACGCCGTCGCCGCGCTGGTCCGCGGCGAGCGGTGGCGGCTACTGCTGCTGGAGTGCGGCGCAAAGCCGACGCGGGCCGACAGCCACGCACTCGTATGGGTCGGGTACATGGGCAACAACGTGCTGCCCGCCCGGGCCGGGGACGGGATGCGGGCGGTCTTCATGGCGCCGCGGGCGCAGACCGACCTGCGGACCGTGGTCGGCACCCTGCTCGCCGAACGGCTGCTCGACGTGGCCGTCCTCGCCCTGGGCTTCGTGGTGCTCGCCTGGCTGGCGGTCGGCGGCCGGGGATTCCCGGACATGAGCACGGTCGCGATCGTCCTCGCGGTCCTCGCCGCGGCGGTCGCCGTCGCGGTGCTCGCCGTCGCGCTCCTGCACCGGCGCGGACTGCTGCACCGCGTGCGTGAGCTGCTCGGGCCGGTCCTGCGCTCGACGCGGCTGCTGCAGGGACGGCACGGGGTCGAGATGGTCGGCGCGACGTTCCTGATCTGGGGCCTCGAGCTGGCCGTCTGGTGGCTCTGCGCCGAGGCGGCGGGGCTGGGCATCGACCCGATCGAGGCCGGCTACATCCTCGCGCTGTCGTCGATGCTCGCGCTCGTGCCCGCCGCGCCGGGGCAGGCGGGCACGATGGACGCCGCGGTGCTCATCGGCGCCCGGGCGCTGGACCGGCCGCAGTCGGCGTCGGTGGCGTACCTGCTGCTGCTGCGGTTCGTGCTGCTGGTGCCGGTGACGGCGGTGGGGTTCCTGCTGCTCGTGACCCGGTACGGCGGAATCGCGCGGCTGCGTGCTGCGAGGCGCGCCGCGTAGGGTGGCCTCGTGAGCGAGCAGCACGAGGCGATCTGGGCGTCACTTCCCGAGGGACTGGAGCCCGAGGGCTACTCCCTGCGCCGCGCGTTCCTGCTCGAGCACGTCGACCCCGGCCCGCCCGCTCCGACGGTCCTCGACGTCGGCTGCGGTGAGGGGTGGTTCAGTGAGGCGCTGCGTGACGCCGGCGCCGAGCCGGTGGCGGTGGATGTGGCGGCCGAGGCCCTTCGGCGGGCTGAGAGGCGCGTTCCCGGCCTCGTGACGCGGCTCTGGGCGCATGACGAGCCGCTGCCGCTGGACGACAACAGCGTCGATATCGCCTGGGCGGGTGAGGTGATCGAGCACGTCGCGGATGTCGCGCCGTGGCTGAGCGAGCTGCGCCGCGCGCTGAAGCCCGGCGGCACGCTCCTGCTGACGACCCCCCACGTGGGTCGCGCGGCACTGCTCGGCGCGGCCGTGTCCAAGCGGCGGTTCACCGACCGCTTCGAGCCGCGCTCCGACCACGTGCACTTCTTCGCGCCCTCGACGCTCGGCCCACTGCTCGAGGACCTCGGGTTCACCGTCGACGACATGCGGCTGGCCGGCGGTCGCCCGCTGGCGCGCGAGACCATCCTCGCCCGCGCCACCCGCGGCTGACGTCGTGAGGTGAGTCGGTAGTTCACGCGCACCTGGCGGCGGCGGCATCACGTCTCCCGGCACCCGAGATCCGCGGCCGGACCACCAGTACGACAGCGGATCTCGGTCACCGGGAGACGCGCGCCGCCATCCGCCAGCTGCACCCGAACTACCGCTCACCTCACTAGCGCGCGACGCGCAGCGCCTCGGCGTCCGCCGCGTACGTCAGGCCCGGCTGCGGACCGCCCGAGAACGCGAACACGCGGCCGTCGTACGTGACCGCGCCCAGGCCGTGGCGGGGACGGGGCATCGCGGCGAGGTAGCGCCAGCGGCGGCGGTCCGGGGCGTAGGCCTCGACCGACCGGATCGTGCCGGCCGCCTCTTCGCCGCCCAGCACGACGAGCTCGGCGCCGACCGCGGTCGCGGCGATGCCGCCACGGGGGTAGCGGATGGGCGGGAGCCGCTCCCAGCGTCCCGCCCGCAGCCGTTCGACGGCCGGCAGGTTGCCCGCCTGGGCGGTCCGGCCGGAGAACGCGTAGACCGCACCCGCGCGAGCGGCGACGGCGAGATGCTCACGCGCCGTCGGCATGGACGGTCCCGTCCGCCAGCGACGGGTGCGCAGGTCGAAGATCTCGACGGTGCGCAGCGCCTCGCCGCCACGGCGCGCTCCACCGATCGCGTAGAGCCGGCCACCGGTGATCGCGGCGCCCAGCGCGCCGCGCGCGGTGGGCATGTCCGGCAGGCGGGCCCAGCGATCCGTGCGTGGGTCGTAGCGCCGCAGGGCGCGGGTCTCACCCCCGAGACCGGCCGTGTAGCCGCCCACGACGTAGAGGAAGCGACCGTCGCTCGCGGCGGCGGCGTGGTTGAGGGCGACGGGCAGCGGCCGCACCCGGCGCCAGCGGTTGCGGCGCAGGTCGTACCGCTCGACGATCGCGGTGGTCGCACCCGACGGAGGGACGTAGCCGCCCAGCACGTACGCGAAGGTCCCCACCCGCGCCGCGGCGACCTCGGTGCGGGCCACGGTCGCGGGGCGGAGCTCCTGCCACATCGCCCGGGGCGCCGTGGCAGTCGGCCCGCTGCCCGCCAGCGCGACGGCGGCGGCCAC